>NZ_CP014870.1:4654166-4956333 GCF_001661075.1 Pseudomonas silesiensis
CGCCTTTTCTTCAGACGCTTCCTCGAGGGGGTCCAGACTCAAAGCATCCATCAAGCGACGCTTTCGCCGTTCTTTCCGATACTGCGTGATGCATTCGTTGTACGTGATGCTATATAGCCATGTCTTGAACTTCGATTTCCCCTCGAAGTTCTTCAAGCCATACAACACCTTCAGCATCACTTCCTGACAGACATCGTCTGCGTCGCGATCGTTCCCAAGGTACCGTGCACAGACGTTAAATAATGTTCTCTGGTAACGCCGCATCAGTTCTTCATAGGCGCGCGTTACGTGAAACAGCTCGGTGTGCGAGCGCGCGACCAACTCCTCATCAGAGAGCTCGCGGGGGTCGTAGCGCGTGGAGAGCGATTGAGCTTTATTCAAAACAAGTCGGGCCGACAGTCAGGTCAATGTCCGCCGCGGCCCTTGCGGGCTTTCAGCGGCGGCATACATTAGCAGGGTTTGCCGGGTTAGCGGCTACTCACATGCTGCTCCAGGAGGATCCGATTGGAGAGAGAGACTAGCTCACCCTCATCGGTCAGCAATGTGGTTTTAACCGTGCCGATCTCTTCGATCTGACCTTCGACCTCGCCAACGCTCACTTGTTGCCCAACCTGATACAACTCACGCACATAGATTCCCGCAAGAATCTGCCCGGCAATTTCCCGGCTTCCCAATCCCATGGCCAGCGCAACCGCCAGACCAACGGTAATCAAAACGATCACAATCACATGGTTGAGCAGGTCAGTCTTGACCTCCAACTGGCTGATCGCGACCGAAATACTGATGATAATCACCAGGCCTTGGGCAATTCGCCCCAGGCCGGCAGCGTAATCCAGTCCTACACCCTCTGCCGCTCCACGCACCAGCCCATTGGCCAATTGCGCCAGCAACACACCCACCAGCAGCACCAGCGCGGCACCGAATACCTTCGGCAAATATAGCGCAAGCATATCCAGCGTAGCTGAAACTCGTTCAAGTCCAAGGGATTCTGCGGCCGAAACCAAAAAAATCAGCAGGACGAACCAGTAGACGATCTTCCCGATCAACGTCGAGATCGGCACTTGCAGACCGGCCCGGGACAGCAATTTGGTCAGGCCGGTACCGCCCATCAGACGATCGAGTCCCAGCTTGGCGAGCAACTTGGACAACAAAGTGTCCAAAAGTTTCGCAACGACGAAACCCAATAGCAAAACAACCAGTGCACCGAACAGGTTCGGGATGAAATTCGCAACCTTGGTCCATAACGCAGTCATTGCAGTGACGAGGCTCTGAGTCCAGAGATCAAGTTCCATATTCAATCAGCCTTATCTGCAGTGCGAGCGGTAGGTTTACGGTGACGGGAGACCGGCGAGACGTGGGCCGATCCGTTATTCAAGGCAATCATCAGCGCGGGCAGCCAGCGGCCCAGCAGGCTGAACAGATCACCGGCGCCGACCTGGCGGTTGGCGGTTTTCAGTACACGGCCAAGGCACGCATCGTCGTCCCGGGTGGACGGTGATGCCTTGAGCATGTCACGCAAAGACTGTTCGAACGGATCGTGCATACGCACCTCTCGTGATGTCTGAGAAAAGACGCGATCAAATTTGCCCGGGTCACATGGCACACCGTCAGACCCAGCGCAAACGTCGGAATAACCACCACTGCCCCAGTGCCACAGAGAGCATCAACAGACAGGCTACGGGGAAGCCATAAGGGCTTTCGGAGAACGGGATTCCGCCGACGTTGATCCCCAGAAGACCGGTCAGAAAACTCATCGGCAAAAAGATCCCGGTGATGATCCCGAAGCGGTACATCGTGCGGCTCATGCGCACGCTCAAACGTCTATCTTCGGCCTCGAGGACCAGCCCCACCCGCTCCCGGGTCAATTCCAGCTCCTCCAGATAACGGGTCAGGCTGTTGTTCAATTCGTTCCAGTAATCGCCATCGTCCTCGACGAACCAGGGTAGTTTTATCCGTGTCAGCTGACCGAAAATATCCCGTTGCGGAGCGAGAAAACGTTTGAGCGCAGCCGCCCTGCGCCGGATCTGCAAAACGGCTCCATGCTCGGGAGTGTACCGTTCGTCGGTATCCAGCTTTTCTTCTTCCTCATCGACCACTTCCGAGAGGCAACTGACCAGATCCTGCACCTTGTTGGTGAGGTACTGAGCCATATAAAGGATGAGTTCAGAGGCGGTTTTCGGTCCTTTGCCTTCCGCGAGCTGCACCAGCAGTTCATCGGTGGCGCGCAATGGACGCAACCGCAGGGATATGATCCGCTTGGCCGAGGCGAAGATCCGCACCGACACCATGTCTTCCGGTTCGGCCCCGGGGTTGAGGTTGACCCCGCGCAAAAACAGCAGCAGTTCGGAGTCCGGCAATGGCAGAAGCCGCGGCCGGGTGTTTTCTTCGAGCAGCAGGTCACAGCTGAATTCGCTCAGGCCGCTGGATTTACGCAGCCAGGTGTGGGTTTGCGGGTGACTGCGGTCCCAGTGCAGCCACAGGCTTTCATGGGCCTGCAGCTGCAAGTCATCGAGTTCAGTCCGGGCTATCGAACGCGCACCGCCTTTACCGTCCAGCACCAGGGCATGTACCAGCCCCCACTGCGCGTTTTCTTCCTCGAACATCCTCACCCCTTTGTCAGACGCCAGCTTATTCAGGCATTTCCAGCGGGCTTGGCGAGATGATCACGCCGTTGTTGTCCGCATAAATGTAATGGCCCGGGTGGAACGTCACGCCGGCAAAGGTCACAGGCACGTTGAGATCGCCGACACCACGCCTGTTGGATTTCCTCGGGTGGCTGGCGAGGGCCTGAACGCCCAGATCGGTCTGCGCGATGATATCTACGTCGCGGATGCAACCGTAGATCACCAGCCCTTCCCAACCGTTTTTCGCGGCTTTCTCGGCCAGCATGTCACCCAGCAACGCATGACGCAGGGAACCGCCACCGTCGACCACCAGCACTTTGCCATTCCCCTTGAGCTCGACCTGCTCCTTTACCCGCGAATTGTCTTCGAAACATTTGATGGTCACGATTTCACCACCGAAAGAATCACGGCCGCCGAAATTGCTGAACATCGGTTCCAGCACCTGTACCAGCTCCGGATAGGCGTCGCACAGGTCAGGCGTGAGGTAATGTTTCATCGAGAAACTCCTGTAGAGAGGAAGGCAAGCACGAACATCACTGAGGGCACAGCCATCGAAAATGACCAGAACAACTCAACGCGTCATATCTTAGCCGCAAGCCGATGAGAGCGAAATGCCCTTGTTAGAGCGTCAGGCTCGGATCGCCGTGACCAAATCCGTTTTTTCGCCGAGCAACGGTGTGCGCTGATCAGTCAGCCAGCGAGCGACCAATGGCCAGACTTCGGTCTGGGCCGCTTTGCTGACGAGCATTTCCACGTGACCGAAATTATCGCCAAAGCCCTGTTCGCGACCCAGGGTAATGAATTGTTTATGCTCGGAACCCACCTGATCGAACAGTTTTTGACAAGCCCAGGCCGGATCCTGATGGTCACCCGTGGCACTCACGGCCAGCACGGGCAACTTGACGTCGGCCAGTCCGGCCCACCAATCCTTGTCGGCATCGCCAAAACGCCCGAACAGGCCATACCAGCGCATGCTTTCCAGCGCCAGGCCAATGGGCTCGTCCTCCGGGCCGCGCTTGAGCCGCGACCCCGACAGCTGGGCAAAACGCTTGAGAATAAAGCGCCCGCTCCACTCCACCGGCGGAAATTTCAACGGCCAGTAGGTGCGGCTGACCTGTGTGCCGAAGAAGGCCGCCGACGCCACGAGCGCTTCGCCGATGTAGTCACCGCCCAATGCCGCAGCCAGCGTAATGCCGCCGAGGGAGTGACCGATCCAGTGCGGGACCTGGTCACTTTGCTCACGCACGAAGGCGCCAATGGCAGGCAAATCGTATCGAGCGTAGTCGGCAACGCGGTTGTTGCGATAGTTCTGGTTGCGCTGGGACAGGCCATGACCGCGCATTTCCGCGATCCACACATCGAAGCCCAGGCGCGCCAGATAAGCGCCCAGCCCCAGGCCTTTGGGGGAAAACCAGAAACGGCGATTGGAAAAGCTGCCATGCAACAGGATCACCGGCACGCCACGCACGGCGGGCTCGTCGGCCAAGCCAAGACGTGTCACAGCCAGTTCGACGGTGCCGTCGGGGCTGTTGCCGGGTTTCAAACGATAGACATCTTCGCTCAGATCACCGCGTCGTTCGGCGCTGATCAGGGCGACAGGAAATAGGTTGCTGCTGCTTTGCATAATGCTCTTGCACAAAAAAGGGCGGCTTCCAGAGGAGCCCGCCCTGCTTGAATCTCTGAAGAAACCGGTCATCGACCGCGCCGCCAATCATTGTAGGAGCGAGCTTGCTCGCGATGGTCGCCAACGATGACGCGTTTATTCTGAATAAACGCGGTGTTCAGCCGTCCATCGCGAGCAATCGAGCGTCGACCGGCTGCTCCTACAGGATCAAGCCGAGGCTTGACCTTCCGCCAGGAAGAACCAGGTTTCCAGCACGGAATCAGGGTTCAACGAAACGCTTTCAATGCCCTGCTCCATCAGCCACTTGGCCAGATCAGGGTGGTCCGAAGGGCCCTGACCGCAGATGCCGATGTACTTGCCGGCCTTGTTACAGGCCTGGATCGCGTTGGCCAACAGCTTCTTGACCGCCGGATTACGCTCGTCGAACAAGTGCGCGATGATCCCGGAGTCACGGTCCAGGCCCAGGGTCAGCTGGGTCAGGTCGTTGGAACCGATGGAGAAGCCGTCGAAGAACTCGAGGAACTCTTCGGCGAGGATCGCGTTGGACGGTAGCTCGCACATCATGATGATGCGCAGACCATTCTCGCCGCGGGCCAGGCCATTTTCGGCTAACAGATCGATCACCTGGCTAGCTTCGCCCAGTGTACGGACGAACGGCACCATGATTTCAACGTTGGTGAGGCCCATCTCGTTACGTACGCGCTTGAGGGCGCGGCACTCGAGCTCGAAGCAGTCACGGAACGCTTCGCTGATGTAACGCGAAGCACCGCGGAAGCCCAGCATCGGGTTTTCTTCTTCCGGCTCGTAGAGCTTGCCGCCGATCAGGTTGGCGTATTCGTTGGACTTGAAGTCCGACAGACGCACGATGACCTTTTTCGGGGTGAACGCAGCAGCCAGGGTGCTGATGCCTTCAACCAGTTTGTCGACATAGAAGCCAACCGGATCGTCGTAACCGGCGATGCGCTTGTCGACGCTGTCCTTGATGTCCTGTGGCAGACCGTCGTAGTTCAACAGCGCTTTCGGATGAACACCGATCATGCGGTTGATGATGAATTCCAGGCGGGCCAGGCCCACACCGGCGTTCGGCAGTTGCGCGAAGTCGAAGGCGCGATCCGGGTTGCCGACGTTCATCATGATCTTGAACGGTAGATCCGGCATGGCATCCACGGAGTTCTTCTTGATGTCGAAGCCCAGTTCGCCTTCGAAGATGTAGCCGGTGTCGCCTTCAGCGCAGGAAACGGTCACGCCCTGGCCGTCCTGCAACAGCTGGGTGGCGTTGCCGCAACCGACCACGGCCGGGATGCCCAGCTCGCGAGCGATGATCGCCGCGTGGCAGGTACGGCCGCCACGGTTGGTGACGATGGCGCTGGCGCGCTTCATGACCGGTTCCCAGTCCGGGTCGGTCATGTCGGAGACCAGTACGTCGCCTGGCTGGACCTTGTCCATCTCGGACACGTCCTTGATGATGCGGACCTTGCCGGCGCCGATGCGCTGGCCGATGGCGCGACCTTCAACCAGCACGGTGCCGGTTTCTTTCAACAGGTAGCGTTCCATGACGTTGGCCGAGGTACGGCTCTTCACGGTTTCAGGACGGGCCTGAACGATATAGAGCTTGCCGTCGTCGCCGTCTTTGGCCCACTCGATGTCCATCGGGCACTTGTAGTGCTTCTCGATGATCATCGCTTGCTTGGCCAGCTCGCTGACTTCGGCGTCGCTCAGGCAGAAACGGGCGCGATCGGCCTTGTCGACGTCGATGGTCTTGACCGATTTACCGGCCGTGGCCACTTCGCCGTAGATCATCTTGATGGCTTTGCTGCCCAGGTTGCGACGCAGGATGGCCGGACGACCGGCTTCCAGCGTGCCTTTGTGGACGTAGAATTCATCCGGGTTCACCGCGCCTTGTACGACGGTTTCACCCAGGCCGTAGGCGCCGGTGATGAACACCACGTCACGGAAGCCCGATTCGGTATCGAGGGTGAACATCACGCCGGCGGTGCCGGTTTCGGAGCGGACCATGCGCTGCACGCCGGCCGACAGGGCCACCAGCTTGTGGTCGAAGCCCTGGTGGACGCGGTAGGAGATGGCGCGATCGTTGAACAGCGAGGCGAACACTTCTTTCGCCGCGCGAATGACGTTTTCGACGCCACGGATGTTCAGGAAGGTTTCCTGCTGACCGGCGAAGGAAGCGTCCGGCAAGTCTTCAGCGGTCGCCGAAGAGCGCACGGCCACGGCCATGTCAGGGTTGCCGGCCGACAGCGTGGCGAACGCGGTGCGGATTTCGGCGTTGAGCTTCTCGGGGAATTCGGCTTCCATGATCCATTGGCGGATCTGCGCACCGGTCTTGGCCAGGGCGTTCACATCTTCGACGTCCAGCGCGTCGAGCGCGGCATGGATCTGATCGTTCAGGCCGCTCAGCTCCAGAAAATCACGATAAGCCTGAGCTGTCGTGGCGAAGCCACCGGGCACCGATACACCGGCACCGGCCAGGTTACTGATCATCTCGCCCAGGGATGCGTTCTTGCCCCCTACGTGCTCCACATCATGGACGCCGAGCTTATCGAGGGAAACTACGTACTCTACCAAGGTGATCTCTCCACTAACTGTGTTGGATAAGCTCAGAAGCCGGCTGCTCCAGGGAGCGTTTGCCAGCTGTATGGCCTGGACCTGGAAAATAAGTGAGAATGCGGGCCACTGGCGGCCGGCAAATCGCGCCTATCATATCCAAGATTCGTCACTAGCTTAAGGCCCAAGGTGCAAATGAAACGATCTGCCTTCTTTATTTCCGACGGTACCGGCATCACAGCCGAAACCCTCGGCCAAAGCCTTCTGGCGCAGTTCGAAAACATTACCTTCAGCAAATTCACGCGACCGTACATCGACAACGCGGATAAAGCGCGGGCCATGGTACAACAAATCAACAAAGCCGCCGAAAACGACGGCTTCCGGCCGATCATCTTCGACACCATCGTCAATCAGGACATCCGTGAGATCCTCGCAACGTCCAATGGTTTCATGATCGACATATTCTCGACCTTTCTGGCGCCTCTTGAACAGGAATTGACCGAGCATTCTTCGTACACCGTCGGCAAGTCCCACTCGATTGGCAGCAACTCCAATTACATGGAACGCATCGAGGCGGTCAACTTCGCCCTCGACAACGACGACGGTGCGCGCACGCATTATTACGACAAGGCGGACCTGATCCTAGTGGGCGTGTCGCGTTGTGGTAAGACGCCGACGTGTCTGTACATGGCCATGCAATTCGGCATCCGCGCAGCCAATTACCCGTTGACCGAAGACGACATGGAGCGCCTGCAGCTGCCGACGGCCCTGCGCACCCACCAGCACAAGCTGTTCGGCCTGACCATCGACCCGGACCGCCTCACCGCGATCCGCCACGAGCGCAAGCCCAACAGCCGCTATTCGAGCTACGCCCAGTGCGAGTTCGAAGTGCGCGAGGTGGAGAACCTGTTTCGTCGCGAGAACATCCCGCACATCAACTCCACGCATTTCTCCGTTGAGGAAATTTCGGCGAAGATTCTGGTGGAGAAAGGGGTTGAGCGGCGGTTCAAGTAATTCTTTAGCGCCTGCCCGGCCGCCATCGCGTAGGAGCCAGGCTTGCCGGCGAAGGCTCACTCGAGGACGCCTTCGCCGGCAAGCCTGGCTCCTACAGGGATGGCGCACTCGAGGACGCCTTCGCCGGCGAGCCTGGCTCCTACGGCGATGGCGCACTCGAGGACGCCTTCGCCGGCAAGCCTGGCTCCTACGGGGATGGCGCATTCGAGGACGCCTTCGCCGGCAAGCCTGGCTCGGATGGCGCATTCGAGGACGCCTTCGCCGGCAAGCCTGGCTCCTACGGGGATGGCGCATTCGAGGACGCCTTCGCCGGCAAGCCTGGCTCCTACGGGGATGGCGCATTCGAGGACGCCTTCGCCGGCAAGCCTGGCTCCTACGGGGATGGCGCATTCGAGGACGCCTTCGCCGGCGAGCCTGGCTCCTACGGCGATGGCGCACTCGAGGACGCCTTCGCCGGCAAGCCTGGCTCCTACGGGGATGGCGCACTCGAGGACGCCTTCGCCGGCAAGCCTGGCTCCTACGGGGATGGCGCACTCGAGGACGCCTTCGCCGGCAAGCCTGGCTCCTACGGGGATGGCGTCAGATCACGAATAAATCCACAAACCTGTTCACCGGTGCGGCCTCAAGCTTCGCCTGGTCCTTGCATAACTCAAATATCTCGGCACTTCGCTGCGCCGTAAACCGCGTCGCCAGGTTCGCCTTGAACTTGTCCTCCAGCAGTGGAATACCGTCGGCACGGCGCCGACGATGGCCGATCGGGTACTCGACCACCACGTTTTCGGTGCTCGAGCCGTCCTTGAAAAACACCTGCACCGCATTGGCGATGGACCGCTTGTCGGCTTCCAGGTACTCGCGGGTGTAGCGCGGATCTTCGACGATGACCATTTTCTCGCGTAGCACATCGATAATCGGATGGGCGGCATGGAAATCATCTTCGTATTGCTCCGCCACCAGATTGCCGAAGGCCAGCGGCACAGCTGTCATGTACTGGATGCAGTGATCACGGTCGGCGGCATTGGCCAACGGGCCGACCTTGGAAATGATGCGGATGGCCGACTCGTGGGTGGTGATGACGATTTTGTCGATTTCGTGCAGGCGATTCCTGACTTGCGGATGCAGGGTCACCGCCGCTTCGCAGGCGGTTTGCGCATGGAATTCGGCGGGGAAGCTGATTTTGAACAGGATGTTTTCCATGACGTAGCTGCCGAACGACCGGGTAAAACTGAAAGCACGTTTGTCTTCAGGCTTGAGCGCCAGATCGTTGTTGGTGTGGCTGAACAATACGTCGTAGAAGCCCCACTGCCTGGCGGTCAGCACGCCAGGGATGCCCATTTCACCGCGCATTGCGATGTCCGCCAGACGCACGCCACGGCTGGACGCGTCCCCCGCTGCCCAGGATTTTCGCGACCCGGCATTCGGCGCGTGGCGGTAGGTGCGCAACGCCTGCCCATCGGCGAAGGCGTGGGATAAGGCAGAGAGCAACTGCTCGCGACTGGCGCCCATCAGTTTGGCGGTGACCGCCGTCGAGGCGACTTTTACCAGGATGACGTGGTCGAGGCCTACGCGGTTGAAGGAGTTTTCCAGCGCGATGACGCCCTGAATCTCATGGGCCATGATCATGGCTTCAAGCACCGTGCGGACGGTCAGCGGCGCCTCGCCATTGGCCAGGCGCTTTTGCGACAGGTGGTCGGCCACCGCGAGAATGCCACCCAGGTTATCGGACGGATGGCCCCATTCCGCGGCGAGCCAGGTGTCGTTGTAGTCGAGCCAGCGGACGATGCAACCGATGTCCCAGGCGGCCTTGACTGGATCGAGGCGGTAACTGGTGCCCGGCACTCGCGCACCGAAAGGCACGACGGTACCTTCGACGATGGGGCCCAGGTGTTTGGTGCATTCGGGGAAGCGCAGGGCCAGCAGGCCGCAGCCGAGGGTGTCCATCAGGCAGTTGCGGGCGGTGTCGAGGGCTTCGACGGATTCGATGTTGAAAGTCAGGACATAGTCGGCGATGTCCTGCAGGACCTTGTCGTAGTCCGGGCGGTTGTTCAGGTCGACGTTGGCGCTCATGTTCGATTCACTCGGTCAGTGGTTCGTTGATGGGACCTCGGTTCAGGTTAAATCTCAGTGGGTCGCTACTTTCTTATTGTGAAATGCGGTCCTGTAGGAGCCAGGCTTGCCGGCGAAGGCGATCTTGCGGACGCCTTCGCCGGCAAGCCTGGCTCCTACAGGGGTCTTGTGTGGGTTAGAAGGAGTCGCCCGGCACGCGGACGTAGCCTTCCATCAACACCCGTGCGCTGCGGCTCATGATGGCCTTGTTCACGGTCCATTCACCGTTGACCAGACTGGCCTCGGCGCCCACACGCAAGGTGCCGGACGGATGACCGAAGCGCACGGCGTTGCGTTCGATACCGCCCGCGGCGAGGTTCACCAGGGTGCCGGAGATCGCTGCAGCCGTACCGATTGCCACCGCCGCCGTGCCCATCATCGCGTGGTGCAGCTTGCCCATGGACAGCGCACGCACCAGCAGGTCGACATCACCCGCCGCAATCGCCTTGCCGCTGGACGCCACGTAATCCGCCGGCTTGGCCACGAACGCCACCTTGGGCGTGTGCTGACGCTTGGCCGCTTCGTCCAGATCCTTGATCAAGCCCATACGTAGCGCGCCATACGCCCGAATGGTTTCAAACATCAGCAGCGCTTTCGGATCGCCGTTGATCGCGCCCTGCAGCTCGGTGCCGGTGTAACCGATGTCTTCGGCATTGACGAAGATAGTCGGAATACCGGCATTGATCATGGTCGCCTTGAAGGTCCCGACCCCGGGCACTTCCAGGTCATCCACCAGGTTGCCGGTGGGGAACATCGAACCACCGCCACCCTCTTCTTCCGCTGCCGGGTCCATGAATTCGACTTGCACTTCGGCGGCCGGGAAGGTCACGCCGTCGAGTTCGAAGTCGCCGGTTTCCTGCACCTCACCGTTGGTGATCGGCACATGGGCGATGATGGTCTTGCCGATGTTGGCCTGCCACACCCGAACCACGGCCACGCCGTTGTGCGGGATGCGGCTGGCGTCCACCAGGCCGTTGCTGATGGCAAACGAACCGACCGCCGCCGACAGGTTGCCGCAGTTGCCGCTCCAGTCGACGAATGGCTTGTCGATGGAGACCTGGCCGAACAGGTAATCGACGTCGTGATCGGCCTTGATGCTTTTCGACAGGATCACGGTTTTGCTGGTGCTGGAGGTCGCGCCACCCATGCCGTCGATTTGCTTATCGTAGGGGTCGGGGCTGCCGATCACGCGCAGTAACAGCGCATCGCGAGCGGGGCCGGGAATCTGTGCGGCTTCAGGCAAGTCTTTCAGACTGAAGAACACGCCTTTGCTGGTGCCGCCACGCATGTAGGTGGCGGGTATCCTTATTTGCTTTGGAAAAGTAGCTGCGTGAGCCATGGTGCTGCTTACTCCTGATCTGAAAACAAACACGGGACCTGAAGTCCCGTGCCCGCTTGGCGCGTGTTAAACGGCGACCGCCGATTCTTCGAGGAAGTCCTGGGCGAAGCGTTGCAGCACGCCGCCGGCCTCGTAGATCGACACTTCTTCGGCGGTGTCGAGACGGCAGGTCACCGGCACTTCGACGCGTTCGCCGTTCTTGCGGTTGATCACCAGCGTCAGCTTGGCACGTGGGGTGCGTTCGCCGATCACGTCATAGGTTTCGCTGCCATCGATGTTCAGCGTGTGGCGGTCGGTGCCCGGTTTGAACTCCAGCGGCAACACGCCCATGCCCACCAGGTTGGTGCGGTGGATGCGCTCGAAACCTTCGGCCGCAATCGCTTCCACACCCGCCAGGCGCACGCCCTTGGCCGCCCAGTCCCGGGACGAACCCTGACCGTAGTCGGCGCCGGCGATGATGATCAGCGGCTGCTTGCGTTCCATGTAGGTTTCGATGGCTTCCCACATGCGCATCACTTTGCCTTCCGGCTCGACGCGGGCCAAAGAACCCTGCTTGACCTTGCCGTTTTCCTGGACCATTTCGTTGAACAGTTTCGGGTTGGCGAAAGTCGCGCGCTGCGCAGTCAAGTGGTCGCCACGGTGGGTCGCGTACGAGTTGAAGTCTTCTTCCGGCAGGCCCATTTTCGCCAGGTATTCGCCAGCAGCGCTGTCGAGCATGATCGCGTTGGAAGGCGACAGGTGATCGGTGGTGATGTTGTCCGGCAGCACCGCCAGCGGACGCATGCCCTTGAGCGGACGTGCGCCGGCCAGTGCGCCTTCCCAGTACGGCGGACGGCGGATATAGGTGCTCATTTCGCGCCAGTCGTACAGCGGGGTCACTTTCGGCCCGGTGTCTTCATGGATGGCGAACATCGGGATGTAGACCTGGCGGAACTGTTCAGGTTTGACCGATGCCTTGACCACTGCGTCGATTTCTTCGTCGCTCGGCCAGATGTCTTTCAGGCGGATTTCCTTACCGTCGACCACACCCAACACGTCTTTTTCGATGTCGAAACGGATGGTCCCGGCGATGGCGTAAGCCACGACCAGCGGCGGCGAAGCGAGGAACGCATTCTTGGCGTACGGGTGAATCCGGCCGTCGAAGTTGCGGTTACCGGACAACACCGCAGTGGCGTACAGGTCGCGGTCGATGATCTCTTGCTGGATCACCGGGTCCAGCGCGCCGGACATGCCGTTGCACGTCGTGCAAGCGAAGGCGACGATGCCGAAACCGAGTTGTTCCAGCTCGCTGGTCAGGCCGGCCTCGTCGAGGTACAGCGCCACGGTTTTCGAACCCGGCGCCAGGGACGACTTGACCCAAGGTTTGCGGGTCAACCCAAGCTTGTTGGCATTGCGCGCCAGCAGGCCGGCGGCGATGACGTTGCGCGGGTTGCTGGTGTTGGTGCAACTGGTGATGGCGGCGATGATCACTGCGCCGTCCGGCATCTGGCCGGGCACTTCGGTCCACTGACCGGAGATGCCTTGAGCCGCGAGATCCGAGGTGGCGACGCGGGCGTGCGGGTTGCTCGGGCCGGCCATGTTGCGCACCACCGAGGACAAGTCGAAGGTCAACCCGCGCTCGTATTGCGCATTCTTCAAGCTGTCAGCCCACAGACCTGTGGTCTTGGCGTAGTTCTCGACCAACTGCACCTGCTCGTCTTCACGACCGGTGAGCTTGAGGTAGTCGATGGTTTGCTGGTCGATGTAGAACATCGCCGCAGTGGCACCGTACTCCGGGGCCATGTTGGAAATGGTCGCGCGGTCGCCGAGGGTCAGCGCGGAAGCGCCTTCGCCGAAGAACTCCAGCCAGGCCCCGACGACTTTTTGCTGGCGCAGGAACTCGGTCAGCGCCAGCACCATGTCAGTGGCAGTGATGCCCGGTTGCAACTTGCCGGTCAGTTCGACGCCGACGCTTTCCGGCAGACGCATCCACGACGCGCGGCCGAGCATCACGCTCTCGGCTTCCAGGCCACCGACGCCGATGGCAATCACGCCCAGCGCATCGACATGCGGGGTGTGGCTGTCGGTGCCGACGCAGGTGTCGGGAAAGGCCACGCCATCACGCACCTGGATCACCGGAGACATTTTCTCCAGGTTGATCTGGTGCATGATGCCGTTGCCCGGCGGAATCACATCCACGTTCTTGAAGGCTTTTTTGGTCCAGTTGATGAAGTGGAAGCGGTCTTCGTTGCGACGGTCTTCGATGGCGCGGTTCTTCTCGAACGCTTCCGGATCGAAGCCTCCGCGTTCAACGGCCAGGGAATGGTCGACGATCAATTGCGTCGGCACCACCGGGTTCACCTGCGCCGGGTCGCCGCCTTGCAGGGCGATGGCGTCACGCAGGCCGGCAAGGTCCACCAGGGCGGTCTGGCCGAGAATGTCGTGGCACACCACGCGGGCCGGGAACCATGGGAAATCGAGGTCGCGTTTGCGCTCGATGAATTGCTTCAGGGATTCGGTGAGCGTGGCCGGGTCACAGCGACGCACCAGGTTTTCCGCCAGCACGCGGGAGGTGTACGGCAGAGTGTCGTAGGCGCCGGGCTGGATGGCCTCGACAGCCGCACGGACGTCGAAGTAATCCAGATGGCTGCCGGGCAGCGGTTTGCGGAATTCAGTGTTCATCGTCAGGGACTCGGTCACGGTAGTTTCAAAAGGTGGGGCCTGGCACAGATTTCGAAGTCAACACGGTCCTGTAGGAGCGAAGCTTGCTCGCGAATACGGTCTGTCGGTCGACATCGATGTTGAATGTCAGTCCGACTTCGCGAGCAAGCTTCGCTCCTACAGGTTCCCGGTTCAGCCGGCCCTCCCCGGTCAGCGTTGTTCGATTGGCACGAACTTGCGCTGTTCGACGCCGGTGTACTCGGCGCTCGGGCGGATGATGCGGTTGTTGGCACGTTGCTCAAACACATGCGCCGCCCAGCCGGTCAGGCGCGAGCAGACGAATATCGGAGTGAACAACTTGGTTGGAATGCCCATGAAGTGATACGTCGACGCATGGTAGAAGTCGGCGTTCGGGAACAGTTTCTTCTGCTCCCACATGGTCTTGTCGATGGCTTCGGAGACCGGGAACAGCACCGTGTCGCCCACTTCGTCAGCGAGTTTCTTCGACCAGGCCTTGATCACCTCGTTGCGCGGATCGTTTTCCTTATAGATCGCGTGACCGAAGCCCATGATCTTGTCCTTGCGCTCGAGCATGCCGAGGGTGCCCTTGATCGCTTCCTCCGGCGAACTGAAACGTTCGATCATTTCCATCGCCGCTTCGTTGGCGCCGCCGTGCAGCGGACCGCGCAAAGTACCGATCGCCGCCGTGACGCAGGAAAACAGATCAGACAGCGTCGAGGCGCAAACCCGCGCGGCGAAGGTCGAGGCGTTGAATTCGTGTTCCGCATAGAGGATCAGCGAAACGTTCATCACCTTGACGTGCAACTCGCTCGGCTTCTTGTCGTGCAGCAGGTGCAGGAAGTGACCGCCGATGGTTTGCTCGTCGCTCACGCAGTCGATGCGCTTGCCCTCGTGGCTGAAGCGATACCAGTAGCACATGATCGCCGGGAACGCGGCCAGCAGGCGGTCGGTCTTGTCATGCTGTTCGGAGAAGTCGTTCTCCGGTTCGATGTTGCCCAGGAACGAGCAACCGGTGCGCATCACGTCCATCGGGTGGGCGTCGACGGGGATGCGTTCCAGCACTTCTTTCAAGGCTTGCGGCAGGTCGCGCAGCTTGCCCAGTTTGCTGATGTAGGCGGCGAGTTGTGCTTGGGTCGGCAGTTCGCCGTACAGCAGCAGGTAGGCCACTTCTTCGAATTGGGCGTCAGCCGCCAGTTCGCGAACGTCGTAGCCGCGATAGGTCAGGCCTGCGCCCGACTGGCCCACGGTGGACAGGGCGGTTTGCCCGGCAACCTGGCCACGGAGCCCGGCGCCACTGAGTACTTTTGCTTCGGCCATTGCTGTCTCCAGTTTTCTTGAATTTGTTAGGGAAACTTGTAGGAGCGAAGCTTGCTCGCGAAGGCGGTGTCTCAGGCGACATTAATGCTGAATGTCAGTCCCTCTTCGCGAGCAAGCTTCGCTCCTACAGGGTGTTCATTACTTCTTCGCGGCAAACAACGCATCGAGCTTCTGCTCGAAGGTGTGGTAGTCGATGCGATCGTAAAGCTCCATGCGGGTCTGCATGGTGTCGATGACATTCTGCTGCGTGCCATCGCGGCGGATGGCGGTGTAGACGTTTTCCGCGGCCTTGTTCATCGCACGGAACGCCGACAGCGGGTACAGCACCAGCGACACATCGGCGCCTGCGAGCTGTTCGGTGGTGTACAGCGGCGTCGCGCCGAACTCGGTGATGTTGGCCAGGATCGGCGCTTTCACGCGGCTGGCGAACAGCTTGTACATCTCAAGTTCGGTGATGGCTTCCGGGAAGATCATGTCGGCACCGGCTTCGATGCACGCTTCAGCGCGCTCCAGGGCCGATTCCAGTCCTTCCACCGCCAGGGCGTCGGTGCGGGCCATGATCACGAAGCTGTCATCGGTGCGGGCATCGACGGCGGCCTTGATGCGGTCGACCATTTCCTGCAGCGACACGATCTCTTTATTAGGACGGTGGCCGCAGCGCTTGGCGCCGACCTGGTCTTCGATGTGGATCGCCGCCGCGCCGAACTTGATCATCGACTTGACGGTGCGCGCCACGTTGAACGCCGAGGAGCCGAAACCGGTGTCCACGTCCACCAGCAGCGGCAGGTCGCAGACGTCGGTGATGCGACGCACATCGGTCAGCACGTCATCGAGACCGGTAATGCCCAGGTCCGGCACGCCGAGGGAGCCTGCAGCCACCCCGCCACCGGACAGATAGATAGCCTTGAAACCGGCGCGCTTGGCCAGCAGTGCGTGGTTGGCGTTGATCGCGCCAACGACTTGCAGCGGATGTTCGCTGGCGACCGCATCGCGGAAACGCTGGCCTGGAGTGCTCTTGTTGGAACTCATGACTCACCTCGTTCAGTGGCTGTCGGGTTAACGCCGTCCTGGTAGTGACGGGCGATATTGCGTTTGGAGGCGCCGATGTGGCGGCGCATCAACAACTCGGCCAGCTCACCGTCACGGTCGGCGATGGCGTCGAGAATCCGGTGGTGCTCGGCAAAGGCCTGGCGCGGCCGATTGGGCGTGGTCGAAAACTGGATGCGGTACATGCGCACCAGTTGATAGAGCTCGCCGCAGAGCATCTGGGTCAGGGTGCGGTTGCCGCTGCCCTGGATGATTCGGTAATGGAAGTCGAAATCGCCTTCCTGCTGGTAGTAGCCGACACCCGCCTGAAACGCCGCATCGCGCTCGTGGGTTTCGAGGACCCGGCGCAGTTCGTCGATTTCTTCGAGGGTCATGCGTTCGGCCGCCAGACGGCAAGCCATGCCTTCGAGGGACTCGCGGATTTCGTAGAGCTCCAGCAGCTCGGCATGGTTGAGCGACACCACCCGTGCGCCGACGTGCGGTATGCGCACCAACAGGCGCTGGCCTTCCAGGCGGTGGATTGCCTCACGCAACGGGCCGCGGCTGATGCCGTAGGTGCGCGCCAGCTCCGGCTCGGAGATCTTGCTGCCCGGGGCGATTTCGCCTTTGACGATGGCCGCCTGAATGCGTCGGAAGACATTCTCGGAAAGTGTTTCCGAATCGTCTTGCACAATGACCGGCGGATCGGGTTGGTCCAGCATATTGTCGACACCTTGATAACCAATGCCGCAAAAACTAACGAATACGGGCCGTATAGTCAAAGGATAATTAGGTATTGTCGACAATCGTCTAATAACCGTCTGTATTCCATCAGCGCAGTCGCTGGGTTTATAGCCAGCCGCCAGCGCTGGCGCCATAAAACCACCGTGCTAGAATGCCGGCCGCATTTGTTTGTGACATCTGCACGGCTTGTCATCGTTGATAGGCATACGAGGGAGCTTGCGCAGCGATGCCAGGGCCTTGAACTGAAGTATGGACCGCCGCGCACCAGGATTTATGAGACTCAAGCCCTTCCCCGCATTCCTCTTTATGCTCTGCCTGCCCGGTTATGCCGCGGCGGGGGAAAAAACCGTGTACGGCCTCAACGAGTACGCCTCGCTGAACGGCATCAACCTGGAAGTCGCCGCCAAACTCGACACCGGAGCGAAAACCGCCTCCCTGAGTGCCCGCGACATCAAACGCTTCAAACGCAATGGCGAGTCCTGGGTGCGCTTTTACCTGGCCATCGACGCCGCCCATTCGCACCCGATCGAACGGCCGCTGGCCCGGGTCAGCAAGATCAAGCGCAGGGCCGGCGACTACGATCCGGAAGCAGGCAAGAAGTACACCGCCCGTCCGGTGATCGAGCTCGATATCTGCATGGGTTCGGCTTTACGCAGCATCGAAGTGAACTTGACCGACCGAAGCGCCTTCCAATACCCGCTCTTGATCGGCTCCGAAGCCCTGAAACGCTTCGATGCGCTGGTCGACCCCAGCCTTAAATACGCTGCTGGCAAACCCGCCTGCGCCACCGACGCACATACCGCAGAGTAATTCCAATGCGCTCTCTTACCCTCCACCTGAAATTCCTGATCACCATCCTGGTGGTGCTGGGCATTTCAGTTACGGCCTACCAGATCTTTGTGCTCGGCATTCCCGTGACCGAAGACGCCACCGACGACCTGTGGAACATCGACGCCAAGGTCGAGTTCGTCGCCAGCACCAAGGACCCGGTCAAGATCCAGATGTTCGTGCCGCCGCTGAGCCGCGATTACGTCAGCCTGAACGAGAGTTTCATCTCCAATAACTATGGCGTGGCGGTGAATCGGGTTGACGGCAATCGCAAGGTCACCTGGTCGGCGCGTCGGGCCAAGGGCAACCAGACCCTCTATTACCGCCTGGTGCTGACCAAGCGTTACAGCGGCGAGAAATTGAAGATCAAGGGCCCGACTTTCCGCGACAGCATTGCCGTAGAAGGCCCGGAAAAAATCGCCGCCGAAGCCCTGCTCGCGCCGATCCGCCAGCACTCGGCCGACGTCGAGACCTTCATCGGCGAAGCCATCAAGCGCGTCAATAACCTCAACGATGACAATGTGAAGTTGCTGCTGGGGGGCGATCCATCCGTCGGGCATAAAGCGAAAATCGTCGAATTGCTGCTGTCCATCGCCCACGTGCCGGTGGAAAAGGTCCACACCATTCGCCTGGTGGCCGACCAGCCGCAAACCCCGGAACTCTGGCTGCGTAGCTTCAACGGCACCGACTGGCTGTACTTCAACCCGGAAACCGGCGAGCAGGGCCTGCCGACCGACCGCCTGCTGTGGTGGACCGGCGACGAAAACCTGATCACCGTCGACGGCGGCAAGAAGGCTACTGTGACCTTCAGCATGAACAACAGCGAAATGAACGCCATTCGCCTGGCCAAGCTGACGGACGAAAACACCGACGCCAACTTCCTCGAATACTCGTTGTACGGTCTGCCGCTGCAAACCCAGCAGACCTTCATGATCATGGTGATGATCCCGATCGGCGTCCTGGTGATCCTGATCCTGCGCAACCTGATCGGCATCCAGACCCTGGGCACCTTCACCCCGGTACTGATCGCCCTGGCCTTCCGCGAAACCCAGCTGGGCTTCGGCATCGTGCTGTTTACCATCATCACGGCATTGGGCCTGTCGCTGCGTTCCTACCTTGAACACCTGAAGCTGCAAATGCTGCCGAGGCTGTCGGTGGTGCTGACCTTCGTGGTGGTGCTGATCGCGACGATCAGCCTGCTCAGCCATAAACTCGGCCTCGAACGCGGGTTGTCGGTCGCGCTGTTCCCGATGGTGATTCTGACCATGACCATCGAACGCCTGTCGATCACCTGGGAAGAGCGCGGCGGTGGCCATGCCATGAAAGTGGCGATCGGTACGTTGTTCGCCGCAGCCCTGGCGCACCTGATCATGAGCGTTCCGGAACTGGTGTACTTCGTGTTCACCTTCCCGGCGATCCTGTTGATCCTGGTGGGTTTCATGCTGGCCATGGGTCGCTATCGCGGCTACCGCCTGACTGAACTGGTGCGCTTCAAGGCCTTCCTGAAGAAGGCTGACGCCTGATGTTCGGCCTCTGGAAGACCTGGAAGGCCCTGGAAGCCCGGGGCATCATGGGGATCAATCGGCGCAACGCGGACTATGTGCTCAAGTACAACAAGCGCAGCCTGTACCCGATCGTCGATGACAAGATCATCACCAAGGAGCGCGCCATCGCCGCCGGCATTCATGTGCCGGAATTGTATGGCGTGATCTCCACCGAGAAGGAAATCGATAACCTCGACGAGATCATCGGCGGGCGCAACGACTTCGTGGTGAAACCGGCCCAGGGTGCCGGCGGTGACGGCATCCTGGTGATTGCCGACCGCTTCGAGGGGCGCTACCGCACGGTGTCCGGCAAGATCATCAGCCACGAGGAAATCGAGCACCAGATTTCCAGCATCCTGACCGGCCTTTATTCGCTGGGCGGTCATCGCGACCGGGCGCTGATCGAATACCGCGTGACCCCGGACCAGATCTTCAAGAGCATCAGCTACGAAGGCGTGCCGGACATCCGCATCATCGTGCTGATGGGCTACCCGGTCATGGCCATGCTGCGCTTGCCGACCCGTCAGTCCGGCGGCAAGGCCAACCTGCACCAGGGCGCCATCGGCGTCGGCGTCGACCTCGCCACCGGCCTGACCCTGCGCGGCACCTGGCTGAACAACATCATCACCAAACACCCGGACACCACCAACGCGGTGGACGGCGTGCAACTGCCCTATTGGGACGGCTTCATGAAACTGGCCGCCGGCTGTTATGAGCTGTGCGGGCTGGGCTACATCGGGGTCGACATGGTGCTGGACCAGGAAAAAGGCCCACTGATCCTTGAGCTCAACGCCCGTCCCGGGTTGAACATTCAGATTGCCAATGATTGCGGCCTGACGTTGCGTACCCATGCCGTTGAAGCGCGGCTTGAATCATTGAAGGCCCGCGGGATCAGTGAAACGGTTGAAGAACGGGTGGAGTTTGTCCAGGAGATGTTCGGGCATATACCCGGGGTCGAGGGCTGATCCTGGACTGAGTCGCACCTTTCGCGAGCAAGCCCGCTCCCACATTTGATCTTCGGTGCGACAAAGATCAAGTGTGGGAGCGGGCTTGCTCGCGAAGACTGACTCCCTATCACTACAGCACCCAACCCTGCCGCCAATCTGCCAATCCCCGACATCCCCTCTAGGAGCAATTCCCCGAGCAGACTACAATCGCCACCCCCGCCTCGATGGCTGATCCGCCCCGCCCATGTTGACCTGTTCCGTACACCCGCTCCCCTATCGCGCCAATCCCGCCGACTACTTCGCGGCAATTCGTCATGCCCCCGGTGCCGTACTGCTCGACAGTGGCCGACCGACTGCCGATCGCGGTCGCTATGACCTGCTCAGCGCCTGGCCGCTGGAACAACTGGCCGTATTGCCTGACGAAAGCGGTGGCGATTTCCTGCAGCGCCTGCGCGATAACCTGGCACGGCTGGGTGAAGCCACGCTGCCGCTTGATTTGCCTTTCGCCGGCGGCTTGATCGGCTACCTGAGCTATGACTTCGGTCGACACCTGGAGCATCTGCCAAGCCTGGCCCAGGACGACCTGCAACTGCCGGATGCGCGTTTCGGGCTCTATGACTGGGCCCTGATCAGCGATCATCAACTCAAGACCACTCAGTTGGTGTTTCACCCGACGCTGATCGACAGCGAGCAGCAACGCCTGATCGCCTTGTTCAGTCTGCCCGGGATCGATCCGGTCGAGCCTTTCAAACTGAAAGCTCCGATGAGCGCCGACTTGAGCGCTGACGAGTATCGCCACGCACTGGAGCGCATTCAACACTATATCCAGGCCGGCGACTGCTATCAGGTCAACTTCGCCCAGCGTTTCCGCGCGCAATGCCAGGGCGACCCGTGGGCCGCCTACTGCGCCTTGCGCGCAGCATGCCCGACCCCGTTTTCCGGCTTCCAGAGCCTGCCCGATGGCGACGCGGTCCTGAGCCTGTCGCCGGAGCGCTTCGTCAAAGTCAGCGAGCGCCATGTGGAAACCCGTCCGATCAAGGGCACCCGCCCTCGCGGCCTGACCGCTGCCGAAGATGCGGCGAACGCCGCCGAACTGCTGGCCAGCCCCAAGGACCGCGCGGAAAACCTGATGATCGTCGATTTGCTGCGCAACGACCTCGGCCGCACTTGCCGCATCGGTTCGGTGCGGGTCCCGGAGTTGTTCAGCCTCGAAAGCTACCCGAACGTGCATCATCTGGTGAGCAGCGTCACCGGGGAACTGGCGGATGACCGCGACGCCCTGGACCTGATCGCCGGCAGCTTCCCGGGCGGATCGATTACCGGCGCGCCGAAAATTCGGGCGATGCAGATCATCGATGAACTGGAGCCGACCCGACGCGGGCTGTATTGCGGTTCGTTGCTGTACCTGGACGTGCGCGGCGAGATGGACAGCTCCATCGCCATTCGCAGTTTGCTGGTGAAGGATGGGCAGGTGTGTTGCTGGGGCGGTGGCGGGATCGTCGCCGATTCCGAGTGGCAGGCCGAGTATCAGGAATCGATTACCAAGGTGAAGGTGTTGCTCGATACCCTGCAAAATCTCTGACCAACACCGCCCCCTGTAGGAGCGAGCTTGCTCCTACAGGGGATCGGGTTTACAGGGACAGGGCCCGATTCGAAGCCTTGATGAACTCCTGCTTCAACTCCTCAAAGCTGTGCACCGCCGGGAACTGCGGAAACTCGCGAATCACATTGTCCGGCGCATGGAACAGAATCCCCGCATCCGCCTCGCCCAGCATCGTGGTGTCGTTGTAGGAATCCCCTGCCGCAATCACCCGATAATAGAGGCTCTTGAACGCCAATACCGACTGACGCTTGGGATCTCTCTGACGCAACTGATAGCTCGTCACCCGACCGGAGTCATCTGTTACCAGGCGGTGGCACAGCAACGTCGGGAAACCCAGTTGACGCATCAGCGGCTGGGAAAATTCGTAGAAGGTATCCGACAGAATCACCACCTGAAACCGCTCGCGCAGCCAGTTGACGAACTCGACGGCGCCGTCCAGCGGCTTGAGCGAGGCGATCACTTCCTGGATGTCGGACAGCTTCAAGCCGTGTTCGTCGAGAATCCGCAGGCGCTGTTTCATCAGCACGTCGTAGTCGGGGATGTCCCGGGTGGTGGCCTTGAGGGATTCGATCCCGGTTTTTTCGGCGAAGGCGATCCAGATTTCCGGGACCAGCACACCTTCAAGATCCAGACAGGCAATTTCCACGAGACACTCCCATTTGTAGTGATTATTGAGTCGAGCGAGCAAAAGGACTGCCGAACTCTAGCGACTCGGGCCGGCCCGTGCAACGCAGAGGGCGCGCCAGTCACTGCAGGATTTTGTTACCATCAGCCCCATATAGAGCGCCCAGCGCCGCCGACCTGTAGGAAACCGCCCTGATGAGCCCATCGTTCGATGTCGTGGAACTCGCCACGACCTATGCCAACAAATCCGCCCAGGACATCCTGAAGCTCGCGTTCGCCGAGTTCGGCGATGACCTGTGGAT
This sequence comes from Pseudomonas silesiensis, assembly GCF_001661075.1. Classification (NCBI taxonomy): domain Bacteria; kingdom Pseudomonadati; phylum Pseudomonadota; class Gammaproteobacteria; order Pseudomonadales; family Pseudomonadaceae; genus Pseudomonas; species Pseudomonas silesiensis. The sequence continues at coordinate 4,677,029 of NZ_CP014870.1, forward strand.
ATCTTTCAGCGGCGCCGAAGACGTGGTGCTGGTAGACATGGCCTGGAAGCTGAACAAAAACGTCAAGGTGTTCAGCCTCGACACCGGTCGCCTGCACCCCGAGACCTATCGTTTCATCGATCAGGTGCGCGAGCACTACAAGATCGAGATTGAACTGGTGTCGCCGGACCACACGAAACTGGAACCCTTCGTGAAGGAAAAAGGTCTGTTCAGTTTCTACAAGGACGGCCATGGCGAATGTTGCGGTATCCGCAAAATCGAGCCGCTGCGTCGCAAGCTCTCGAGCGTGAAAGCCTGGGCCACCGGCCAGCGTCGCGACCAGAGCCCGGGCACCCGCAGCGCCGTCGCGGTGATGGAAATCGACACCGCGTTTTCGACGCCGGAACGCACCCTGTACAAATTCAACCCGTTGGCACAGATGACCAGCGAAGAGATCTGGGGCTACATCCGCATGCTCGAGCTGCCGTACAACAGCCTGCATGAACGCGGCTTCATCAGTATTGGCTGCGAGCCCTGCACCCGCCCTGTGCTGCCAAACCAGCACGAGCGTGAAGGTCGCTGGTGGTGGGAAGAAGCGACGCAGAAAGAATGCGGGTTGCATGCGGGGAATATCATCAGCAAATCAAAGGCATAACCTCCAGCCTTGTGGAGTTCCCCCTGTAGGAGCGAGCTTGCTCCGGGCGGCGTTCCGACGAAGAACCTGAGAGCGCAGCGGGGTATCAGGATGGCCGTGTCATCGTTGACGACCATCGCGAGCAAGCTCGCTCCTACAGGGTCAGCGGCCCGCCAATAAATGTGTACACATGAATGTCACTATCGGTGCCATTTGTGTGTGCACTTTTCGTTTATGCGCCCCAAAAAGTTACATCCACCTCCCCTGACTTTCCCAAGCGACCCTTCTCAAAAATCACACCGAGAAATAAATACCTGTTCAATCGGTCAATTTATATCGCCTTGATTTCAGTCACTTATCTCTTACAGATAACAAAACGAAATTAACCCCGCCACCGATAGATCCGCAACTGGCACAGATCTGGCTTTAGTGCATACATGTTTTGTATACAATCCAATCAAAACATAAAAACACTTTAGATCCGCAAGCCTGAAGCGCCCTATCCCGTACAGGCTGCAGATGCCCCGTAACCAATGATGCTTTCTACCCCGCGACGAAGATTTGTCGAGCCCTCGCTCATGCACAGTCATCGCGGCGCCAAGCTTCAGGAGCCTGCCGGAATGCGTACTAGCCTGCCCAATAACAACATCGCGCTGGATCTGCCCTCCTCTCACCCCGAACCCGCCTCATACGATCAATCGTTTCAAGCACCTGTCGTACTCAGCCCACGCCTGCACAACAAAGACCTGGCACCGACCAAGGCGGAAGGTCGGCGCTGGGGCCGCTACAGCATCTTTGCCCTGTGGACCAACGATGTTCACAACATCGCCAACTACTCCTTCGCCATCGGCCTGTATGCCTTGGGCCTGGGTGGCTGGCAGATCCTGCTGTCCCTGGGCATCGGCGCGGCGCTGGTGTACGGATTCATGAACCTGTCCGGCTACATGGGCCAGAAGACCGGCGTGCCGTTCCCGGTGATCAGCCGGATCAGTTTCGGTATTCACGGGGCGCAGATTCCTGCATTGATCCGCGCCGTGATCGCCATCGCCTGGTTCGGGATTCAGACGTACCTGGCGTCCGTGGTCCTACGGGTATTGTTGACGGCGGTGCATCCCGGGTTCGCCGACTACGACCACGATTCGATCCTCGGCCTTTCAAGCCTGGGCTGGATCTGTTTCGTGGCGATCTGGCTGGTACAGCTGGCGATCCTCGCCTATGGCATGGAGATGGTGCGGCGCTACGAGGCGTTTGCCGGACCGGTGATCTTGCTGACCGTTGCCGCCCTCGCCGGGTGGATGTACTTCCAGGCCAATGCAACCATCGCCTGGTCGATCCGGGAACCGCTGACCGGCGGCGAGATGTGGCGCAATATCTTTGCCGGCGGGGCGTTGTGGCTGTCGATCTATGGCACGTTGATTCTGAATTTCTGTGACTTCGCCCGTTCTTCGCCATGCCGCAAGACGATCAAGGTCGGCAATTTCTGGGGCTTGCCGGTGAATATCCTGGTGTTTGCCAGCATCACCGTGCTGCTCTGCGGTGCGCAATTCCAGATCAATGGCCGGATCATCGAAAGCCCGACTGAAATCATCGCTTCGATTCCCAACACCTTCTTCCTGGTGCTCGGCTGCCTGGCTTTCCTGATCGTCACCGTGGCGGTGAACATCATGGCCAACTTTGTCGCCCCGGCGTTCGTGCTCAGCAACCTGGCGCCCAAATACCTGACGTTCCGTCGCGCCGGGCTGATCAGCGCGACCATTGCCGTGCTGATCCTGCCTTGGAATCTGTACAACAGTCCGCTGGTGATCGTGTATTTCCTGTCCGGGCTCGGTGCCCTGCTCGGCCCGTTATACGGGGTGATCATGGTCGACTACTGGCTCGTGCGCAAAGGCCAAGTCAACGTACCGCAGCTGTATAGCGAAGACCCCAACGGCGCTTACTACTACAGCCGTGGCGTCAATCTGCGCGCCGTGGCGGCATTCATTCCTGCAGCGCTGATCGCCATTGTCCTGGCGCTGGTGCCGGGCTTCCACAGCGTATCGCCCTTCTCCTGGCTGATTGGCGCCGGTATCGCCGGGATGCTTTATCTGATCATTGCCCAACGCCAACCGCACTACGCCGATGTCAGCGGCGAATCCATCGCGGTCGACAACGTCAGCCATTAACCCCGTGACGGCCCGGCGACGTCGGGCCGCAGTATCACCTGTCATAAGGACTTTCCATGCGCATCCTCGTGGTCAACGTCAACACCACCGAATCCATCACCCAGGCTATCGCACGTTCGGCGCAGTCCGTGGCCGCGCCCGGCACCGAAATCATCGGCCTGACGCCCTGGTTCGGCGCCGATTCCATCGAAGGCAACTTCGAAAGCTACCTGGCCGCCATCGCCGTGATGGATCGGGTGATGGCCTACGACCAGCCCTTCGATGCGGTGATCCAGGCCGGTTACGGCGAGCACGGTCGTGAAGGGTTGCAGGAGTTGCTCAACGTGCCGGTGGTGGATATCACCGATGCAGCCGCCAGTACCGCGATGTTTCTCGGCCATGCCTATTCGGTGGTCACGACGCTGGACCGCACCGTGCCGCTGATCGAGGATCGTCTCAAATTGTCGGGCCTCTGGGACCGCTGTGCGTCAGTGCGCGCCAGTGGCCTGGCCGTGCTGGAACTGGAGTCCGATCCGGAGCGCGCACTGGAGGCCATTGTCCGTCAGGCGGAATTGGCGGTGCTTGAGGACAAGGCCGAGGTGATTTGCCTGGGCTGCGGCGGCATGGCGGGGCTGGACGAGCAGATTCGCCAGCGTACCGGGGTGCCGGTGGTGGACGGGGTGACCGCGGCGGTGACGATTGCCGAGTCGTTGGTGCGGCTGGGGTTGTCGACGTCCAAGGTGCGGACTTATGCGACGCCGCGGCCGAAGAAAATTGTGGGTTGGCCGGGGCGGTTTGGCAGGTAGACCGCGTTATCGTTCTTCGTCGGAACGCCGCCCGGAGCAAGCCACGCTCCTACAGGGTTTTGTGTCTTGCCACGGTCATGTAAACGACACAAAACCCTGTGGGAGCGTGGCTTGCCCGCGATGGCCTCACCCCGGTCCAGCGCCAAATTCAAACCGCGCTGAACCGCCGCCCCAACCCCCGCTCCGCAAACTGCTCAATAATGAAATCGACAAACGCCCGGGTCTTGCCCGGCAGCAGTTTGTGCTCGGCGTAATAGATGGAAATATTGCCATCATCGACATACCACTCTGGCAATACCCGTTGCAACGTCCCGGCCTCCAGATAACCCACGGCGAACGGCATGCTCACCAGCGCGATGCCCAAGCCCTGGACTGCCGTGGCGCAGGCCGCCTCGGAATCACTCATCGTCATCCGTGCCTTGAGCGTCAACGGACTGTGTTGCCGGGCGCGGCTGGTCAATTGCCAGGAGCGCACACGACCGGTTTGCGGTGATCGAATCAGGATACCGTCATGATGTTTCAGATCATCGGGCTCGACGATAGCTTCACGCTCCGCCAGATAATCGACAGACGCCACCAATACCCGATGCGCCGGCGTCAGCTTGCGCGCCACCACGCCCTGGGGCAGTTCGAATCCCCCGCCAATGGCCGCGTCGAAGCCTTGGGCGATCAGGTCGACCTGCCGGTTATCGAAATGCCAGTCCGGGTTGATGGCCGGAAACCGTCGCAGGAACTCTCCGAGCAAGGGCACGATGTACAAGCGCCCGAACACGGTGCCCATGCTGACCTTCAATGTACCGGCCGGTCGCCCTTCGGCGCTAGCCAGGTTGGCCACGGCATTCTGGATCGTGAGCAGGCTGGCGCTGACCTCGCCGAGAAATAGATGACCGGCTTCGGTCAATGTCAGGCTGCGGGTGCTGCGCTGGAACAGACGCACCCCCAATCGAGCCTCAAGCTTGGCGACGCTCTTGCCCACCGCCGCCGGGGTCAGGCTCAGGCGCCGCGCAGCTTCGGCAAAGCTGCCGACTTCGGCGCTGCGCACGAAGCATTCGATACTGCTGAAGGTTTCCATAAGCGCCACTATAAACTTCTGGTTTACACAGACTATCGCAATTACCGTCTACACAGCTTGTAATCATGAATCGATACTAGGCTCCATCAACCGAGACACCTCGCCTCGGGACTTGGAGATCGATATGACTACTCAGAACCTCAGCGGCAAAGTGGCGTTGATTCAAGGCGGTTCCCGCGGCATCGGTGCAGCCATCGTCAAACGCCTGGCCGCTGAAGGCGCGACGGTCGCCTTCACCTACGTCAGCTCCACGGCCAAGGCCGAAGAATTGCAGGACAGCATCACCGCCAATGGTGGCAAGGCTTTGGCCATCAAGGCTGACAGTGCCGACGCCGAAGCCATCCGCAACGCCGTCACCGCCACGGTCGAAGCCTTCGGTCGCCTGGACATCCTGGTCAACAACGCTGGTGTATTGGCGGTCGCACCGCTCGAAGACTTCACGCTCGAAGACTTCGACCAGACCCTGGCGATCAACGTGCGCAGTGTATTCATCGCCACCCAGGCCGCAGCCAGGCACATGACCGAAGGCGGTCGCATCATCAACATCGGCAGCACCAACGCCGAGCGCATGCCCTTCGCTGGCGGCGGGCCATACGCCATGAGCAAATCGGCACTGGTCGGCCTGACCAAAGGCCTGTCTCGCGATCTTGGCCCACGGGGCATCACCATCAACAACGTGCAACCCGGTCCCGTCGACACCGACATGAACCCGGCCAGCGGCGACTTTGCCGAAAGCCTGATTCCGTTGATGGCAGTAGGTCGCTACGGTCACGTGGAAGAAATCGCCAGTTTCGTCGCCTACCTGGTGGGCCCCGAAGCCGGCTACATCACCGGCGCCAGCCTGACCATCGACGGTGGTTTCGGCGCCTGATACCGTTCAGCCAACCGTGATCCATTGTGGGAGCGAGACCGGCTTGCCGGCGAAGACGCGCGATCAGCCAACTTTGATGTCGACTGACACTCCGTCTTCGCCGGCAAGCCGGTCTCGCTCCCACATTTGCGTCGTCAAGCCCAGTCGAGATGCGGCAATCCACAAGCACTCGGATTGAACGCCTTCAACGTACGAAGAATGCCATCGGCGTGTGCGTACTTTTCGTCGGCCATCGCCGCGTCCGGAATCGCAATCGCCGTCATCCCCGCCGCTTTCGCCGCCGTAACACCGAACGGCGAATCTTCGAACACCAGGCAGTCCCCGGGCAACACCCCCAGGCGCCGCGCAGCGGTGAGGAAAATATCCGGTGCCGGTTTGGCCGCGCCGACTTCCGGATCGTCAGCGGTGACGATGAAGTCGAACAACGCAAACCAATCTTGGTGCAAGGTGGTTTTCTGGCCAAACGACTGACGCGAAGAACTGGTGCCCACCGCGATCGGAATGTTGTTGGCCTTCAGGTGCCGAACCAGTTCCTGGGCGCCCGGCATCGCCAGCGCCGCTGGAAAACGCTCGCGCATCAGGGGTTCACGGATCTGCAGAAACTCTTCGGCAGTAATCGGCAGGTCCAGCGCCTCGACCACATACCGCGCAAGGTCACCCGCGCCACGGCCGATGATGTTCTGTTTGACGCTCCAGTCGAAGGTCCGCCCGTAACGCTCGGCAATGATGGAGGTGACTTCGGTGTAGATGCCCTCGGTGTCCAGCAGCAAGCCGTCCATATCGAAAATAACGGCCTTTATCGGGCCGAATTCATTCAGTGCAGCATTCATCGCTTCTGATCCGTTTTTAATGACATCCCGGAAAACCCGGCCCAGGCCGGATCCGCGATTGATTAAAGGGTTCAGCAGCATAACGAGCGCGGCCGCCATAGAGCAACGGCAATACGCCGCTCGATCGACTGGCGGCGAGGAAGCCGTGGACGTGTGTCAAATCGGCTCGTTGGAGCGATCGTTGCCGTCGATGTCCGGATCATCAGGCGTAGCTTCAACATCAGTGTCAGTGCGCCGCACATCATCGTTGGGCACCTGCTCCACACCGGCGTCATCAACCGGCGGGCGCTGGTCGCGTGGAAGCGGGTCAGTGGGGGAAGGCAGCGGGTATTCAGGGGTATCGTCGACGTCGGAATCTTTTGGATCAGCGTTCATAAAACACCTCTCAGGGGGCCTGGATACAGGTCCTGAAATTTCGATGACGGCACGATGGCCACGGTTCGATCAGGCGGACGATCGGTCAGCCTGGTCCCGGAGTCCGATCATTGTTCGTCTTCGTCTTCATCCTCTTCTTCATATTCAGTGTTGCCAACGTCGCCGGCGTCGTCGGCATCGTTGAGCGGCACTGTTGCGTCATCCATCAATGAGCCCGGGTCTTCATTGCCGGGATCGTTGATGAACGGGAGCCCGCTCGGGCCTTTTTCTTCCTTGCCTTCGGTTTCAGGCGTCATGGCAGTCCTCACAACATTCAGGGAGTGTATGAAGTTCGAGGCGGCCGCCAGGTAATCGTTCCGCAACGGGACCACAGATACGACAAACCCGGCACCAGGCCGGGTTTGCGCGTTATTTGCGGTCGAATCAGTGATGCTTGTTTTTGTTCTTGTGCTTGTTTTTGTGCTTGTGCTTGTGGCCGTTGCCGGAATGGGAGCTGCCGCTGTCGGTACCCAGGTTATTACCGATCGCACCACCCGCCGCACCGCCCAGGCCTGCGCCGATGGTAGAGCCGGTCGAGCCACCGAGACTGTTACCAATCACCGAGCCACCAGCCGAGCCCAAGCCACCGCCAATGGCAGCTTCGGTTCGACTGCCTTTCGGGGCGCCCACCGCACTGCCTGCCGCGCCGCCGACACCGGCACCAATCGCTGCCCCCGTGCTGCCGCCCATTTGCTGGCCGACCACGTTACCCAGCGCACCGCCAATACCACCGCCAACGGCAGCAGTGCCGTCACCGGCAGCCATTGCACCTTGAGCGACCAAAAGTCCCAGAACCACTGTGGACAATGTCAAACGCATGATATGAACCTCTAATTCCGCATCGGGGGAAGTGAACATGCTGCGGATGGGCAGGAGTCTAGCATCTGCGCCCGCTGAATCCGGCCAGCGTTGAGCGTTGGACCGCTGTCAATTCGAAGAGTGAGGGCGGGGAAACATCCGGATACTAAAAGCCCGGCATCAAGCCGGGCTTCAGGAGCGATCGCGAAGGATCAGTGACGCTTGTGGCCTTTGGCCAGGTTGCTGCCCACGCCGCCGCCCAACGCACCGCCCAGGCCCGCGCCGATGGTCGAACCGGTCTTGCCGCCCAGGCTGTTGCCGATCACCGAACCGCCCGCCGCGCCGACACCGCCACCGATGGCGGCCTTGGTACGGCTGCCTTTGCGTGCAGCAACTGCACTGCCCGCTGCGCCAGCCACACCGGCACCAATCGCTGCACCGGTACTGCCGCCCATTTTCTGACCGACCACATTACCCAGCGCGCCGCCCAAGCCGCCACCCAGCGCGGCAGTGCCGTCGCCGGCAGCCATTGCACCTTGAGCAACCAAAAGTCCCAGAACCAGAGCGGGCAGAGTCAAACGCATGACGAGAAACCTCAAAAAAAGGAAAACCGAAAGGAGAATAATTAAATGTACTTATCCAACGACGACCACAGACAAATCGCCGCAACCACACCGTTGGCGACGGTTTGACAGCGTTTTCGAGAAAGGTTTTATGACAGGCAAAAAAAAGCCCGCTGGGGAGACGGGCTGGAGTATTGCTTTCTAACGGATGAGCTGAGACTACGTCGATGGGTGTGAAAACTTTGTGAAAGATTTCGTGGGTAACACTTTCCTGCAACTCGACGCCTGAAAAACCCCGTGCGATGGCGGGGCTGGGTGCATCACTTCCTGGACGGTGTCGACACCTTGGGCAAAAATTTCGCCTTCGGTCCCGTGCGCGCCATGGATTTCATCTTGTCGTTCCGGGTCTGGTCTTCACCGAAGCCCGCCACATAATCGGTCTGCCCACATTGCACGCAGTTGTTGATCGGAAACTCTGCCCCGTCGTCTTCGATATACGGATCAGCCATAGCTACGCCCCTCTCGAAAAGCGGGATCGACACCGGCAAGCCCTTTTGCCTGAAAAAATATCGATCGCCAAGGCGTTTCAGACTAGCCGGTCATTACTGGACTTGTAGTTCAGATTAACCCGTGCCCGACGAATGGCCCCACAACTTACCTCAGCTTGACCGCCGTCCCGGTCACAAATACCACCACCATCCCGCCCTTCCCGGCCGGCATGCTGATCTCGTAATCCAGTCCCACTACCGCATCCGCCTGCAACGCCCGCGCCCGTTCCTTGAGCTCATCGGTTGCCTGAATCCGTGCTTCCTTCAAGGCTCGTTCCAATGTCTGCGAGCGCCCGCCGAAAAAATCCCGCATCCCGGCGAACAGGTCACGGACGACATTGACGCCCTGCACCGACTCGGCGCTGACGATGTCCAGGTAGGCGATGATTTGCCGGCCTTCGATGGAGTGGGTCGTGGTGGTGATCATGGAGTTTCCTTGTTCGTGGCTATTTAGTCAGGGCAACCTGGACAAATACTGAGCCATCGCTTCAAACGCCGGCAACGTCACCGGATCATTGGCCGAATTGGCGGCAACCGGATGGGACGCATAGCGAACAATCACCATTTCGGCGTTCGGGTCCACATATATACGCTGACCGTAGACTCCGCGCGCCATGAAGGCGCCGCCTTCCTTATCTGTCACCCACCACATCGAGCGGTAGCTCCAGCCCTTGAGCAAGTCATAACCGGCCTTGGCAAATGCCTGCTTGTCGCCGCCATGGCGGATGTCGTCCACCACCGCTTTGGGCACGATCTGCTGACCGTTGAACGCGCCATCATTGCGCAGCATCTCGCCAAACCGCGCCAGGTCGCGCAAGCCGGTGTTCAAGCCGCCGCCGGCAAACGGGGTGCCGATGGAGTCCACTGTGAAATAGGCATCCTGCTCAGCCCCCAGCCGACTCCAGATCCGCTCGGACAACAACTGTGCGACGTTACGACCGGTCACTCGAGCGATGACCCAGCCCAAGACGTCGGAGTTGACGGTTTTGTAGGCGAACGCGCGGCCATGCTCGCCTTGCAGCTGCACCGTCTGCAAAAACTCGTAGTAGCTGCGCGGCCCCGTGTAGTCCTTCGGCTTGGGTAAAGGGCTGCCGGCTTTGGCATGGGCCCACACTTCGGCGTTCGGATCGGCGTAATCCTCGCTGTATTTGAGCCCAGTTGTCATGTCGAGGACCTGGCGCACCGTGGCACTGCCAAACGCGGAGCTCGCCAGTTCGGGGACGTAATCGGCGACGTGCTTGGATGGGTCGATTAGCCCTTCGGCGATCAACATTGCTCCCAGCGTACCAACCACAGACTTGGTCACCGACATTGCTGCATGCTGACCTTCAGGTTTCAGCACGCCAAAGTAACGTTCGTAGACAACCTTGCCGCGATGCATCACCACAATCCCGTCGGTGTAGGTGGCCGCAAGGGATTGATCCCAGGTCATCGAGGCCTTGGCGCCGAGCGGGACGAAGCTGATGGCGTCGATGTCATTGCGCAACGCGGATTGCAAGGGAACCGGTGCGCCAAGCCCTCGCGAGACGTTGATGGTCGGCATGAGTTGGCGGAAGTTTGAAACACTCCAGCGCATCGCCGGGAACTGGAAATAGCTGCCGTCCTCGAAGCGCACGGTGCGATCGGCGGGCGGCGGGGAGCCGATCATCCAGCCGAGTTTTGCGGGGTCGCTGGCGGCGGCGTCGGGGAAGGATGTGGAGGTGGACGCGGTGGCGAGGGATGACAGGGCGCCCATCAACATAGCTGTGATGGAAACTGCCAAGTGCCGGGGGGTGATGCGAGGGCAAGACATGGTGTCGATTCCGTTCGAGGGGTTCGAGCAGTCTAACAGGCGGAGGGAGAGGCTGAAGACCGGGCTTTTAGTGGGATTGAACGGGTCATACCAACGCCAAGCGATGCAAGGTCGTCGAGCGCTTTCCAGCCTTGCTTCCCACAGGACCATCATTCGTCCTACAGAATTTTCGGAAAGCAACTTCACCGGTTAGCCTGGGTTTTCAGCAAAGCTGAAAACGGCGATTTGGGTACGTACTCGAATTGAACGGGTGCTTGATGCCGCTAAAGCACGGGACTGCAGGCAAGGCTGCTGGTTCGGTCGTTAGCCGAAAATGGCCCGATCTCGGTATTTTTACCTACAGAAAGCAAAAAGCCCCAGCGCATGGCTGAGGCTTTTTGTTCGGTATTAGTGGTGCCCAGAGACGGAATCGAACCGCCGACACGGGGATTTTCAATCCCCTGCTCTACCGACTGAGCTATCTGGGCCGCAGCAGGATTAAACGTTTTTACGGCTGGGGCGTCAAGCACGAAATCAAAAAAAACCAGTGAATACCTATACTTACGATCAGTCCCGATTACAACGATGCAAGCCAGATCTATCGACGGATCGCTGCTGGCCTACACCGCTTGGAAACTGCCGGAACAGTTAGCCTTTGGTCGCAAAGCACTGAGCCATCCAGGGTATGGGCTGGGACTTTTTCAGAAACGCAGAAACGAAAAAGCCCTGAATGATCAGGGCTTTTTCGTATATATGTGGCGGTGAAGGAGAGATTCGAATTAAACCACCTTTTCGACCAACAACCGCCGTATTACGGGGCTTTCAGCGTGCATAGTAGTACAATTGAGTAGTACAATCCGCTGTACCACTCCCCACTTCGCGGCGCTGACATGGCAGACAACCTCATCCAGAAGGCAGGCGAATCCACATGGTATGTTCGCCTGGCGGTCCCGGCAGATGTACAGCACAAGCTTGGCGCCAAGGTGTTGATCCAGTCGCTGAAAACTGGGCTGCGTAAAGTAGCCATGGATGCCCGTCTGCCCATCCTCGCTGAATGGAAAGCACTGATTGCCTCGACACGAGCTGCGAAAGCAGCGGCACGTGAGCAATGGCGTCAGGAACTCGCTGACAAGAGCCTGGCATTGGACCCGCGAGTGGATGCAAGTTTGCTACAAGCTATCAAGAACCCACCGAAAGGTCTCGGAGGTACTGAATCCGAAATCATGGCTCGAAGCGAGCAACTGGAGCACAAGAAAGCTGCACTGCGATTAGAGCTTCAGGCACTGGAGGAGGAAGGTGCGAAAGGGCTGACAGATGAAGTATTCCACCTGTTCGAAACAGACCCTCCCACATCCATGGTGGAGGCGGTACAACGCATTGCCGGTCTTACTCGGAACGTAACCGTGCAACTGGCCCAGCATCGTTATGGCCTCAGTTCCACCGAGCTAGCTGAAGCCATCACCATCACGAACGAGCCTACCAGTTACAAACCAGCCTCTCCAATCACCACAGCTCGACTGAAGACCTACCGCGAATTCAGGGAGAGTCGTGGCGGCGCCGCGAAACACGTCGATCAGCAAGTGGGCAAGATGGAACGGTTGTCGGAATTCCTGAAGAAAGAGGGACTGCCCCTCACCTTCGACACGGTAGATGCATGGCTGAAGTCGTTGGATCGCGCACCAGCGACGCTAGGTCAGTACCTCATGGCTGGCACTGCGTTCTGGAAGTGGGCAACGAAGTACGATGCCGCGTGGCGCGAAGAGTACAAGGACAAGATCAATCCATTCACAGGGCATGAGCTACCCCAGGGCGGTGGTTCCGAATTAGCGGGACAAAAGAGGGAGATGTACACACTAGATGACACCCTCAAGCTGCATCAAGCTGCCCTGGATAACAAAGACAAACCGCTTGCCGACCTCATCAAATTGGGCTGGTACACCGGGGCCAGGATCGAAGAGCTATGTCGGCTCAACAAAGACAGCGTGATCACTGTCGATGGCATCAGGTGCTTCAGCTTCCCGAAGAGTAAAAATCCATCGAGCAAGCGTGTGCTGCCGATCCATCCTAGTCTACTACCTGCTATTGATCGCCTCCTTGAAGACACCACAGACACCTTCCTCATCCCTATCAAGGCAGACGGCCCTTACGGCAAACGCTCGCATGCAGCTTCCAAGGCGTTCAGCAGATTGCGATTAGCAGCAGGATTCGGCAGGCTCCACGTCTTCCACAGCTTCCGTAACACCGTAATCACTGGGCTTGTAAGGGCAGATGTGCCAGATGCTCTAGCAAAAGAGATGGTCGGGCATAAAGAAGGCTCGGTCACGCATGACGTTTACTCGAAAGGCGCGAGCACCGCTCAGAAGCTTGCTGCGATCTCCAAGCTACCAGCGCTACCCATCTAACCCTCGCCACAGCCCGTCAGTGACTCAGTGCACAGGGCGGGCCTGGAAGGCTGCACAGGACATCTGCCAGGGTGTCCACTTCCACCGAGTACTACCGTCAGCCCGGCTGACCAGGGATTGCACGAAAGCGGTCAGCTTTGCGCAGTAACCCTAGGTAGTGGCGACACCACTTATCTTCCGGTCGAACGCATCACAATCATAATGATTCCACAATCCAGCCCTTGCCCTTGCCTTCTCTTTCTATTTCTATCTGATTAAAATCTATCTAACTAAGGTGCCAAACTGACCTATGCCACAGGTGTCAACTTGACCTACGGGCACGGGTCAAACTGAGCTACAGGCAATGCACTCACTTGAAGTAGCCAACCACAGGTCAACTTGACCTACGGACTTCCCAAACTGGATCGTTCCCGGTAGGAATATCACAGGGCAAATTGACCCTAGGCACTACCGGCGCCACTTCCCGAACTACCGGGCCAGGGGTCAAACTGACCTTAGGTGCAGGCGCAGTAAACACTATGGGTGCATAGTCCGGTATGCGTTCTTCGGGCTCATCCAGTGTAGGCACAGGGACTGGTGTGGACACAGACGCTGACTTGCACTCAGAGGCGGGAGACCACAACACAAGGTCACTGAGGATCGTGTAACTGTTGGACTGGATAAAACCCTGGCGCCGCCGCGTCTCGACGGTGATGTAACCGTGCGTCTTCAAGAGCGCCATGAACCGCTTCACAGTGGACTCACTGGTGCCGGTAGCAGCAACGATGTCCGCCTGGTTATCGAACCATTCACGGCCTTTGGATTTGAAGTGTTCGAAGCGCTGGAACATCCAAACCCACATGATCTTTTGGTCGCCAGTGAAGCTGATTTTCTCGCCGGTGTGGGCGCTGATCCAGTGCGTGGCAGCCATGATCAGATAGGTCATTTTGCAGAATTGTGCGGTCATACGTTTCTCCTTATATTGTGTGTGGGCATCTCCGAATTTGTTAAATCGTACGCATGCAAAAAACTCAGTGCCAGTTCTCCATATAGTTGCGGAGGGGCAATGAGTATTGGTGGAACATGTGGCCTAACGTGGGCCTGATCATCTCGCCATCGTAGCTCGACGTGTAGGAGAACCCCTACCGGGTGCCGCTGGGTGCATCACCTGTCGTGTCAGGACAGGAGGCGGATTATGCACATGGGATATGAGCGATGCAAGTTTTTATTGCGAAATGAGTGGAACAATCCCATATCGATCCGGGAAGGCATCTGAGAGGCCACAGGATAGGCGATAGACTCAAATCCATATCTTTCACAGGGTGTGTAGCCTATGACGCCTCAGGCGAACCTATGGAAGGCTTAGTTCTACAGCCTATGCCTCTTCAAACTGTTTATCCGCCCACCAGGGCGAACGTGTGACGTAGCGGCAAAGTGCCAACAACCACGCTAAGCTGACACGATCACACATGCTGGAGACGCGGCGATGGCAATGGAAATTCAATGCTCTGGGTGCGGCAAGAGAATACCTTTCGCTGGCGAAGTTTGCCCGTACTGCCAGCGCGACAAGTCCGACGATCAGATGAAAGAGACGGAGTTGCAGTTATCGTCTTTTATGGCTGCCATCGTGGCATTGATCGGAGGAGTCATTGTGTATCAATTCAGCACGCTCAAAGCGGCCTTGATCACTGGCGCTGTCCTGGGGGTGATCGTTCTCGTGGTGATGAACTGGGCGATTAATATGACCAAGCCGAAAACTTGACCAAGGCCGCTTTCCACAGACTCAGGGCGCACCTCCAGGCTACGATGTGACTTGATGGCAGGGAGCCACTGCGTCCGCTAACATGCTGATATCCCATCGCACCGGAACGCTACCATGAAGACGGTTATTGCTATTAGCGCCTGCTTGATGGCACTCGCAGGTTGCCAGGACTCAGAAGAGCAACGCTTGATGAAGGTGGCGAATGCTGCGAAAAAAAGCATTGCTGCACGGTACAAAGACCCAGAAGCAGTGGTCTTCAAAGACCTCAGCCTCGATTGGCAACAACAACACATCTGTGGAGAGCTGAACGCCAAGAACGGATACGGTGGGTATATCGGGTATGAAATGTTTCGAGCTGACCTAAAAGGGACCGGTGGCAGTACGGTAGTAACCAATGTTCGAACTAAAACAGAGATGCTTGAGCGATTCGAAGCAGACAGTGCGGCAGGACGACTCACAGCCTCCGATGCCGAGACAGCTCGAATAATTGCCATAGAGCTTCTGTGTATGGATGATGAGCTAATCAAGGGATCAACCAAGACATCTATTAAAATCCCTGATCCAAGTTGACAAAACCCGCTTTCCACAGAACCGCATTTCGTAGCACGGCGAATGGCTGCTGATTACGATGGAACGTGAGGTGGTTGCCGACGTACCATCGTCACTCGCACCACCATGCTAAGGATGCAGCCAAGCGCCCTCAGCCTGGACACGCCCCATCAACATATAAAAGCAAGCACAGGTGTCTACATGACCAATGATGGAAGACAGGTGATGATTCGTCTAAACGACGAGGAAAACAAATTGCTGGAAGATGCAGCTGAGATCGTAGGCAAAACAAAAACCGCTCTAGCTCGCGAAAGCGTTCAATCTGCAATCCGTGAATTTAACGAGACTGGTAAGGTGCCGGAGTGGTTGGAACGCCGGCTCGCCCCGTAATCAAGGAAGGTTGAGCCGCCGCTCTGGCAGACTCTGCACAGGGTGGGGCTCTTTCCACAGAATCCCCTTTTCGCCGCCGAAAAAGGGGTGCAACTCTTCGGACGATCCAGACTCGGGCCAGGAAAATAATGATGGACTTGTCCCTGGAAACCTCTCGGTTCTATTCCATGGGCTGAGTGCGATGAACCGGGCCTCACTGTGAAAGCTCGAAAGGGCACCAAAAATAAGTTGAGCGCCCTTCGCGATCAGTCTATGAGGCTGTTACAGACGACCAGTTCACCCAGGTATACATCCACCAAAGACAACGAAGCCCGCTCTGTGGCGGGCATTCAACGAGGCTTGCTCGACGTCAAATCACAAACTCATGGTATGTGGCGTCAACTTGATCTTGAGTGATACCGATGTACGCCATGGTGATAGCTGGGCTGCTGTGGTTCAACACCCTGCAAATCATTTCGATGGACACGCCACTGCTGTGCATCAGCCAGCCCCGAGTCTTTCGCATTGAGTGTGTGCCAAGGCTGATACCCAGCTCATCACCAACAGCCTTGAATGCTGTAGCCACGGCAATACGGCTAACAGGTTTGTCCTTCGCCCGGTTGCTCTGTACTTCAAACAGGTAGGTGTGATGAGGGTTAGCATCCCTACGCTTCTTGACGATGGCGACAGCCTTTGTGTTCAGGGTGATGTTCCGCACCTTGCCCGTCTTCGACTCCTTGATCATGACACGACCCTGCAAAGCCTCTTCGTAGGTGATCGTCAGCAGGTCGGAGATGCGGAGTGCCACTTGCAGACCGAACATCCACAGGTCGGCATATAGAGGATTGCCACGGGCATTCAATGTCAGCTTGTGGGCGACCTGGTCAACTTCTGCTGATGTCTTCACCGCTTCGACTAACTGCATGACAACCCCCGGTGTTTACTGGCTTGGCTAATTAACAAAATGTTCTCCTGGGGTGGAGATTACCCGAAAGCAGTAGGAAGTCAACAGTCATGCGGGTTGGCTAATTTACACAATCCTATTGTGTTAAGTAGGAAGTCGTCCCTCTCAGGACTGGCGTAGTCGATTGATGGCGTTCGTGATGGCCTGGGCGTTGGTGTCCAGCACCTGAAGCGAGCCCACTACGTTTTCCGCCACATGAGGCCCTCCCTGGCGAGTCGCCCAGTTGGCAAGCTCTTCCAAGGCAGCAGCGATCCCATGCTGGTTGTGCAGCAAGAGAGTCAGCACGTCGGCTGTAGCGATGTTGGCGTCTGGGTTGTTGGGCATGTCATTCGTCCTTGATGGTGGGAACGGCCATCCTAGCCCATTCCTGGGTACATGCCGACATCCGGTAGTTGACACTGATCGAGAACAGGTCATTCCTTGCAGCAATTCGACGATTACCGACGAAATATTCCATTCCCGTGCAAAATACTCAACTTCAGCACTACTAACGCACCTTGCTCCGCAACTATTCACCATGGCCTATATGGAATGCGGCTTCCAGGGACGGCACCCAGGATGGCCCCGGTTGAACGTGTGATGGTTGTTGAGGTTTCCCTGGGTTAATCGAGGTTGATTGAGGGTATTCTTCACGCCCCCTCAGAGAACGGATTCCATCGTGACCTACAAACTAATCGATATCGGCAAATTGCCAGACGAACCATTCAACTATCGTTTAATGCTCCCGCTTCCAGCCAGCACACCATTTGGGAACTTCCAGCTCAAGTGGATGGACATGATGTCCAGACTCAATGAAGTAAACCGCCAAATCATCATCAGTCATGAAACATGGGAAGCCACCATCCAGGGAGACATCGAGGACAGCATGAAAGATGTGTTCAACACGCACCGATTCTCAACCGAATACGCAGTGACTGGAATGCGAAGGGTTGCGGATGAACTTGTGGGCTTAGTCTGGTGCCTGGAGCGATTAGAAGTCACTGGCGAATACCCCAAGAAAATCAAGATGGACAGTATCGGCGAAGTAAAAGAGTCGTATAACGGGCCAAACGGCCTCATCAAGAGTCACCACGGGCTCATCAAGTTATTGAACGACCTCTCCAACACATTCAAGCACTCCTTCATTCAATCTGATCTGGCACGAGTGGGACAAGATGAGCCATTAGTGTTGGCACTGAACCTCAAGGGTGCAGACCACAGGAATGAGCCAACATTCTACACAGTGAGGATGTCAGAACTAGTTCACCACTACACTCAGTTCTTCCATGATTGTCGTGAATGGCTTGACCAACACTGTAAGACCCGAAACCAGCAACACCAATGACATGACCCTTCCAGGGCTTTCGCCCTGAGAAGGTATAACGCGCCAGGGCAACTATCAGGTAACACGAATGAAACAGGTGTAAAGGAAATGGACGTTTTTGGGGAATCACTGGGGTAAATATTTTCATCCATTCGACGAACTGCCCTATCTTTGACACGTCAATGGTCTAGCCTCAAAGCCATTGCCTGTCTTAGGACACTACTTGAGGAGCTGAATATCGACATGAAACCTTACCAGATTGTCATATTCCTCTTAGTTGTCTGTGTAGCGTGGTTTGCGTTAGTAATGGGGGTAACGGTGATCTCCACATCGAGACCTTCACGTCTACCTGTAATGCCCGCTGCTAGCGAAGAGTCGGGCAGTCATGATGACCACCGGAAACATGCCCCATGAACCTTCCGAAGTTCATCATGCTGTTGATCACGATTGCCATCGTTTGGTTACTGTTGGTCTATGGTGTCACCAAGTGGTATGAGCCGGATGAAGAGACACCGCCTACCAGTGAACGTGAAGTGTTCAAGCACACTGAGTGAATCGCCCATGGAACTACGCTCCTACACACACTCAACAAACATTAACACAATCCAGCTTCGCTGCTGGCTCTTGATCTTCTTTACAGTGCAAGACCGAATACGTGAGTATTCATGTGACCACCTATCAGCGTAGCGGAAGACTGTACACTTCAAGCGAGAGCGCAAAGACTCACATGCTGGTGATACGAATGTATCAATGTTCCAGCCACTACTTCAGGCTATCGCCTCTTCACCAGGTATACAGTCGTGAAGTGCCCTTCACTGAATCACACTTGAAAGCTGACGCTTACCGTGCAATTCCTTCGACGAAGGTCGTCAAAGTAACTCCTTTTAATAATAGGACTTTCTTGACCCCCTTGTACTTCGGGGCCTGCAGACGAATTCTCGCGTAACTTTTTTAAAATACCTACGGAAGAACTACGCGACCATGGCGAGACATTCGTCCGCATTGCCTGGGTGAAATACCCCAGTGTGCAGGCAGCCAACCGGGCGATACCACTCTTCAATGTATTTTCTGCGGCGGTAGTCATCACCTCTGAAGACCATGCGGGGATTGACGACCAACTTGATCTCCCCCGTACGAATATTGCTATTCCGTGAGGTGCTGACCCTGAGCATATTGGCGTCTATCAACACCCGTAGCTTCTTCATCAGATTCGATTCAACAGTGCATAGTGATACTGCCAAGTCCGCCTGGATCATGATGATAACGTTGCGGTAGAGAACAAGCCCATGCAGCTTCTCAAGTAAGCGTTGCTGGGGCAATGTGATACGACAGTCAATACCAGTACGACGCCACTTTCCAAAAGCATGGTCGACTTCATCACGCAACGTATGCAGCTCGTGAGCCGGTAGCTTGCGTCGATCTACGAAGCCCAGGTGATACTGGAAATCATCGACGCTTCGGCACTTGCCGAGTTCAAGCATATAATCGTAGCGGCCACTCCACGGAGACAACTTTCCATCATGGCCATGGATTTCACCAGTGTGTTTGTCGAGGATCAGTCCATCGACACTGATAAGGGCGTCAGTCTTCGTGCTATTTGCGGCTGTGTTCATGTGTAGCTCCTGGCAGGATAGCGGGATTGGATGAATGGATATTGTTGTCTCGGTTGTATTCGTTGCGGCACTCACTAGAACAGAACGGATTTACTCGCTTCTTGTAAGTAACGTGACCACAATTCCTGCACGTACATAGTTTGAGAATCATGCTGTAAGCTCCTGTGCGGCTACTGAGGCGTCTTTATTGAATGAGATGATGTAGCAGGTGACTCCATACTTACTTTCAACTGCGTGACGCCATACACGCCTTCCTGTTGACTTGGCTAACTCCTATGCCGCATGCATAGCTTCGCTTGCTGTCGTGTAGAATTGACTCATGATTACTCCTTGTTGTGTGGTGACGCTCTCTATGCGAGAGCTGCGACGGTAAACACTGCATCCAGGGGAAGTGTTGTTACACCAGCCCCAAATGCGTTCTGACGGACGATATAATCAACGCTGGTAGCCGTGACACTCAGGAAGTTGTAGTGGAATGTGTGGTCAGCAGAGATGCCTTCTAAGAGACCCAGGAGCTTCGGTGGAGCTGTTAGCAGTTGGTCGCTATAGTCGATAGTGCCTCTGGCGTAGCTCGGCCCGTACGGCTGCTCTGGAGCGCCTGCGACTGAGACAGTGATTCGGAATAGAATCGGGATACTGTCTGCATGTGTCAGTGCGTGGAAGTATCCAAGCTCTGCCGCTCCCCTTGTTCCAAACTGCGATAGTGCTGTGGTGAGGTCGTCAATACTGACGTCTGTTACTATTTCAAATGACATGTGTAATTCCTTGTGTGTGTGGGGTTATTTGGTTTGTTTGTGAACAGCTCGCTCAACTGTTCTATCGACATACGACTTCATCGATTCACGCTCATCGGCAAACTGCTGCTGTACTTCGTTGCGGTGATGTAGCACCAGTTCAGCCGCTGCCATCCTGGCATTGCTCTCTGCCACTGCGGCAAAGAACCTGGCTTCGTGATTAGATCGTTCGTAGATATATGCAAATAGGCCAACTGTGGCGAGGATTTCAAGTGTGCAGGCGATTACCACCGCCTGGATAACGGAATTCATATAACTCCTTGGTTAATCCTGGAAAGTCTGCCCTAGTGATCACCAATCCTTAGTCTATGCTGAAATATTCACTCAACTGCTGCATCTCTACCGCTAAAGCGGCCGAATGGAATTATATGGTTGAGTGGATTGCGAAGCGGACCTTCAAACCTGTACGATTGGGCTCAGGTAGCTTCTTGATAAGGAAACAGGATGAACGCTAGGATTGCACTTGCTGTTACTGCGTTGGCCAGCCTTGTGGGCTGTGTTGCCACACCCAAGCCGGAACTTGCGGAAGAGGGGTACAAGATATTTGCGGCATGGTTTGTTGGCGGGGACCGGTGTGTACTTAAAGGCAGTATCCAACCGGAACTAGTGGCCTTTGGTAAAATGGGGCTGAATCAACAGTTAAGTACGTTCTCGTACAGTCCTGAGCGGTTGAACACTGCAATCAGTAGAACTGATGCAGAGACGCCAAGTTCAGAGCCTACACAGGAAGCCTGTAATGCAATGGCATTGCGAATTGCTGAGTTAAAACAACAACAGGAAGCAAACGCTGCTAACTTCGCCATGCAACAGCAGTCAATTAATCAATCACTGGAAGTGCTACGCAGTAACACACCTACGATGACGTCCTGCAACCGCTACGGTACACAAGTCATCTGCAATACTTATTGATGGGTGCAACGGCTATAGTTATTCACTGTAGCCGTGCTCCTTGTGGTTGTGCATCTTTTGTAGGACAGCTTCAGCCCAGTTCATTTCATCATCGACGGCTTCACTCCTTACTGCTCGTTGAAGTGCGGGACGCTCCGAAACTTCTGCCAAACTGCACGTAATCGGCCAGCTCAACATTCACTGTTTGCTCAAAGACTTTCGACCCTGTACCTGCGTATCGAACCTGGAATTCTTGAAACGCTCCTTCATAACCAGCCAAGAACCTTTCAACAACTTCAGTGACAACACGACTGCCTGACACCATCAGAACTAGCCCCTGGGTCGTTTTAAACCAGGCAATCATGTGTTGATGCATACCGACGTAATCTTGAATTCTCATTTTCAAGGCTTTGCACAGTGGCTTAACTGGAATCTTGTCGCCTACCAGGGTTGCAACTGTCCTGTGTGTCCCGTGTTGCGATAGCGTGTTGATGTAATCTTGTAGACTCATTGTGTTTGTCCTCCTGGCATGTCGGTTACGTTGTATTCACTAAACTTCTGTAGAACTTGACTCTCGACGATACTGTCAGCAAATGCATGGCGACCTTTTGCATCGAGCCCATACGAACACAACACTTCACTTCGTACTTGCAACCACAGCTCTTCCAGGGTGATTGATGTCTTCTGCACTTCTATTGGGTGACTCTCCTGCACTTCCACCAACGGGCTACTGGCGTACTTGGCTTTCAAGATTTCGTAGGTGAGGTCAGTCATTAGTTTGCTCCCAACTGTGCACGTACAGCTTTCCGGGCAACACCAAGGGCTTGCTCGACTTCTTTACGAACACGATCAGCCTCAGCCTCTGCGTCTTTAGCAGCCTGCTCTTCTTTCAAACGTGCTGCGTTGGCAAGCAACAACTGCACTTCACGCTCTACGATAGCGTTGTTCTCGGCTTCAATCTCAGCGTTGTAGTCCTGGGCAACTCTCTGGTAAATCTTCTCCAGGTTGGCGTCCAACTCTGCTTGAGGACGGTAGAAGTAGATGTACATCGACTGGCCCTGGAACGGGACGATTTCCAGTTCGTGCAGAGTAAACCCTTCTGCTAGTTTCTCCTTGTACACTTTCAGAATCTCGGTTGGGTAGACAACCAAGACGGGAACGTATGCACCATCTACATGCCCGGCGATTGCACGCCCTGTCTTTGGATCAGTAAAGGCGAAGGCGTCATGTCCATGTTGGGTGGAATAGAACTTCTCACGTGCAGCTTCTTTCAATGCTTCCAGCTCGGCCTTGCTGGCTTTACGTAGAACGGTGGTTTGTGTTGTTGCGGTCATTATGTGTTTCCTCTTAGATGTATACTTGCCCGGACTTTCGGGCGTAGGTGTTCGCTGATCGAACTTGATCAGTCGTTACGATTGGTTGTTGGTGTTGCGAAGGGTGTTACCTGGCGGGATTGGGCCAATGTAGCTTAACGGCAAATAGTGGCACCTGGAGCTCTTCGCTGATCATCTCAGGCGTCATATGATGCATGTGGCGGGCGATGTACGATTTAAGATATTCAAGCGTGTCGCGTTTCTTTTGTTCATCCTTGAGCATCTGGTTGTTCCTCCCTAGCCCTGCTCAAGTAACTGTGAATGAATGCGGCATCGGCGGAATTATACGTGTGGAACGTATAGCCATGATGCTCAGGACGGCGATCAGACGCTGTGGCATCTAGAAGCTTCTGTTGTAGTTCCCTGATCGTCTCACTCTGTGCCATCACTATCGAGTTCAATACTTTACAGCTTCGATGTGAAGCTCCATCAGTCTGTCAACTTGGCTTGTCTCGTGTTGCTGTTGTACATCAGTCATTTTGTTTTTCCTCTGGTCCTGGTGGGCTGATCGTATCGAGGTTGATAAGTTTGCGTTTCTTCAACCGGTGGAATTCTTTGTTGCATGTCTGCGAACAGTACACTGCTCGCTGGGTCTTGCTCGGGAACGGCCTGTTGCAGTGATTACACAGGCGTACGACTACGGCCATAAGTTCTCCTATGGAATATGAGTGGTTGGGTATGTGGGGTGGAACGGAACTGCGAATGTAAAAAACGGGCAGGAAGATGATGGTCTTCTACCCGTCTCAAGTACATCGATGTGTGTTGCGAATTTGTTGCTGCCTGGGTCGAAAGCATTAACCCTAACGTTGGCGGCGGGAACGTTCGACGGGGATCAGTCCGTCTACCGAGTGTGTAGCCTGTGATGCCCGGTGGATCACGGGAGACCCTGTAGAGGGCGGCTGTTCGGCCTGGATGGAAACGCCAGCACCGAACGAAGAGACGAGAAATTTCCCTTATCTATTTGTTAAATTGTACCATGACATATGCATCCTGTCAACACATTCCACACCAAAGCGCAACTCTTTTTTCGCTATAAAAAGATCAACCTTCCTCTCCTATCGCCTACAACCCAGTATAACCAACGGCTACAGGGCACTCATCGCTGACTACCGTTCGTCTGATCGTACGCAAAGGGCTGCCTATGGCTGAGTGACGCTATCGGACTAGCGGCAGGTGTCTTGGGGGGTGGGTTTGAATCGAGTGCGCAGCGAGGGGATTGTAGGCGAGTGCTCAGCCTGGAGCGGATGATCCAGGGACTCTGGGGACGAGTAGTACAATTGAGTAGTACAACTGAAAAAGAAAAACCCCCGCAAACCATTGATTTGCGGGGGTTTTCAGAATGTGGCGGTGAAGGAGAGATTCGAACTCTCGATACAATTTCTTGTATACACACTTTCCAGGCGTGCTCCTTAAGCCACTCGGACACTTCACCGTATCTCTTCAAACAAGTTCTGTCTGTCGAGGCGCGCTAATGTAGTCGAAAGCTTTTCCGATGGCAAACTTTTTTTGCAGAATTTTCATGCGGTTAGCAATTTAGTCGTGGCGACGGGATTCGAGCCATGGCAAATCTGCCAATCTCCGGCTTGCCGTCCCCTTCCTTATAGAGGGCAGTACCCTGCCAGCATGGCGGGCTACGCGCGTCGGACGGGGAAAGGGTGACTGGCGGGTCAGTCATAGCGCTTTACCTGGCCTATGGCGGTGGGTAACGTCTGGCCTACTTTATTGAAAGGAATAGCGTCATGAGTGAGTTGATTTCCTACCATCTCGAAGACGGTATCGCGACCCTGACCTTGAGCAATGGCAAGGTCAATGCGATTTCGCCAGACGTGATTGCTGCATTTAATGCTGCGCTGGATCAGGCGGTGACTGATCGCGCGGTGGTGATCATTACCGGTACGCCCGGGATTCTGTCCGGCGGTTACGACTTGAAGGTGATGACGTCCGGTCCTGAAGCAGCCGTGGCGCTGGTGACGGCCGGTTCGACCCTGGCCCGTCGTCTGTTGTCGCACCCGTTCCCGGTGATCGTGGCGTGCCCTGGGCATGCCGTGGCCAAGGGGGCGTTTCTGTTGTTGTCGGCGGACTATCGCATTGGTGTCGACGGCCCGTTCAGCATTGGTCTGAACGAGGTGCAGATCGGCATGACCATGCACCACGCCGGCATCGAGATCGCCCGTGATCGTCTGCGCAAATCGGCGTTTCATCGTTCAGTGATCAATGGCGAGATGTTCAATCCGCAGAGCGCGGTGGATGCCGGTTTCCTTGATCTGGTGGTGTCGGTCGAAGAGTTGCAAGGTGCGGCGCTGGCAGCGGCGCGTCAGTTGAAGAAGATCAATATGACGGCGCACAAGAACACCAAGCTCAAAGTGCGCAAGGCGCTGTTGGAGACGCTGGATAACGCGATCATCCTGGATCAGGAGCATTTGGGTTGAGTCCAATGCTGCACTATTGAATGGCCTGACTATCGTGGCGTGATGCTGTTTATGGTGATGGCGATTTTTGTGGTTGGGTTGGGTTGGGGTACATATCCGTTTCTGCGGTAACGGCTACTTAGGGTTCCGCCCTTACGGCGGGTCACTTTGAAAAGCGCAAAGTAACCAAACGCTTTTGCCCCGCCATTCGGTGCCTCGCCTAGGCTCGGCATGCCCTCACTCCGGCATTGCTCCGGGGGCCCGCCGCCATCGGCCATCCATGGCCGGGGGCGGCTACCGCGGCATCCCTGCCGCGGTGCCCCCTGCGCAACGCCTGCGTTCGGCCTCTGGGAAAGGGGCGGCAGATCTGAAGCCAAAGCAACAGCAACAGCAACAGCAACAGCAACAGCAACAGCAACAGCAACAGCAACAGCAACAGCAACAGCAAAGGCAACTTCAGCGAACTCGGTGCTGGGGCATGACACAGATCTCCTGTAGGAGCTGGCTTGCCAGCGAAAGCGGTGGGTCAGCTAGAAAATTTTTCCACTGAACGGACGCCTTCGCCGGCAAGCCGGCTCCTACAGAGGATTGGCGTACGGCTTTTGCTCTACACCACTCATCAGGCCGAGCGTTAGCTCGCCTGCAGCTTTTGATCTTGATGCACCGCCGCCTCGAGAGGCCGAGTGGAGGTTCTGCGCAGTGGGCAACCCGGCATGGATGCCGGGTTAGCCCCGCACGGCCATGGATGGCCGATCGCGGCGGGCCCACGGAGCAGGACCGGAGCGAGGGCATGCCGAGCCTAGGCGAGGCACCGAACGAAAGTGGCAAAAGCGCTTGGTTACTTGGCGCTTTTCCAAGTGACCCGCCGTAAGGGCGGAACCGTCAGTGGCCGTTACCGCAGAAACGGATACACACACAATCCACATCGATCATCTCGCTCCTGTTTAAAAGCCTGTTAGCAGCCCTAAACCGCACCTGACCGACAAGCCAGAAACATGCACTCAAACATCGGCCATCTCCTGACTCTATAGCTGCAATTGCCGAAATCAGTGCACATCCTTACACTGCGCCACCTTTTGTCCCGGTGGGGCCTGTAAATGCTGTTTGTATTTCGTATGTTATTGATGGGCCTGCATTTTATTTTAGCCGGTGTGCTTGGCGTACTGCTGGGCCTGTGCCGCCCCTTCAACCCGGATAACAGCCGTTTGTGCGCGCGACTGTATGCGTTGCCGGCGATGTGCATCTTGCGCTTGCGGGTGAAAGCCGAGGTCGGGCCGCTGATGGATAAACCCGACAGCTGCGTGATCATTGCCAACCACCAGTCCAACTACGACCTGTTCGTGTTCGGCAATGTAGTGCCGCGCCGCACCGTGTGCATCGGCAAAAAAAGCCTGAAGTGGGTGCCGCTGTTCGGCCAGCTGTTCTGGTTGGCGGGCAATGTATTGATTGATCGTGGCAATGCACAGAAGGCGCGGCAGTCGATGCTGACCACCACCCATACCCTGCAAAATGAAGACACTTCGATCTGGGTGTTTCCGGAAGGCACGCGTAATCTCGGTGAAGAATTGTTGCCGTTCAAGAAAGGCGCATTTCAGATGGCGATTGCCGCGGGCGTGCCGATCGTGCCGGTGTGTGTCAGCACTTACGTCAAACACATGCGTTTGAACCGTTGGCGCAGTGGGAAAATCCTGATCCGCTCGCTGCCGGCGATTCCTACGGCGGGGTTGAGCCTGGAGGACATGCCGCTGCTGATTGAGCAGTGCCGCGAGCAGATGCGCGAGTGCATCGCCTCGATGGACCGGCAGTTGCAAGCCGCTTGAAAGAAACCCGCCTGGCGCGGGTTTTCTTTTGCCCGCGAACTTTTGCCTACGAACTCTGCAGACTTTGCTGACTCTCAAGCAGCAGACAAGGCTAAGCTGAACATTGCCTGCCACTGCCATCTGCTTATAAGAAGTGAACCACCATCATGGGTAGAGTTGTTGCTGCTGCGGTTTACAGCGCCGGTAAGAAAGTCACCAATATCACCCTCGACGAAGGCGCGGCCTGGGCGGCAAAGCCGGGCCACTTTGTCTGGATCGGCCTGGAAGAGCCGAACGCCCAGGAGCTGTTCAATCTGCAGCGCCAGTTCAACCTGCACGAACTGGCCATCGAAGACGCGCTTGAAAAACACAGCCGACCGAAACTCGAGACCTTCGGCGACGCCCTGTTTATCGTCACCTATTCGCCCATCCGCAACGAAGGCAAACTGGAGTTCATCGAGACTCACATCTTTGCCGGCAACGGCTACATCATCACCGCACGCAATGGTCACTCGGCGTCCTACGCCTATGTGCGCCAGCGCTGCGAGGCGCGGCCGCTGTTGCTGGAGCACGGCGAAGACTTCGTGCTCTATGCCATCCTCGACTTCGTGATTGAAAACTACCAGCCCATGGGCGAAGCGATCCACGCCGAAATCGACGAGCTGGAACGCAATGTCATGTGCGGCTCCCTGAACGAGCGCGACATTCAAAAACTCCACAGCCTGCGCCGTGACGTCCTGCGTCTGCGCCGTTACGCGGCACCGATGGTGGAAATCGGCGAGGAACTGCAGAAACTGAGTTTCCCGTTCATCGACAAGAACATGCGCCCGTATTTTCGCGATGTGCAGATCCACGTGACACGGCAGATGGAAGACCTGACGACCCTGGCGGACATTGCCAGTCAGACGATCGAGGTCGGGGTGTTGCTGGAGGCGTCACGGCAGAGCGTGGTGCAGCGCAAGTTTGCCGCATGGGCCGCGATCCTGGCGTTTCCGACGGCGGTGGCTGGCATCTACGGGATGAACTTCCAGAACATGCCGGAGTTGACCTGGCACTACGGGTATTTCGCGGTGCTGGGGTTTATTGCGGTGGGGTGTGTGAGTTTGTGGGCGAGTTTCAAGAGGTCGGGGTGGTTGTAGCCGACACCGGGGCGTCTGCCAGATTCGCGGGCAAGCCGGATCGCCGCACCGCTCGCTCCTACAGGCACACCGAAATCCCGTAGGAGCGAGCGGTGCGGCGATCCGACTTGCCCGCGAAGCTCTTAGCTTTTAGCTGCTTCAGCATCCGGCTTATGCGCCACAAACCGCATCATCCACTCCGCAACCGTAGCGCCATGATGCTCATGCTCGAGGCTCGCCATGCCTTTGCTGTAGACCTGCTCGCCCAGCGCTTCCTGGCGAATATCCAGCAACGCCCGGGAATAATCGTGGATGAATTCAGGATGCCCCTGGAAGCACAGCACCTGATCGTTGATGTGATACGCGGCGAACGGGCAGAAATCGCTCGAGGCAATGACGGTGGCGTTTTCCGGTAGCGACGTCACCTGGTCCTGGTGACTGATCAACAACGTCAGCTCTTCCCGCACGGGGCTCATCCACGGCGCCTTGGCGGCGAGCTTGTAGTTATGCGTGCCGACGCCCCAGCCTTGGGTCGCGCGCTCGCTCTTGCCGCCCAGCAGCAACGCCAGCAATTGATGGCCGAAGCACACGCCCAGCAATTTGTCGCCGCGCTCATAGCGCTTGAGCAGGTAAGCCCGGAGGGTTTCGATCCAGGGGTCGGTACCGAAGGAATCGGCCTTGCTGCCCGTGACCAGGTAAGCGTCAAAGGTCAGTTCATCGCCGGGATATTCGCCTTGCATCACGTTGTAGACGGTGAACTCGGCCGCGATGGGTTGCTGCGAAAACAGACGCTGGAACATCTGCCCGTAACCCTGATACTGATCGACCAGTTCTGGACGCAGAATGTCGGTTTCCAGAATGCAGATGCGTAACGACATAAAAAATACCTGACACGTGATGGGAATAATGCACACCCAGAGCGTGCCTCGAAACAGGGTGGCGAGGCAAGTCCGGAATGCGTCATCGGCCCCTTAGAACGTCAGCCCTTTTGCGGCTTTCTCCAGCAATAGCGCAGGTGGATTGAATCGCTCGCCATATTGCCCGGCCAGGTACTGGGCGCGGGCGACGAAATCCTTCACACCGTACTGGTTGATGAACTGCAGTGCGCCGCCGGTCCAGGCCGCGAAGCCGATCCCGAAGATCGAGCCGACGTTGGCATCCGCCGTCGAGGTCAGCACGCCCTCTTCCAGGCAGCGCACGGTTTCGATGGCTTGCACGAACAACAGCCGGTCTCGCACGTCCTTCGGCGAAATCTGCCGGTCGGCTTTTTCGAAACGGGATTTCAGCCCTGGCCACAGCTGTTTCTGGCCACCGGCCGGATACTCATAGAAACCGCCGCCAGCGGCCTTGCCCGGACGCTTGTATTCGTTGAGCAGCAAGTCAATCACGGCGAACGCCGGATGCTCGATCAGCGGTTTCCCTTCCCCTTGCAGGTCTTTTGCCGTTTGCTGGCGGATATGGCTCATGAGGCTGAGGGAAACTTCGTCGGAGATTGCCAGAGGGCCGATCGGCATGCCGGCCTTGCGCGCTTCGGTCTCGATCATCGGCGCGCTCACGCCTTCGCCGAGCATGGCGATGCCTTCGTTGGTGAAGGTGCCAAACACCCGCGACGTGAAGAAACCGCGACTGTCGTTGACCACAATCGGGGTTTTCCTGATTTGCAGGACGAAATCAAAACCGCGGGCCAGGGTTTCGTCGCTGGTTTGTGCGCCTTTGATGATTTCCACCAGGGGCATTTTTTCCACGGGACTGAAGAAATGCAGGCCGATGAACTTCGTCGGGTCCGGCACTGCAGTGGCGAGGCCGCTGATGGGCAGGGTCGAGGTATTGGAGGCGATCACTGCCTCCGGCCCGACAACTTTTTGCGCGGCCGAGGAGACCTTGGCTTTCAACTCCCGGTCTTCGAATACCGCCTCGATGATCAGGTCGCACCCGGCCAGGTCCGCATCGCTTTGCGTGGCATGGATCCGCGCCAGAATGTCATCGCGCTGTTCTGTACTCATCTGGCCCCGCGCGACTTTCTTGTCCAGCAGCGCCGCCGAATGCGCCTTGCCCTTCTGCGCGGCGGCGAGGCTGATGTCCTTGAGCACCACTTCGATGCCGGCCGATGCGCTGACGAAAGCGATACCAGCGCCCATCATCCCGGCGCCGAGCACCCCGACTTTCTGCGTCGCATAGGGCGCAAAACCCTGGGGCCGCGAACCGCCGGCATTGATTTCGTTGAGTTGAAACCAGAAGGTGCCGATCAGATTCTTCGCAACCTGGCCGGTGGTCAGTTCGGTGAAGTATCGGGTTTCGATCAGGTGCGCGGTGTCGAAATCCACTTGGGCGCCTTCAACCGCAGCGCAGAGGATCTTCTCCGGCGCGGGCAGGCAGCCCTGGGTCTTGCTGCGCAGGATCGACGGCGCGATGGCAAGCATTTGCGCGACTTTCAGGTTCGAAGGTGTACCACCGGGGATCTGGTACCCCTTCACGTCCCAGCGTTGAACCGCCGTCGGGTTAGCCAGAATCCAGGCGCGCGCCTTGCTCAGCAACTCGTCGCGATCTTTTGCCAATTCATCGATCAAACCCGCCTGCAACGCCTGTTGCGGGCGGATTTTCTTGCCTTCAAGCAGGTATGGCAGGGCTTGCTCGATACCCAGCATGCGCACCATACGCACCACTCCGCCTCCACCCGGTAGCAGACCCAGGGTCACTTCGGGCAGGCCGAGTTGTATGGACGGATCGTCCAGCGCCACGCGATGATGACAGGCCAGGCAGATTTCCCAACCACCGCCCAACGCTGCGCCGTTGATCGCGGCAACCACCGGTTTGCCGAAGGTTTCCAGGGTGCGCAGTTGCCCCTTGAGGTTCAGCACCATGGTGTAGAAGGCTTTGGCTTCTGGCTTGCCCACCTTGATCAACTCATTGAGGTCGCCCCCGGCGAAGAAGGTTTTCTTGGCCGAGGTAATGATGACGCCGGCAATCGTGTCCTTCTCCGCAATCAGGCGGGCGACGCAGGCGGCCATGGCTTCGCGGTACACCGCGTTCATGGTATTGGCGCTCTGGCCTGGCATGTCGATGGTCAGGATGACGATCTGGTCCTGCCCCTTTTCGTAACGAATGGCTTCGCTCATACGGTATTTCCTTGAAGTCGGGGCTCAGAGGCGTTCGATAATGGTGGCAATGCCCATGCCGCCGCCGACGCACAGGGTCGCGAGGCCATAACGCAGGCGCCGGGTTTCCAGTTCATCGAGCAGCGTGCCGAGGATCGCGCACCCGGTTGCACCGAGTGGGTGGCCCATGGCGATGGAGCCGCCATTGACGTTGACCTTGTCCGGGTCGATGGCCATGTCCTTGATGAATTTGAGCACCACGGAGGCGAAGGCTTCGTTGACTTCGAACAGGTCGATGTCTTCGACCCGCAACCCGGCCTTGGCCAGCGCCTTGCGCGTGGCCGGCGCAGGGCCGGTGAGCATGATGGTCGGATCGGTGCTGGTGACTGCCGCGGCGACTATCCGTGCCCGTGGTTGCAGGCCCAACGCCCGGCCCTTGGCTTCGGAACCGATCAGCATCAAGGCCGCGCCATCGACGATCCCGGAACTGTTGCCCGGGGTGTGCACGTGATTGATTCGTTCCACGTGGCTGTAGACCCGTAGCGCGGTGGCGTCGAAGCCCATTTGCCCGATCGTTTCGAAGCTCGGCTTGAGCTTGCCCAGGCCTTCCAGGGTCGACTCGGCGCGGATGAACTCATCGTGATCTAGCAGGATAATGCCGTTCTGATCCTGCACCGGCACCAATGACTTGTTGAACGAACCGTCGGCGCGCGCCCGTGCTGCCTTCTGCTGGGAGTGCAGCGCGTATGCATCGACGTCGTCCCGGCTGAAGCCTTCAAGGGTGGCGATCAGGTCGGCGCCCACGCCTTGGGGGGTGAAATGACTATGCAGATTGGTTTCCGGGTCCAATGCCCAGGCTCCGCCGTCGCTGCCCATTGGCACGCGGGACATGGATTCGACGCCGCCGACCACGACCAGGTCTTCGAAGCCGGAACGGACTTTCATCGCACCAAGGTTCACGGCTTCCAGCCCCGAGGCGCAGAAGCGGTTGATCTGCACGCCTGCCACGCTGACATCCCAAGCGGCCACTTGGGTCGCGGTTTTGGCGATGTCGGCGCCTTGATCGCCGATCGGCGTCACGCAGCCGAGCACCACGTCATCGACCTGGCTGGTGTCGAGGGAGGTGCGCTGTTGCAACGCCGTGAGCAGCCCGGCCACCAGATTCACCGGTTTGACGCTGTGCAAGGCCCCGTCAGCCTTGCCCTTGCCCCGGGGCGTGCGTAACGTGTCGAAAATCAAAGCTTGGGTCATGACGTTCTCGAACCTGATGGTGAGTAGGTACTTGGTAGGTACTTGGTAGGTACTTGGTAGGTACTTAGAATCTTTGCTCTCTCACCTTATGCCGAGCCGCAACCGATTCAATGACCGCAACGCTCAGCCGCATTGACGCTCACGCTCAGACGAACGGTAGTCAGCTATGGGATTAACCGATTCAGGACGCGAAGTGTCTAGCAAACGGGCGCCCAACAAGCTGGCAATAGGCCTCATATCGTTTTAAGAGCATTTAATATCAACTCCAGATGAAATGGATCTAAAGCAAGGGTGACGCGGGCTCTAATGTGAAGTTGTACGAAGTTGTCGTCGGGTTTTGCCGAGGCGCTCGTTCTACAGGAAGTGCAACGCCTTGCCGTCATGGAGCTATGCAGGCAGGCATCAGGAAATAACAAAAAAAAGGCGGTCAGCCATGTTCAAACAATCGAAAGTTCGTCAAGCCGGGCTCATTCTATTCGCCACCACGCTGTTGTTGATTTTGCCGAACCTGACCAAGGTGATCGGCTAGTCGGTCTTTAGTAAATACGGCGTCGGGTTTTTTATATCGCCTCAATAAAAATGTGACTGGCTCGCTACCCGGGCCAGCGTGGGTGTGCCAACCTTTATGGCACTCCTACGACATGGACGGCGATCACTTGAAAACACTCATTCTGTTCGGGGCCCTGCTGCTGAGCACGCCCCTCCTTGCCGCACAGCTGGACCTGGAGCTGGGCGCGAACAGTCGCACCTGGCAGACCGAGGAATTGCTCAAGCATCCTCAGGTACAGACCATTACCATCACCAACGACGTTTCCTACAAACGGGACATGAGCTATCGCGCTGTTCCCGTGGCGGCATTGTTGACGGGTATCAAACCTGAGGATCACCTGCAAGCCGTGGCGCTGGACGGGTTTGCGGCAGAGTTGTCGGCGGCGCCGCTGCTCAATGCCAAGGGTGCGCGGGCCTGGCTGGCGATTGAAGACCCGGCCAAACCCTGGCCGGCACTGTCCGAAGGCAAGCACAGTGCGGGGCCGTTCTATCTGGTCTGGACCGATCCGCAGGCGGGCAATATCAGTCCCGAGCAATGGCCGTTCGAAGTGGCGAGCATCAAGCGCATGGCACCGGTGGCGCAGCGCTTCCCTGCCCTGCTGCCAGACCCTGCGCTGGCGGCGGATGACCCGGTGAACAAGGGCTTTGCGCTGTTCCAGAAGAACTGCCTGGCCTGTCATCGGCTCAATGGCGCCGGGGATGCGCAGTTCGGGCCGGATTTGAATATTCCGTACAACCCGACCGAGTACTTCGGGGCGGATTTCCTCACGCGTTACATTCGTGACCCGCAGGGTTTGCGGCAGTGGCCGCAGGCGAAGATGCCCGGGTTTACGGCGGCTGTGTTGCCTGACGGGGACCTGGAGATGTTGGTGGGGTATTTGAAGCATATGGCGGGGCGCAAAGTTAAGCCCTGACACATACCCCTGTAGGAGCCAGCGGTGCGGCGATCCGACTTGCCGGCGAAGGCGTCTTCATGGGCGGTGCAAGGCTTGAGGCCGCCTTCGCCGGCAAATCGGATCGCCGCACCGCTGGCTCCTACAGGGCTATGCTGTGATCAGATTATTGTTGTTGGACTGAGATAATCGGCATCGGCGTCGGCGAAACAAACACCTTCGCATGCATCTGCTCAGACCCTCCGCCCCGACGCATGCCGCGCACCGGGCAGGCGTCCAGGTAATCCAGGCCCACCGCCAGTTTCAGGTGGCGCTCGGGCCGGGCCAGTTCATTGGTCACATCGAAGCTGTACCAGGCATCATCGAGCCAGGCTTCAGCCCAGGCGTGGCTGGCCAGGTGCTCGCAGTCCTCGCTGTACAGATAGCCCGACACATAACGCGACGCAATTCCCAGGCTGCGGGCGCAGGCGAGGAACGCATGGGTGTGGTCCTGGCATACACCCGAACGCCCGGCGAAGGCTTGGGCGGCGCTGGTGTCCACGACGGTAGAGCCCGGGGTGTAGGTCATGTGCTGGTTCAAGCCATGCATCAAGTCGATCAGCGCCGTGCGATCCCGGCGTTGCTTGCAGTGCTTGCGGGCAAACGCGCGCAGGGCTTCGTCGGCTTCGGTCAGCCGGGTGAAACGCAGGAACGGCAGCGCCGACTGGCTCTCGTGCTCGGCTTCGCGCAACTCATCGATGTCCACCTGGCCCCGGGCACCGATGATGATGGCTTCATGGGGCTCGTCCATGGTCAATACATGCAGGATGTTGCCAAACGGATCCAGTTGCGCGCGCACCGGGCGCGGCAGGTCGAGCTGCCAGCTGAGCACGTGCTGGCGCTCGCTGTCGTGGGGGGTCAGTCGCAAGTACTGGATGCTCGCCCGCACCTGATCTTCGTAGTGATAGGTGGTCTCGTGGCTAATGGAAAGTCTCATGCAGCCTCCAGGTAAGAACTGTGAATGGCGTTGCCCAATTGGCGCACCAGCGGGATGAACTCGGTCAGCCAGGTGTGCAGGCCTTCGTCGAGAATTTCGCTGATGCCGGTGTAGCGCAGGCGCGCGTCCATTTCCGCCGCCAGGCGTTGCGCGGGGCGGCCGTTGGCGCCCGGCAGCTGAGCGAGAATCTGGTCGATCTCTTCGGTACAGGCCCGCAACGAACGCGGGACGTCGGCACGTAGTAGCAACAGTTCGGCGACATGCCGGGCACCGGGCGCGTCGCGGTAGATCTCGGTGTAGGCCTCGAACGAGGACAAGGCCCTCAACAAGGCACTCCACTGGTAATAGGCGTGGGCCGTGCCGTCGCTGACCGCTTCGGCCTGGTCGCCGGCCATTTCGTAGCGTGCATCGAGCAGGCGCAAGGTGTTGTCAGCCCGTTCGATAAAGGTACCCAGACGAATGAAGCGGAACGCGTCGTTACGCATGATCGTGCCGTAGGACGCGCCGCGGAACAGGTGGGAACGTTCCTTGATCCACTCGCAGAAACGGCTCATGCCATAGCGACTCAAGCCCTGGTTGGCGATCCCGCGAATTTCCAGCCAGGTGGCGTTGATGTTTTCCCACATGTCGGCGGTGATTCGCCCACGTACCGCATGGGCGCTGGCCCGCGCCGCGCCGAGGCAGCTGTAGATGCTGGCCGGGTTGGCGGCGTCCAGGGCGAAGAAATGCAGCAGCCGCTCGGCATGCAGCTCGCCATGACGCTCCAGGTAATCGTCCAGGGTGCCGGTAATCAGCAACGGCATGGCGAGTTCGTGCAAACCGTCTCCGCGACCATCCTGTGGCATCAGCGACAGCGAATAACTGATGTCGAGCATCCGTGCGAGGTTTTCCGCCCGCTCCAGGTAACGCGACATCCAATACAAATCCGAGGCAGTTCTACTTAACATGGCAGGCTTCCTTCAATCCTCGACCACCCAGGTGTCCTTGGTGCCGCCGCCCTGGGAGGAGTTCACCACCAGGGAGCCTTCACGCAGGGCGACACGGGTCAAACCGCCGGGCACGACCCGGGTTTCGCGGCCAGACAATACAAACGGACGCAGGTCGATATGGCGTGGGGCGATGCCGTTTTCGACAAAGGTCGGACAGGTTGATAAAGACAAGGTCGGTTGCGCGATGTACGCGTGGGGTTTGGCCTTGATCCGCGCGCGGAAGGCTTCGATTTCCGCCGCCGTCGCCGCCGGCCCCACCAGCATTCCATAGCCGCCCGACCCCTGGGTCTCCTTGACTACCAGCTCTGGAAGATTGGCCAGGACGTGGGACAGTTCAGAGGGATTACGACACTGCCACGTCGGCACATTCTTCAGGATCGGCTCTTCATCCAGATAGAAACGGATCATGTCGGTGACGAATGGATACACCGACTTGTCGTCCGCCACCCCGGTACCAATGGCATTCGCCAGCACCACGTTGCCGGAGCGGTACGACGACAACAGCCCCGGAACGCCGAGCATCGAGTCCGGGTTGAACGCCAGCGGATCGAGGAAGGCATCGTCGAGGCGCCGGTAAATCACGTCGACGGCTTTCGGCCCGTCCGTGGTGCGCATGAACACCTTGTCGTCACGCACGAACAGGT
Source organism: Pseudomonas silesiensis (assembly GCF_001661075.1). Taxonomy (NCBI): domain Bacteria; kingdom Pseudomonadati; phylum Pseudomonadota; class Gammaproteobacteria; order Pseudomonadales; family Pseudomonadaceae; genus Pseudomonas; species Pseudomonas silesiensis. The sequence goes on from NZ_CP014870.1 coordinate 4,713,174, forward strand.
CCGCGCCTTCCACCAGTTCAACACCCATTTCCCGGGCGAGAAATGCATGTTCGAAAAACGCACTGTTGAAGCGGCCCGGCGTCAGCACCACCACGCTGGGGTTATCGATCGGGCTTGAGCTTTTCAAGGTATCGAGCAACAGGTTCGGATAATGATCGATCGGTGCAATGCGTTGCGCCGCGAACAGTTCGGGGAACAGGCGCATCATCATCTTGCGGTCTTCGAGCATGTAGCTCACGCCGCTCGGTGTACGAAGGTTGTCTTCGAGCACGTAGTACGTGCCGTCGCCATCGCGTACCAGGTCGACACCGGAAATGTGCGAATAGATATCCCGGTGCAGATCCAGCCCTTGCATCGCCAGCTGGTATTGCTCGTTGGCCAGCACTTGCTCGGCCGGGATGATGCCGGCCTTGATGATGCGCTGTTCGTGATAGAGGTCGGCGAGGAACATGTTCAGCGCCTTGACCCGCTGGATACAGCCCCGTTCGACCACCCGCCATTCACTGGCGGGTATGCTGCGGGGAATGGTGTCGAAGGGAATCAGGCGCTCTGTCCCTTGCTCGTCACCGTAGAGCGTGAAGGTAATCCCGGCGCGATGAAACAGCAGATCGGCCTCGCGTCGCCGTTGGGCCAGAAGCTCATCAGGCGTTTCAGCCAGCCAACGGGCAAACTCCCGGTAATGCGGGCGGACCTGGCCGCCGGCATCGTACATTTCATCAAAATAGGTGCGGATCATGCCGTACTCCTTGTCACCCGGACTTACAGGCCTTCGCAAGGCCCGTGCCATCGGCATAAACGCTTAAATATCAATCAGTTGGATAATAACGCCGCAACCACCGCACCAATCCTGTGCGGTAAATGCCCCAAGCTGATCGCCCCCGCTTCATTGCGAAGCAATGTGTTCGCCTATCAGCAGCATAGTCAGAGTTGATTTCACTGCCCGGGAGTCGATGCGGATAATTTGCGCATTCGCTGGAAATGCTCACTTGACTTCCCTTTTAGCCGCCCGCTCAGGCGGCTTTTTTTTGTTTCCAAACCTGTAGGAGCGAGCTTGCTCCGGGCGGCGTTCCGACGATGGTCGTTAACGATAACGCGTGTTCGCTGGTTAAACGCGGCGCTATTGAGTCCATCGTCGGAACGCCGCCCGGAGCAAGCTCGCTCCTACACAAACGAAAACGGCCAACCCGAAGGTCAGCCGTTAGTGGATGTTGTCGCTGTTCATAGTGTTATGCGAGTCGCCCTCGTACCTCCTGCTTGACGCCCCAGCCTTCGATGATCCCGCCCAGAGGCTCGACCACGGCTTCGAAGTCCTGCTCGAAGTCGCCGATACCGTCGTAGGTGGCGTACATCACTTTACTCAGTTCCAGATACCACGCGCCGTCATCGCGCACGCTGATCTGGGCATTCAAGGATTCACCACAGTAATGCCCTGCCGCCCTGCGTGCCCGCTCCTCGTCCGGGAAAATGGCGTAGAACTCGATGGGATGGAATCGTGAAAAGTCGAAACCGCCTTCTTTCATGCGGCGCAGCACGCTGCTGCTGATGTCTTCTTGATAGGCTGTGCTCATGAAACGTCCCCCTCAACTTGATGGATAGACTTTCCGTTTTCCCGGCACACGCAATCGAATGGTGCGAGTGATGCGGCAACACTATTGCCGGTGGGAAGCAAGCATGTAGCTGACAAGACCAGACCTTAGCGATCCGTTCGCTGATCTCGCTTGCAGAGTAGCCCCAAGAGAGAGGCGCTGCCAAGGTCTGGTTGTTTCACGAATGTGCCAGGAAGTATTTCAGACGGGAGTAATGCCGAGGATTTGTATGCTGTTCTGAGCCTTGAGACTTTTGACGCTCGCATCAGCGGTTCGCCCTTCCAGATCATTCAGATCCAGTTCGGCAGCGACAGGAAGGAGACGGGCCTTGATCAGTTTGGCGGCGTGCTCGTTGTCCGGGCATTCGTCGCACTCGAAGACTTCGTCGACTGTTTCACCGTGATCATCCACGAAAGTGATTTTCCACTTTTGCATCAGTGCCTCCTCGAACAAACCCGCAAGTGGGCTTACATGTATCTGGACTTTTGCCCTGCCTGTTCGTTCAACAGGTTTACAGCGCGCCAGATGAAAAAACCCGGATCCTGTGGGAGCGTGGCTTGCCCGCGATGGGGTCACTGCGGCGTATCAGACAGACCGCGGCGTATGCATCGCGGGCAAGCCACGCTCCCACAGGGTTTGATGTCGGTTGTGGGGACCGGTCAGACCCGCACATTACCCCGTGGTCCGGCGATGGCCCATATGATCAGACCCAGGACCGGCAGCAGCAGGATCAACAGCACCCAGACGATCTTCATCCCGGTGTCGGTGCCACTTTTGAGCACGTTGATGATTGCCCAGATGTCCAGGGCAAGAATGATCAGGCCAACCAGACCATTGAACGTGGAACCCATGGTGTCGCTCCCGAAGAGTGGTGTGCACTCTTAGGATAGCTCGCCCAGAGGGTTCCGTTTTATTCGGCCCAGGGTGGCGTCAGACGTGGATCGCCACTTTCAGGGCTTCCAGCGAAGGCGCGGCAGCGATGCCGACTTCAGCGCACAACTCGAGCACCCGCGGCACGTCATTGCCGTAGACCAGCACCACTTGCAACTCGTCGTCGAGCAACTGGCTGAAGTTCATCAGCACGTAGCCGCCGTTTTCCTTGTTCATGCTGCTCATCTGCACCTGAATGCGATTGAGCGCGGTCAGGGCTTCGGTCTTGGCCAGCTGCTTGGGTTTGATGTTGAAATCAACCCCAGGGCCGAACGAAGCAACGATCCGGGCGAACAGATCCATGTAGGTGTCGGCCTGGAACAGCACGGTCTCCGGCAGGCTGCCGACGACCACCCACTCGCCCAGCGGTATCGGGAAGGTGTCGTCGTAGTTGATATCCGGATTGGCCGTCAGGAAAGCCTCGGGATCGGCATAGGCCTGGGCCGCCTCGTCAGCGATTTTCAGGATTTCGTCATCGCTCATGCACCCGGAGCTGATTTTGCTGATGAGTTCGACGAGTGCGGCTTTCATGGGGCGGAATCCTGTAGCGAGGGAATTTTGAAGGCGCGAAGGATAGCGCATTCCGCCTCGCCGTGGCTGCACGGGAGCATTGCCGGGAATGTTGACGCATATCAAGGACCGGCAGACTCGGTAGCGGCACAATGCTGGCACCTTGCCAAAACTGTTTCCGCTATCAGAGAAGACCTCCATGGGTGCCTGGCTTAGCAATATCTCGTTGAAGTACAAATTCTGGGCGGTCAACGCCGTCGCTTTCGTGACCACCCTGTTGTTGGTGGTGTATGCCGTACAGCTAGAACAACAGTCGCGCAGCCATGATGCCCGCGCGTCCGCCCAGGCCCAGGCACGACTGCTCACGGCGTGGCCTGCCGGGCAACCGTTGCCTCAGGCCGATAACCTGCTGACCTTCAATCACGGGCAGGCGCCGCTGCTCAAGGGGCAACCGGTGCTGGAGCTGGCCGATGCCAACGGTTGGGTCGAGATCAATTCCATGCCGTTGTTCGGCGACAATCCTTTGCTTGGTGCCGAGGTGTTCACCCGTGCCGATGGTCAGCAGGTCGCGGCCATTGCCTATGGGCCGAGCCTGACCCAGGTGTTCGGCGAACGTTTTGCGCACTATGCGGTGGCGGTGTTCGTCCTGATGCTGGCGATGCTCGGGGCTTCGCAATTGCTGATCCGCTTCCTGCTCAGTCAGCTCAACACCTTGAAAGACGTCATGCTCCACGTCGAGAAAACCGGCGATCTCTCAGCCCGTGTCCCGCTGGCCTGCAAAGACGAAGTCGGGCAAATGGCCAACGCGTTCAACGCGATGCAGGCGGGTTACCAACGGGTGGTCGGCACCGTGGCCAGCACCGCCCGGCAACTGGATGTCGGCGCGGCGCGACTGGCGTCGAGCATGAACGAGGTGCGCCTGGGCATGCTTGGCCAGCAAAGCGAAACCGATCAGGCCGCCACCGCGATCAACGAAATGACCGCCACCGTCTATCACATCGCCCAGCATGCCGGCGCGACCCGCGATCTCTCGCAAACCGCCGATACCCTCGCCGGCAGCGGCCAGGCAGTGGTCAGCCGGGTGCAGGAGTCGATCAGCGGGTTGTCCACCGGGGTGCAGCAAACGGCCGAGATGATTCAGCGGCTGGCCGAGGACAGTCAGAAGATCAACGGCGTGGTCGGTGTTATCCACAGCATCGCCGAGCAAACCAATCTGCTGGCGCTGAACGCCGCGATCGAAGCGGCCCGGGCCGGTGAAATGGGACGCGGCTTTGCGGTGGTTGCCGATGAAGTGCGCAACCTGGCCAAACGCGTGCAGACCTCCACCGACGAAATCACGCTCATGGTAACCGCGTTGCAGGCCGGGACCCGGGACGCGGTGGATTTCATGCAGGAAAGCTCGTTCAAGGCCGATGATTGCGTGCGCCAGGCACAAGAGGCCGGTGCAGCCTTGGCCGAAATCACCGATGCGGTGGCCCGGATGCGCGAAAGCAACACGCAGATCGCGGTGGCGGCCGAGCAGCAGAGTCAGGTGGCGGAGGAGATGAATCGGGCGGTGGTGAGTATTCGGGATGTGACCGAGAACACGGTGCAGCAGACGGTGGGTTCGGCGACTACCAGTAATGAACTGGCGGCGTTGGCGGGGGAATTGAACAAGGCTATAGGGCAGCTAAAACTGTGAGGGCCTCATCGTCGGAACGCCGCCCGGAGCTGGCTCGCTCCCACAATGGTTTCTCTTTGCCAGTTTTCGGGTATGACACCGGTCTCCTGTGGGAGCGAGCCAGCTCCGGGCGGCGATCCGACGAAAGCGCCCGCCCGGTCACCATCGATATCGCGCATGATCCCTATCACTTCGATAGCCACCTTTGATTCGCCGCCCGCAGGCGCCGGGCCTATTCTTCAATCATGTGTTGAACACGGATAGAGGATCGGCATCATGGGCAAACGTCACCCCAACCTTCCCGCCTGGCAATGGCGAGCCTACCCGAACAATCATCAGCACCCGGCCAATCTGGTGTTGCACCTGATTGCCGTGCCGCTGTTCATCGTGGGTGTCCTGCTGATGATTTGCGGGGTGTTCAGTCTGAACCTGGGCAATTTCGCCATCGGAATCATTGGCCTGTTGGCTGCGCTGGGCCTGCAACGCCATGGTCACAGCCTCGAGGCGCAGGCCGCCGAGCCGTTCAGTGATCGCAAGGATGCGGTATCACGCTTGCTGGTCGAACAATTCCTGACCTTTCCCCGGTTCTTCCTGAGCGGCGGCTGGTGGCGCGCCTGGCGTGAGCGCCACCGTCGTCATTGATTCAGGCAAAAATCGTCACGGTCTGTCGGCTCATGGCGATCAACTGCCCGTCTGCATTCCACAGCTTCGCGGCGGCATGACCGTAACCGTCAGTGGCGTGTTCGATTTCAACCAGGTATTTGCACCAATCCAGCGTGCTCAGTTCAAGCAACGGCTGAACGAATTCGATGGTCCAGGTCAGCGTACTGCCCATCGCCGGTTTGCTCAGGTGCGGTAGCAGCGCCGGCGGCCAGGCATCCACCAGTGCCAGAATATGCGACTCACTGACCGCCTCTTCTTTCACATCCCCACGCAAACGCACCCAACCGCCCATCTCGCGGGATTTATTACCGGTAAACGGCAGCCCGCCGACACTCCAGCGCATCGCCAGATGACGCATGAACTCTGGTGTCACACCTTTGATATAGGGCAATTCCTGGCAGTCGTCCCAGTGTTTCATCTGCGGTGCCGGGTCGGCCGTCACAGCCACTTCGGATGGACGCGAGGCACCGAAACTGCCCTGGATCAAGGTCACGACCTGGCCCTTCTGCATCGCCCGGCCCAATAGCTGGCTGACGGCTTTGCCTTCACGTAACACATCGACTTCAAAGCTGACCGGCACTTCGGGCTCGACCGGCCCGACAAAGGTGATCGCCAGCGAACGCACCGGCCGATCCGCCGGCACCTTCGCGCGCATGGCTTCATATTGCAAAGCAGCGACCAGGCCGCCAAAGCTGGCCCGGCCTTGAGCCCATTCGGCCGGGATAGACAGCTCGCGCGGCTGGCTGCGGACGGTGTCGAGCAGATCGGAAAAGCGCATGGAAACCTCAAAGGCGGGAAAAGGATGCAGGGATCTTAACCAGCCCGCGAGGACGGCACAGGGCTTATTCTGGCCAAATTGACTGACAGATAAGCCGCGTTCGGTTTGAACACTGATTCCAAACCCGACACAAACCCCAATGTGGGAGCGGGCTTGCTCGCGAAGAGGGCGTGTCAGTCGATATTAATGTCGCTGACACACCGCCTTCGCGATGTAGAAACGGACACATCCTTTACGACTGAAACCGGGGACATCCTTTACGTTTCTGTTGGCTTGAAAGGCGGCTCTCGCCGCTTTTCAGTCTGCCTAAAAGGTAGTTGCAAAGGTAAATATCCCACACATCATCGTCCACTTCCTTCAGTCCTAGCGCCTCACCTGCCAAAGATTCACTGACGAAAATCATTTTGCCTTTCCATTTCATCGATCCATTTTGTCGGATCATGCGGATCCTCATATCCGAAGCGTAATCAGCCTCAGGCACGCGTCCGTCGTACTGCCTTGGCGAAGGCTTATACAGATCCGCAGGAACCTTCATCTCTAAAGCCTTATGAGGTCTTACGTAATTGAACTCCTGTCGAAACTGTTCAAATGCCAACTGTTGTTCCACCAGATTACGTTCAGGCGCATGAAGTAATGCAGCCTTGAGCGTTCGATGCATGCGCTCATGACGGCCATTCTGGTCAGGCCGCCCCGGCTGGATTCGCTCAGGGTAGATCCCTAGGCGTATCCACCAAGCCGCCAGGCTGGATATGCGCGAAATGCCGGTGGAGGCAAAGGGGGAGCCGTTGTCTGTGCGAATCACATTAGGCAACCCGTACTCCCGAAACGCCCAGTCGAACCCTTCGCGAGCCCCGGCAACGCTGCTTTGCGCTCTGCACAGCAATAGAAATCGGCTGACGTGATCAGTAATGGTCAGTGGGTAACAACGTTGGCCGTTCTGAAGCGCGAAGTCACCTTTGAAATCCGCCGCCCATGTCTGATTAGGCGCAGTAGCGTCGCGCAGCGGATTTTTCCCCGCTGGCGGGCGATTGAGGAAACGACGTTTTTGCACCAGACCTGCTCGCTTAAGCCATTCGCCTGCCGTGCTGACTGTTGGCCAAGACAACTCTGGATGATCAATCTTAAGGTTATGCACCAGCTTCTCAGGTCCCCAGCTGTGATGCTCGCGCTTGTACGCGACTAGCAGCTCAAGCACCTCATCGCTGATTTTGAAAGGGCTCGTATGCGGACGCCGTGACAGTTCCTTGAGCCCATCAATGCCCTGTGTTTCGTAGCGCGCAAGCCATTTATCCAAAGTGGGTCGGCTGAGCCCGTAGTGACGGGCCAACTCGCTTTTGGAATAGCTGCCTTGCAGCCAGTCGCCTATGAGTTTGATTCGTTGATCCATTGGGGACTCTCGATTCCAGGGCATGGTCAGGCACCTCCTGACCGTATTTCATACCTGTAAACGATGTCTCCGGTTTAAAACGTAAAGGATGTCTCCGGTTTCTACCCGAGCAAGCCCGCTCCCACAGGGGTTTGTGTGTGCCTGCACCTATTGTGGCAAGGCCCTTTTGCTCCGCAGGGTTTTCAGGATTTGAAACAGGTGGCGTCGAGTTTATCGAGGACACGATCGGCGCATTTTTCGGTCTTGACCAGGTCGGTTTTCCAACCGGCCACGCAAGGCTGCAAATCCGCTTCTTCTTCGGCCCTGGCCAGCCATTGCCAGCAATCGTGCCAATCGCCCAAGGCACCTTGGGCGGCCTTCAATCCGGGCATGGCGGCCTTCGGTAAACGGTCCAGCTCGGGATACGCTTCGATGCCGTAACGCACGCGCTTGATCAGCAGGCGCAGACGGTGGCGATCATGGGCCGGGTCATGCAGAGTCTTATCGAGTTTTTTCCATTGTTTGGCCAGGCGCTTTTCTATGTGTTTGCGCAAGCCCTTGAGCAAGCCTTGGCGCTGGGAAGCCCGCAAAAACCGCGGGAAAGCGTCGACGATCATCAGCAATTGCGCCAGCTCGGGACTGGCCGCCACTGCCGGATAGGCCTCGGCCATTTGCGCCATGCGCCGGTGCGCGGCCTCGGGTTGATCATGCTCGAGCAAATACGCCGCCAACACTTCGCGATCACGCAATGGCGTGGACAGATCACCGACTGCGGACGCCGCCGCTTCCAGCTGTTCGACGCCGGGCAAGCCGCGCAATGGCCGCAGCAGACTGCGCAAACGGCGAACCGTGGTGCGCAGGTCATGCAAGGCTTCAGGGTCGGTGCGGGCACTCAGGCGCGCCTGGCAAGCCAGCAAACGAACGTCCAGGCCCAGGATCCGAGCCACCAACCGATCAACCAAGGCAGACATCATTTACCTCCCTGAATCGAAATTCCCCAGTGGCTCATCATGCCTCAACGGCCGGCGCGAGACTCACGAATATAGAAACGCGCCTTCTCGGCCTTCTTGGAGCAGCCTTCGAACGCTTCGAATTGCTGCTGGGTCTTGGCGCCGGTCAACAGCGACAGCGCCTTGGAGTAACTGACGGTCCCGGCAAACCCTTCAGCCTTGGCCAGGTCCAGTTCGCGCCACGCGGCATCGATCCCGCTGGCGCAGCTGTCGCGATAGGCGGTTTTGCCGGCGCATCCGGCGAGTGCCAGGGCAATCAGGGGCACACAAATCCAGGCTTTCATCACTCACACCTCAAAGATAGGTAAACAGTCGTGCTCGTAAGACGGTCAGGCGCGTGAAAAGTGCCTTGGCCCCACCGCGCAAACTCTGGCGGTCGGGAAGAATACCCATCTGCCGCCATGGAGTGTCGAAAAAACGACGCGAATGCCCCGCCGAGCGACCTTGGCGATTGAAGCGCGGCCCTCGATGGGTGCATTGTTGAACCTTGTCAGACGAGGACGGTTCATGAAAAAACGTGTCGCACTGGTGCTGGGCTCGGGAGGAGCCCGGGGCTATGCCCATATCGGGGTCATCGAAGAGATCGAGCGACGTGGTTACGACATCGCCTGCATTGCCGGTTGCTCGATGGGGGCCGTGGTGGGCGGGATCTACGCCGCCGGCAAACTCGAGGATTATCGCAACTGGATCGAGAGCCTCGATTACCTGGATGTGTTGCGCCTGGTCGACGTCAGTTTTCGCCTGGGTGCGATTCGTGGAGAGAAGGTCTTTGGGCAAATCCGCAAGATCGTCGGCGAAATCAATATCGAAGACCTGCGCATCCCCTACACCGCGGTGGCCACCGACCTGACCAACCAACAGGAAATATGGTTCCAGGAAGGTTGCCTGCACCAGGCCATGCGCGCCTCGGCGGCGATCCCCAGCCTGTTCACCCCGGTGATGCAAGGCAATCGCATGCTGGTGGACGGCGGCATCCTCAACCCTTTGCCGATCGTGCCGGTGGTGTCGAGTCATTGCGACCTGATCATTGCGGTCAACCTCAACTCTACCAACCAGCGCCACTATCAACTGCCGGTGATCCAGCGCCCGGCCGCGTTCAAGACCCGTTTCGACAGCCTGATCAACTCGCTCGGATCGAAACTGCCCTTTCGCCGCAAACAGGCGGAACAATTGCTGTTGCTGGAAAAGGAAGCGTTGCTGGCCGAAGGCGCCGACATCAACCCCTGGATCGAATCCGCCGAGCCCGAAGCGCAGCAACCGGCGGCCGCGCCTGAACGTGCCGGCGCGCCGAAGTCCGCCACCGGTTCGTTCATCATCGACAATGTGGGCCCGGCCTCGTTGCTGGATTTGATCAACCAGAGTTTCGAGGTGATGCAGACGTCGTTGGCGCAGTACAAGATTGCCGGTTATCCGCCGGATATTCTGATCAACGTACCGAAGCGGGTGTGCCGGTTTTTCGAGTTCTACAAGGCGCCGGAGCTGATCGCGCTGGGGCGGGAGATTGCGCGGGATACGCTGGACCGGTATGAGAATGAGCAGAAGCGTGATTCTTGAAGTTCTCGGTTGACCGTAAGGGCCTCATCGTCGGAACGCCGCCCGGGGCAAGCCCGCTTCCACAGGGGCGGTGGTGTATCGACAAACGCTTACCCTTGTTGGAGCGGGCTTGCCCGCGATGGGGCCGGATCTTTCAACGCTAAAACTAAAGGCTTTCCTCACTCAAAAGCCGATACCCCACCCCCGCCTCGGTCACGATAAACCGCGGCCGGGTCGGATCATCCGCCAGCTTCTGCCGCAGATGCCCCACCACAATCCGCAAATAGTGACTGTCTTCGGCATGGGTCGGCCCCCAGATATCCTTGAGCAATTGCTGCTGGGTAATGACCCGCCCCGGATGCCTGGCCAATTGCGCCAGCACCGCGTATTCCTTGCGGGTCAACGCCACTTCGACGCCATCGAGCAGCACCCGGCGATACGCCAGGTCGACGGTCAACGGGCCGAATGTCAGAGCCACCTGCCGGGCTTCACCGGCCGGGGCCTGACGTAACAAGGCACGTACCCGCGCCAGAAATTCCTGAATACCAAACGGCTTGGTCACATAGTCGTTGGCACCGCCATCGAGGGCCTCGACTTTCTGCCCTTCAGCGGCACGCACCGACAGCACCAGCACCGGCACCGTCGACCATTCACGAAACTCGCGCAGCACGTGCTGACCGTCCATGTCCGGCAAACCGAGGTCGAGCACCAGCAGGTCCGGCTTGTTCAACGCAGCCTGCGCCAGACCTTCGGTGCCGGTGCCGGCCTCCAGCACTTTGTAGCCTTGGGAAGCGAGGCTGATGCGCAGGAATTTACGGATTTGCGGTTCGTCATCGATGACCAAAATGGTTGCGGTCTGGCTCATGAATTCACATCAACAAATAGAATGGGCAAGAGAGTAGCGCATGCACGATCAAGCTTCACTTTCAAAACCCGGTTGTTCCTGCAATGGCAAGTGCAATGTGATGCAGGTGCCGTGCCCCTCGATACCATCGGCAACGCTGATCCGCCCGCCATGGGCGCCGACCATGCCTTGACAGATCGCCAGCCCCAGGCCGGTGCCCTGCCCGCCCCGATCACCGCGCGCGGCGGTGTAGAACATGTCGAAAATCTTCGCCCGCTCCTCTTCCGGAATCCCCGGCCCCTCGTCGCTCACCGAAAAAAACACTTCACTGTCATCGGCCCCCGCCTTCAACTGCAAACGCCCATGCGACGGCGAGAAACGCGCCGCGTTTTCCATCACGTTGATCAGCGCTTGCTCGATCAGCGCGGCATGGACGTACAGCAGCGGCAGTTGCGCCGGCACGTCGGTGCTGACTTCAAGCGGCGCCAGCACCGCGCGCAAGCGATTGAGCGCACTGCCGACGATGTCCGCCGGCGACACCCAATCCCGCGCCAGCTTCAGGGCGCCGTGCCCGAGGCGGGTCATGTCCAGCAGGTTTTGAATGTAGCGGTCGAGACGTTCGGCTTCATCGCGGGTGCCTTCGAGCAATTCGCGGCGGTCCTCCAGCGGAATCGCCTCGCCGAGGGCCAACAAGCTGTCGATGCTGCCGCGCATGGAAGTCAGCGGAGTGCGCAAATCGTGGGACACGGAGGCCAGCAAGGCGCTGCGCAGTTGCTCGGTTTCGCCGTGCAGCCGCGCCGCTTCCAGGTCGTCGGCCAACTGTGCGCGGGCCAGCGCCTGGGCCAGCGGCTGGCTCAACGCGGTCAACAAGCGTCGGCGCTGACCGCTCAGGGTCTGACCCTCCTTGGCACACACGCCGAGCAGCGCCAGCGGGCCGTCCTCCACGGACAATGGCCACCACCACCAGCGCCCGAAAGGCAGCGTACCGGTGCCCGCTCCCGCCGGCTGATCGTGTTGCCAGGCCCAATCGGCGGCGGCGCGCTCGGCTTCGGTAAACTCCAGCGGGCCACCGGTTTCGACTTTCCAGCCGCTCTGACCGTCCCGATTGAGCAGGCACAACTGCAGATCGCTCCAGCCTTCCAGGTGATGGGATGCAGCATTGATCACGGCCTGACGATCGGTGGCGGCGGTGAGTTTGCGCGACAGGTCGAGCAGTTCGGTGGTTTCTTCCTGAGTGTCGCGCAAGGCCTGCAACTGCCGGCGCTGGCGCGCTGCGAGGTTGCCGGTGAGAGCCGCCATCAGCAGGAAAAACAGCAGGGTCAGCACGTCTTCTTCGCGCTGGATGCTGAAAGAAAAATTCGGTGGAATGAACAAAAAGTCGTAAGTCAGAAACGACAGCGCGGCACAGGCCAGCGCAGGGCCGAGGCTGCTGCGCACCGCCACCAGCAACACCGCAGCGAGGAACACCAGCGAGATATTGGGCAGCGGAAGGACACTCGATACCGCCCAGGACAGGGCACTGGCAAGCACCGTCGCGACCAGCGCCAGTGCGTAGTCGAACCACACCGGCGACTGCATCGAGCGCTGGCGTGGCTGATGCTGCTCGTGATCACCGTCAATGACGTTGATTTCCAGGCCGCGAGCATGGCGCAGCAGGCGCGCCGCCAGCCCCCCACCAAACAACCGACGGCGCAAACGCTGCCGGGACTGGCCGACCAGTACCAGGCTGGCGCGGCGTTCGGCGGCATGCTGGATCAGGGTTTTCGCCACCTCGCCGGCGCGAAGCAACACCACCTCGCCGCCAAGCCGTTCGGCCAGTTGCTGGGCACTTTGCAGGCGCAAGCGCGATTGCTCGTCACGCACGCCGCCGTTGTCCACATGCACCAGGCTCCACGGCAAATGCCGACGCTGGGCGACGCGACTGGCGTGACGGACCAGGCGCTCGGCCTGGGCATCGCCATCGACACCGACCAACAGGCGACCGCGCACGGTCGGCGCATCCTGGCCGAGCTGGCGATAACCCTGGGTCAGGTCGTTATCGACCTGGGCCGCCGCAGTTTGCATCGCCAGCTCGCGCAGGGCGGAGAGGTTGGTCTGGGTGAAGAATGCGTCGATGGCTGCCCGCGCCTGCTCCGGTACATAGACCTTGCCCTCGCGCAGACGCTCGAGCAGCTCGCGCGGCGGCAGATCGACCAGCAGCAATTCGTAGGCCTCTTGCAGTACCCAGTCCGGAAGGGTTTCGCGAACCTGCACGCCAGTGATGCCGCGCACCTGGTCGTTGAGGCTTTCCAGGTGCTGGACGTTGACCGTGGTGAACACGTCGATGCCGGCGGCGAGCAGCTCCTGAATATCCTGCCAGCGCTTGGCGTGACGACTGCCGGGGGCGTTGGTGTGGGCCAGTTCGTCCACCAGAACCAATTTCGGTTTGGCATGGAGCAGACCGTCCAGGTCCATTTCCTCCAATATCACGCCACGGTATTCCGAGCGCACCAACGGCAGCTGCGGCAAGCCGCCGAGCAAGGCTTCGGTTTCGGCGCGGCCATGGGTTTCGACGACGCCGGCAATGATTTTCACCCCTTGACGCAGTTGGGTGTGAGCTGCTTGCAGCATGGCGTAGGTCTTGCCGACCCCGGGCGCGGCGCCGAGAAAAACCTTGAGCCGACCACGGCCATCGCGGGGCAGGTCTGCTAACAGCGCGTCGGCGCGGCCGGAGTCACTCATGCTTTCGGATCTCTTTTTTCAGAGGTTGATGTGGTGATTGTTCTATTGCCATCGACGGAACGCCGCCCGGAGCAAGCCCGCTCCCACAGGATTATGTGAACGCTGAAGATCCCTATGGGAGCGGGCTTGCTCCGGGCGGCGTTCCGACGATGGCGGCGCCACTGATTTACAGGTTTTCCAGCGCCATGTTCAACGCCAACACATTCACCACCGGCGGCCCTACCAACGGCTGCTCGGTGTGCGCGTCCAGCAGGTTTTGCAGCGTCGCTACCGGCAGGTTGCGCGCAGCCGCGACACGCGTCAGTTGATAGCTAATCGCTGCCGGTGGCAAGTGTGGATCGAGGCCGCTGCCGGAGGTGGTGACCAGCGCCAATGGCACCGGGCCCTGGCCGGGCACCAGCTGTTTGTTGGCATCGTCGATAACACGGGTGGCCAGCGCCGGGTTGCTCGGCGAGAGGTTACTGGCGCTGCTCGACACGGTGGCAAATGCACCCGCCGACGGCCGAGGATGGAACCAGGCGTCACCGACGAAATCCTGGGCGATCAACGCCGAACCACGGACCTTGCCGTCGGCGTCGCGCACCAGGCTGCCATTGGCCTGATCCGGGAACGCGACCTGGGCGACACCGGTGACCGCAAGGGGGTAGGCGACGCCGGTGATCAGCATCATCAGGACCAACAGGCTCAGGGCCGGACGTATCAGAGTGGACATTTCAAATTCCTCGAAATTCATGGATACCCCTGTAGGAGCGAGCTTGCTCGCGAAGAACCAGAGGGCGCCGCGTTCATCCAGACAGTACGCGTTATCGTTAACGCCCATCGCGAGCAAGCTCGCTCCTACAAAGGGGGGTGTTCGGTCAAACCAGATGCAACGCCGTCAACAGCATATCGATCGCCTTGATCCCCACGAACGGCACCACAATCCCGCCCAGCCCGTAGATCAGCAGATTGCGACGCAGCAACGCCGCCGCACTCGCCGCCTGCACCCGCACACCGCGCAATGCCAATGGGATCAGCACCACAATGATCAAGGCGTTGAACACGATCGCCGAGAGGATCGCGCTCTGCGGACTGCTCAGGTGCATGACGTTGAGCACGCCGAGTTGCGGGTAGATCGAGGCGAACAGCGCCGGCAGGATCGCGAAATACTTGGCCACGTCGTTGGCGATGGAAAAGGTCGTCAAGGCGCCGCGGGTCACCAGCAATTCCTTGCCGATCTGCACCACGTCCAGCAGCTTGGTCGGGTCGCTGTCGAGGTCGACCATGTTGGCCGCCTCGCGCGCGGCTTGCGTGCCATCGTTCATCGCCATGCCGACATCCGCCTGGGCCAGGGCCGGAGCATCGTTGGCGCCGTCACCGCACATGGCGACCAGGCGACCGTCGTTCTGTTCATGGCGAATCCGCGCCAGTTTCTTCTCCGGCGTGGCTTCGGCCAATACGTCATCCACGCCTGCCTCGGCCGCAATCGCCGCCGCCGTCAGCGGATTGTCGCCGGTCACCATGACGGTGCGGATCCCCAGCTTGCGCAGCTCGGCGAAACGCTCGCGGATACCTGGCTTGACCACGTCCTTGAGGTGAATCGCACCGAGCAGTTTGCCGTCGACGCAGACCAGTAACGGTGTACCCCCGCTCTGGGCGATCTTGTCGATTTCCCGGGACAGGGCCGGCGCCAGATCGGCGCGTTTCAGGCCGACGAAGGCCAGCAGCGAATCCACCGCGCCCTTGCGATAGACACGACCCTGGTAGTCGACACCGGACAGCCGAGTCTCGGCGCTGAAAGGCACGGCAGTCAGCAGATCCGGGGCCGGTTCAGGTTGCGGCTGCGTTCCGCGCAGGTATTCGACAATGGACTTACCTTCAGCCGTATCATCGGCCAGCGAAGCGAATAACGCGCCTTCGGCCAACTCCTTGGCGGCCACACCCGGTGCGGCAACAACCGCCGTGCAACGCCGATTACCGAACGTGATGGTGCCGGTCTTGTCCAGCAGCAGGACATGCACGTCCCCCGCCGCTTCCACCGCGCGACCGGATTTGGCAATCACGTTCAGACGCACCAGACGATCCATCCCGGCAATCCCGATGGCGGACAGCAACCCGCCGATGGTGGTCGGAATCAGCGTGACCAATAACGCCACCAGGAACACCAGCGGCAGGCTGCCGTTGGCGAAGTGGGCGAAGGGTTGCAGGGTGACGACCACCAGCAGGAATATCAGCGTCAGACCGATCAGCAGGATGTCGAGCGCCACTTCGTTCGGGGTCTTCTGGCGCTTGGCACCCTCGACCAGGGCGATCATGCGATCCAGTGTCGACTCACCCGGGTTGGCGGTGATGCGCACCAGCAGCCAGTCGGAGACCAGGCGGGTGTTGCCGGTGACAGCCGAACGGTCGCCGCCGGACTCACGGATCACCGGCGCGGATTCACCGGTGATCGCCGCTTCGTTGACCGCTGCAATACCTTCAATCACCTCGCCGTCACCGGGGATCATTTCCCCCGCTTCAACGCGAACCACATCGCCCTTGCGCAGGCTGGTGGCCGGCACGATTTGAAAGGCGCCGTCGCTGGTTTTGCGACGAGCGCTCATGCCTTCGCTGCCGGCCTTGAGGCTGTCGGCACGGGCCTTGCCGCGACCTTCGGCCAACGCTTCGGCGAAGTTGGCGAACAGCACGGTGAACCACAGCCACAAGGCGATTTGCGCCGCGACAAAGGTCGATACCGCTGCGTCGGGAATGAAGCACAGCACGGTGGTCAGCACCGCGGTCAGTTCGACCACCAACATCACTGGTGCGCGCTTCAATTGCCTTGGGTCGAGCTTGACGAAGGCTTGTACCAGCGCCGGACGCCAGAGGGCCGACAGTGCGGTTTTCGATGCTCCGGCCGACTTGGTCGGCGAGGCTTTTTTTGAAGCTGGAACGTGCATATTCATCATTGACCCCTTAGAAGCCCATGCTCAAATGTTCAGCAATCGGGCCCAATGCCAGTGCCGGCAAAAACGTCAAACCACCCACCAGCAAAATGGTCACTGTCAGTAACGTGACGAACAGCGGGCCATGGGTCGGGAAGCTGTTCTGGCCGATCGGTGCGGTTTTCTTCATCGCCAGGCTGCCGGCCAGGGCCAGCACCGGGAGGATGTAGCCGAAGCGACCGATCAACATGCCCAGCCCCAGCATCAGGTTGTGGAACGGCGTGTTGGCACCGAAGCCGCCAAACGCAGAGCCGTTGTTGGCACCGGCCGAGGTGTAGGCGTAAAGCAACTGACTGAAACCATGGGCGCCGGGATTGCTCACCGCCGCGACAGGGCCGGGCAAACTGGCCGCAATGGCGCCAAGCACCAGCACACCGACCGGCATCACCAGCAAGGTCACCACCAGCAGCTGCACTTCCCTGGCCTGCAGTTTCTTGCCGAGGTATTCCGGCGTGCGACCGATCATCAGCCCGGCGAGGAACACCGCGATCAGCACGTTGAGCAACATGCCGTACATCCCCGCGCCGACGCCGCCGAAAATCACTTCGCCGACCATCATGTTGACCAGTGCAACCATGCCGCTCAACGGGCTCAGGCTGTCGTGCATGCCGTTGACCGAACCGTTGGACGCCGCGGTGGTGGTCACCGACCAGAGCACCGTGGCGGTGGTGCCGAAACGCGCTTCCTTGCCTTCCAGCGGCGCGGTCTGCTCGACGGCGACGTTATTCAGGGTCGGGTTCGGCTGGTACTCGGCCCACAGCGAAGTCGCGCCGCCGATCAGGAACAGCGCCAGCATGCAGGCGATGATCGCGCGGCTCTGACGCAGGTCCTTGACGTAGTGACCGAAAGTGAACACCAGCGCCACCGGGATCAGGATGATCGAAGTCACCTCGAACAGGTTGCTCCAGGCCGTCGGGTTCTCGAACGGATGCGCCGAGTTGACCCCGAAGAAGCCACCACCGTTGGTGCCCAGTTGCTTGATCGCAATCTGGCTCGCCGCCGGGCCGAGCGGGATCACCTGATCGACGCCCTGCATCGTCACCGCATTCACATACTGAGCGAAGGTTTGCGGCACGCCCTGCCACACCAGAAACAGCGCCAGCAGCAGGCACAGCGGCAGGAGGCCATAGAGGGTGGCACGGGTCATGTCGACCCAGAAGTTGCCCAGGGTTGCGGTCGACTTGCGCCCGATACCGCGACACAGCGCCACCAATACCGCCAGGCCGGTAGCGGCGCTGACGAAGTTCTGCACGGTGAGGCCGACCATCTGGCTCAGGTAGCTGAGGGAGGCTTCACCGCTGTAGGCCTGCCAGTTGGTATTGGTCATGAAACTGATGGCGGTATTGAACGCCAGGGTCCATTCCTGACCCGGCAACTGCTGCGGATTGAGCGGCAAATGGCCCTGGAACAACAGGATCATGAACAACAGCAAAAAGCCCGCGAGGTTGAAGGTGAGCAAGGCCAGGGTGTATCGCTGCCAGCTCTGTTCGGCCTGCGGATCAATGCCGGCCACTTTGTAGCACCCGCGCTCGACCGGTCCGAGGATCGGCGTCAGCCAGGTGCGCTGCCCCTCCATGACCTTGTAAAAGAACCGCCCGAGAAACGGCGCCGGGATCAGCACCACGGCCAGGAAGGCGAGGATCAGCCAATAGTCATAACTGTGCATGGCCGCCCCTAGTTCCGATCCGCGCGCAACAGCGCAACCAACAGATAAATGAACAGCCCCACTGCCAGCAGCAGTGACACTCCATCCAGAATGCTCATGGAAATTCTCCGTGTTACGGCGTATTGCCGCGTGCAGTCATTGTCGGCAGGGAGGCTGTAAAGGAGCGAGATCGAGGGGGGTGGCGGGGGATAAAGAAAGTGTAAAGAATGGGGTTACAGCTTGATTACAGCGCTGTCTGAATCGGCCTTATCGCAGGCAAGCCCGCGTTCAAAGCGGAGGACTGTATATCTAAAACACATATCTTTGTGGAAGCGGACTTGCCCGCGATGGCGGGAGAACAGACATCGCGATCATTGGCGCAACATAAGTGCAAGTTTCGAAGACGCGGCGCATATGCAGGGGACAGATCAGGCATAGAATGGAACCACCGCGAAAATAAATCGCTCAAAGTGGTATGCACGATCGATTGGCGAAACCCGCCAACCGGCCTGCCCTCAAGGAGAGCCCCTATGCCCTGGTATGCCTGGTTGATTCTGGTCGTTGCAATCGGCTCGATCGTTGGCGGTTTGATGATGCTGCGCGACACTGCCAACAAGGTCGAATTGACCGAAGAGCAACGTAAACGCGTCGCGGAACGCAATGCGCAAGCGGATGCCAAGGATGCGCAGGACCGCTAGATTCAGACATCAAACGATCAAACGATCGTCCGAACGTGGCCGGAACCTTCGGCAGCTCTTACAGGTACGCACATTCCGTGCAGGGGCTGCCGCAGGCTTTGATCTATTTGCTTATTTTTCCCAATCGGCCTTGGCAATGTGCAACCCGTGCATTCCCTTGTACGCCGCACGCTCCGGCTGGCTCCACCCTGCAAGCAACGAATCCTCCAACCGATAAATCTCCACCCCAAGCGGTCGACACACGCTCAGCGGATCCTGCGCATCCGGCCCCCACATGGCCAGCGAAAGATCGCCGCCCGGACAGGTTGACAACGCACACAGCAGATCGATTTCGGCAAAGAACTCCAGGTAGTCCCCCTTCTGTGCCGGACAAGCCTTCATGAAGTACATATCGTCGTGATTCAGGCCGGTGCACTGGAAAATATTCAACACGTCATGCACGTCGAACTCGGTCAAACCATGGGGCAACACCGCACGAGTCAGGTTTGAATGACAGTGATGATGGAAGTCTTCACCGGTGAGCATTTTGTTCACGTAGGGATCGCAACGGGTGCCGAGCAAATCGTGCAAGCGCCCACCGTGCTCGTCGATCCCGTAACCGGCCAGGCTGTCATCGGTGATGGTCACCAGCGGCCGCAGAAACGGCAGGTTCGACCAGAGCCGGTCATGGGTACTGACATGCGCGCCTTGCAGCTGTCGGGTCCGGGCCGCCCACAAGCGTTCGCGCGGATCATTGGCATTCCACACATTGAAATCCCCGACTTGCGGGCCAACGGGCGTCGTGACCCGGAACACGTGTCCGGCCGGCACCTTCCACGCACGACCAGTGCGGATCGGCACCTCAAAGGCTTCAATCAGCGTGCGCCCATCCTTCGTGTCGCGGATCCGTTCGTAAAAGACTGTGTCCACCTGCAAGGCCGAACCTTTGCTGACTTGGTAGGCCGCCGGATAGTCTTTGTACATGGCACGAATCCTTGATCAGTGATGGGAGATTGGGGCAAGCATCTGCAGCAGGAGCTGTTCGGAATCGTCGAGATACAGGCCCATGGCGTCCTCGGCGGCGCGTTTTCCCGGCAGCAAACGACCGCCAATAATATCGGCGCGCAACTCTAAAGTGATGTGATCAGCCAGGGACAAACCGCTGTTCATACTTGTTACCTCCCGATTGTTCAACAATCGTCGATTAACAAGTAATCACTATTCGTGCCAGCTCAACCGATATAGCAAAGACCAAGTTGGACGCATCTGCATGCTTTTTAGCAATAAAAGTACAGTCACCATCTAATTTTCATTGGTTAAGATGGTGCATTGTTGCGGAGATTCGAAATGCGTTACTCGCAGGACCATAAAGCTCAGACCCACCAACGTATCATCAAGGAAGCATCAGCGCGTTTCCGTCGCGATGGGATTGGCGCGACCGGCCTGCAGCCGCTGATGAAAGCGTTGGGTTTGACTCACGGCGGCTTCTACTCGCATTTCAAGTCCAAGGACGAACTGGTAGAAAAAGCCCTGCAAGCGGCGGGAGATCAGGTAGACGTTATTTGCGCCGAACTGTTTGCCCAGGATCAACCGCTGGAAACATTCATTGATGCCTATTTGTCCGAATGGCACCAGACTTCACCGGACGAAGGTTGTCCGCTGCCGACCATGTCGTCGGAACTCGGCCTGCGCGGACAGCCAAGCCCGACCTCTGACGCGGTGCTCAATGCACGGCTCGACCAAGTGCAAGCCACACTCGAAAGCGAGGACGCTGCCGACCGCGCCATCGTCATCATGTCGACCCTGGTCGGGGCGCTGCTGCTATCGCGCAGTGTCGAAAATCCGCAGTTCGCCCAGCGGATTCTCGACATCACCCGCGCCTATCTCAAACGAACCGGGGATTAACCCTGCCAGCGCTTGAACAGCACACTGGCATTGACCCCGCCAAAGCCGAAACCATTGGACAATGCATATTCAATGGCCATCGGCCGAGCCTGACCATGGACGATGTCCACGCCTTCGCTGGCAGGGTCCGGGTTATCGAAATTGAGGGTCGCCGGCACGACTTGATCACGAATCGCCAACAACGTGAAGATCGCCTCGATACCGCCTGCCGCACCGAGCAAATGTCCGGTGGCGGATTTGGTCGAGGTCACAGCAAGGGTGTTATCCGTGCCGAACACGGCCTTGATGGCGGCCAGTTCTCCCAGGTCGCCGATAGGTGTCGAGGTCGCGTGGGCGTTGAGATGCTGCACCTGCGCAGGTGAAATACCCGCCTGGGCCAACGCCAGCAACATGGATCGCTGTGCACCGCTGCCATCTTCAGGCCCTGCGGTCAGGTGATAGGCATCGGCGCTGGTGCCGTAACCCACCAGCTCGGCCAACGGTTGCGCGCCGCGAGCCAAGGCATGCTCCAGGGATTCGATCACCAGCAGACCGGAGCCCTCCCCCATGACGAAGCCATCGCGACCACTGTCGAACGGCCGCGAAGCACGCTCCGGGGTGTCGTTGTAAGCACTGGACAAGGCGCGAGCCGCAGCAAATCCGGCCAGACTGACGCGATCGATCGCCGCTTCCGCACCGCCGCACACCGCAATGTCCGCCTCACCGCAACGGATCAGCCGCGCCGCATCGCCAATCGCCTGGACCCCGGCCGCGCACGCCGTCACCGGAGCGCCCAACGGCCCCTTGAAACGGTGCTGAATCGACACATGACCGGCAGCGAGATTGACCAGAAACGAAGGAATGGTGAACGGCGACAATCGCCGCGGACCACGGCTATCGGTGGTCCGCACCGCATCGGCAATCGCGCCGAAACCGCCCACGCCGGAACCGATAATGGTCGCCGTACGCTCCTGGGCATTGGCGTCCAGCGCCTGCCAACCCGCTTGCTCGATTGCCTGACGAGCCGCCTCCATGGCAAACAGAATGAAGCGGTCCATTTTCTTCTGCTCTTTGGGCGACGTGGCCCGATCCGGGTCAAAACCGGCCTCCGCATCTTCCGCCAGGGTCGGCACCGCACCACCGACCCTGGTCGCCAGATCGGCAACCACCTCGTCGGGCAAATTGCGCACCCCGGAACGCCCCGCCAACAAACGCTGCCAGTTGGCTTCTACACCGCTACCCAACGGAGACACCAGGCCCATGCCTGTCACAACTACTCGACGATCACTCATACCGCAATTACCTCAAACCAATGGATGGCGCCTCATTTGTAACGCGAGGCGGCCTTGCTTTTGGAAAGATTCGGCGCCATCACGTGACGCGCTGCCACAAAGGCATCCCAGTCGGCGGCATCCGGCAACGAAGGGATGGTGACCAACTCACCCTGATCCAGCCCCGACAACGCCGCATCAACCATCTCCCCCGCCTCCATCACCATATCCTCAGGGATCTGGGAAGCATCGATACCGGAGCGCTCCCAGATCTCGGTGCGTGTCACGCCAGGCAACACGGCTTGAACCTTGACCCCGGTGCCATCCAGCTCGGCGTTCAACGACTGAGTCAGACTTAACACATAAGCCTTGCTCGCGCTGTAAGTTGCGTTGAAGCGCTCCGGAAACAAGGCCACCACCGAGGCGATATTGATGATCGTTCCCCGGCCCGCCTTGGCAAAGCTGGCTGCCGCAGCCGAGGCCAGTCGCGTGACCGCCGTGACGTTCAGCTGAATCAAGCGCTCCAGTTGATCCATGTCGGCGTTGGCCAACAAACCATCCGCAGCAACCCCGGCGTTGTTCAATAGCAAGCTGATACTGGAATCGCTACGCAGGCGCTGCTCCAGCTTGATCACATCATCCTTTTGCGTCAGATCAGCCCTGAGCACCTCGACCAGGACGCCATGCTCGGCGCGCAACGTGCTCGCCGCCGCTTCTAGCCGCTCTTGATCGCGGGCGACCAGCAACAAATCGAAACCACGCGCCGCCAAGCGCTCGGCGTAGATCGCACCGATGCCGGAAGAAGCACCGGTGACGAGGGCTGTTCCTTGGGTCTGGACAGAATTCATGACAATGCTCCTGCTTGGAAAAGGCTGAAGGAAAGACAAGCGCCTGGTTTCAAAACGCTTGAGCGGGCGATTATTATACGCATAATATGATGCAAATATGATAGCCGTAATTTTAACTGGACTGACGAAAGGCGCACCGTCGTGGCCGTTCGCCACATACAAAGAGGCCGGTCAAATGACCGGCCTCTGGCGCTGCCTTAGTAGCTTAGTTCACTACAAGCTTCTCGCGATTCTTATCCAGAAGGGCTTTACCGATCCCCTTGACCTCGAGCAACTCGTCCACTGACGAAAACGCCCCATTACTCTCACGATACGCAACAATCGCCTGGGCCTTGGCCTCCCCGATACCGGACAGCTCACTCTGCAGGGTCGACGCATCCGCCTTGTTGAGATCGACTTTACCGGACGGTGTCGCGGCGGACATTTGTTGCACCTGGGGTGCATTGCCAGCTTCGGGTTTGACTGCTGGCGCAGCAACGGCGGCGATAGAGGCGCTGGTAAGCAGGGCGAAAACCAGAGAATAGAAGTAGCCAGTACGCATAAATGACGCTCCATGACATCGATTGGGAAAGCAGCTTTTTCCGAAGCTGCCTTCCAAACTTAGGCGATGGATGGAGACTGTCAAAAATGTGTCTGTTGCGGGATGTGAAACAATCAGGGTTCGAGGCGACGTTGTTGGTAGATCCAGTCGACGATTTCGCCGTCAGGAGTGTAGCCGCTGACGGTTTCGCGCATCAGCTGGCGCACGCGAGCGTAGTCATCCTGATCGACTGCAATGAGCAACTCCGCCAGCTTTGTTTTGAGCAGGTCCCAAGAAATATGATCCTCATTCGCACTCATAATCATCGGGTGCTCGGTAGCGGCAACATTATCGCCAATCAACAGCTCCTCGTAGAGCTTTTCTCCGGGGCGAAGGCCAGTGAATTCAATAGAAATGTCACCATGAGGGTTTTTCTCAGACCGCACACTTAAACCAGACAGATGAATCATCTTCTCTGCTAATTCAATAATTTTGACTGGTTCCCCCATATCCAGAACAAAGACATCACCACCCTGCCCCATAGATCCCGCCTGAATTACCAGTTGGGCAGCCTCGGGAATCGTCATGAAGTAACGCGTGATTTTTGGATGCGTAACCGTCAATGGTCCACCAGATTTAATCTGCTTATAGAAAAGCGGAATAACCGAACCTGACGATCCAAGGACGTTACCGAAACGAACCATCGTGAAGCGGGTCTTGTTCACGCGTGATACGTTCGAACTATCGCCGAACAACACCGGGGCAAGCTCACGACTAAGCGCCTGCAACGTCAATTCGGAAAGTCGCTTGGTGCTTCCCATGACGTTAGTGGGCCGTACGGCTTTATCAGTGGAAATAAGCACAAAGTTCGCCACGCCTGCGGTCAAAGCAGCTTGTGCAGTATTGAGCGTACCGATTACATTATTCAATACACCTTCGGCGATATTGTGCTCAACCATAGGTACATGCTTGTACGCTGCAGCATGATAGACAGTGTCGACTCGCCAGGCTTTCATGACGTCCAGCAACTTGTCCTGATTGCGTACAGACCCAAGGATGGGTAACAATCGGACCGAAAGGGACTCTCGTGCAATGCGTTGTTCAAGCTCCGACAGAATCGAATACAAATTGAACTCGCTGTGTTCGAACAATAAAAGTGTGGTCGGGTGCAATGAAAGTATCTGACGGCAGAGTTCCGAACCGATGGATCCACCTGCCCCTGTCACAAGAACGGATTGGCCTTTAATACAGTGTTCAAGAAGATTTCCCTGCGCGGGTACCGCATCACGGCCGAGCAAATCAGCAATGTCTACTTCCTGAATATCGTCAACCTTGACCCGTCCGCTGGCCAGATCCATGAAACCCGGCACACTGCGAACGTGCAAGGGAAAACCCTCGAGAAAACCCAGAATCTCGCGGCGTCGACCACGGTTGGCCGAAGGAACCGCGAGGAGAATTTCCTGTGCGCCTGTTGAGTCGATCATCTCTTGAATATGCTTGGGCTTGAATACCTGCAGTCCGGAGATGATTCGATCAGCTATCCCGCTGTCATCGTCGATGAAGGCCACCGGTCGCATTAACCGTCCCATGCGGAGTGCCGCGACCAACTGATTGCCGGCAGCCCCTGCGCCATAGATGGCGACCTTGGGTAGACCATCGTCCCTGTTAGTAAACGGGACGTGCTGGGCTGCTGCAAACCAGTCACCCAGGAAGTACTGACGCATGGCTAGACGCAAACCGCCAATCATCACCAGGCTCAACCACCAATAGTTGAAAATGATTGAACGAGGTACAACAGTCTCGTGATTGCTGTACCAGTAGACAATGACTCCCAAAACCAAGGCAGACAGACTGACCGCCTTGATTATGGCTATCAACGCGTCATTGCCGAAATAGCGCATCACCGCTCGGTACATGCCGAAGCGTATGAACAATGGAATGGCTACGATAGGAGCAAAAATAAAGAGCCAGCGATGAGTAGTGAATGGATTAATAATTTCGTCAAGACCCAGGCGCACGACAAATGAGAGCCATAGCGACACCCACACCAATAGGATGTCAGCAGCGACCTGCATCAGCCGTTTCTGACGCCGCGGGAGCGCCAGCAGCCACGCGCGGATCTGCCCCATAAATCCATCTATCACTTCGTTCTTATCCACTGAATTCACGCGACAACTTTTCCGAATAATCCAACCTTAAGAATTCCCTTCCTCAGACAGCTTTCTCGAGCGAACCCGCCTTGAACTTCACTGCCAGAAGGACCAAAGGGACATAGGCTATTACCAATCCGGTCGCACCGTCCAGTTGAAGCAAGGTTACCCCGAGTGAAATGGGAAGCAACCAAAGCAAATTGATGAGCGAAACAGCGACCGTTACGGGCAAATGCTTGCCAAACTGGCGGGATGCGTATTGATAACCATGGCTGCGGTGCGCCTCATAGACCTTATCACCTCTGACAAGACGCCGTATCAGGGTAAAGGTGGCATCAACGACAAAGACACCCAACATGATTAGCCAAGCAAAAAAGAATTCGCTACCAGCCCACGCGGCCTGAACAGACAGAGCGCCCAGAATGATGCCGAGAAAACCGCTCCCAGCATCCCCCATGAAAATACGGGCCGGGGGGAAATTCCAGTACAGGAATCCGGTAACAGTCATCGTCAGCATTAGTGGTGCCCACATCAACGATTCCTGACCCGACAGGTAGTAGCTAACCGACAAACCAATGCATGCACAGATGGCTTCAAGACTGGCAAGGCCATCAATGCCATCCATGAAGTTATAAAGGTTCAGCATCCACACGAGATAGATAGCCGCTAGCGCACTCCCAAACCAGCCCAGATCGATAGTAAAACCGAAGAAAATTAGCGCCGGTAAGCCGCCCATCCAGAAAATAACCCACGCGGCTGCCAGGAAATGCCCCAACAGACGCCATCTTGCGGCAATGTGCCCATGGTCGTCCATGAAACCAATCACCGCAATCAACGCGCCAGAACCGATCATCGCGACAATCTGCGCTAAGGGCTGCAGTTCTAGGTTCGCCATAAAAACCAGGCATAGTAAAAATGACAACACAATCGCGACTCCACCTCCACGCGGCGTGGGAACCGAGTGGGAGCTTCGGGCATTGGGTACATCGATAATGCTGCGATGCAATGCGTATCGACGCAAAAGAGCGGTCAAAAATAAGGACAGCAGCACAACAACTGGGAATATATACCAATACTTCATTGATTTTGCTCGTTAATAAAATGTACAGCAGTCTTGCGCAGGGCTTGATCCAATGTGAGAACCGGATGCCAACCGAGCAATAGTCGGGCCTTTGTGATATCGACCTGCAACGAACCGCAAAGTCGTTGCGATAATGCTTTCTTGCCCAATAACGTAGCGCTCGCAGTGAGCAGCCAGCTGGGAACAGGTAACAAACGAGACGGGCTGTTCAAAGCATTGGCAAGCTTGACCAGCAACTGCGTGGTGGAAACGTCTTCGCCATCACTCACCAGAAATGTCTGGTCGGCGGCAGCGGGATGATTTACACAGGTCAGAATCAGATCTACGAGATTATCCAGCGCTACAAGGCTACGCTGGTTGCGTATCGCACCGAAGGGTAAGGGAATTCCCTTTCGCAGCCATTTCATCATGCTCTCAAAATTGGCTTTCACACCTGGGCCATAAACAAGCACCGGTCGAATAATGACGACCTCCATGCCGGTTTCGGCTGCGACCAATCGAAGTCCCTCCTCCGCTTCCAGTTTGGAAATACCGTAAAAATCGACAGGATTAGGCGTATCGGTCTCCCGATAGGGGCGACCAGGAGTGGTGCCTTCCCCATTTACTTTGACCGAGCTAACGAAAATGAACCTCTTGGCACCGGACATAGCGGCACTTCGTGCCAAACTCAATGTATGCCCAACGTTGATTGCACGAAAAGCCGCAAGCGGGTCGACTTCAGTATCGTTCATAACATGCACGCGGGATGCCAGATGAATAACGACATCAACGTTCTTCAGTGACTCATGCCCGGCATCAATTTGAGCGAAATCGGCAAGACAGTGATAATTAATACATTCGTTCGTTTTCGCAGGGGCACGACGAACCAGCGCCGTTACCTGAAAGTCTACATTTTCAATGAGCTTTTCGATAAGGCAACTTCCTACGAATCCACTACTACCGGTAACCAATATCTTGGTCATTTCTTTTGCCTCATAATAACGAGGGTGAGGCAAAGGCCAGTAAAAATAAATTTATCGCGTAAGCGTCTGCGGCATTTGTAACCTGCTAAGGCCAGTCGTGCCAGGTCGGTGCCGCCCAACTTGATCCAGCTCTGAACGAAGGGCGTGGCCTCTATACCGATCAAACGTGAAATGAGAGACGCTTGACTTAACCACCAACCGTCGAACACCTTCAAAAGCCGAGACCGGAACGCCTTTAAGCCACTGTTGACGCCAACCTGATTATTGGAATGCTGACGATACCGCATGTAGGAGGTAGTATCTATTACCCATTTGTAGCCATGAGTTCGACTAAAGGCATAACAATACCAATCATGAAGAGTGACGCTCTGTACGTCGCAGAAATTAATAGTGATATGCTGCTGCAAATCAACAAACAATTTTCTCGAAAACACATAAGTACATCCGGGACCAGCGGCTTCGAACAAATGATCGTACTGAACTTGAGGTTGGGATTTTACGATTAATCGTTCCTTTCCATTCGGCCAAAAAGCAGTGACATTACCTGAATAACCGTCGGACTGAGTCTCATACATCACGTCGGTAGCCTGGATCAGTTTATTAGGCAACCAAATATCATCCTGATCAGCAAAGGAAAAATAATCAAAATCTTCTATTGACGCTTCTTTGACCAGTCGAAAAAAATTACGAGCAGCGCCACCAAATCTCTGACCATGGGCGAGATACTTTACGCGAGAATCTGCATCGGCCAAATCAGTAACCCACTGTTCCGTCCCGTCACCAGACGCATCGACGCTTATCAAAAGGGTGACCGAAACACCTTCCTGATTGAGGATGGATTCCACCTGCTCAGAAATCCATTCCAGGCCATTGTACGCAGCCAGCAAAACTAAATAACGGGGTTGCATGAACATGTCCCTCTTCAAACGCAAACTCTGTTTAAATCAACAAACTTCGCAAATGCCATGGCTAAGCCTGCCTCAATGGGCAGGACCTAGACTCTTGCGCAATCCGTGACGAATGCCCCGAACCATCATTTCCAGAGATTTTGCCTTGTTAGTGTCAATCAACAAATTCACAAAAAAACGTAGTACTAAGGCAACAGACAATCTCTTTTTCCAGCAGTTCGGCGTATGCGCCATACGACAGACAGCGACTGTATTTCTGAAGAAAAAATAACGACGAATAGGTGAATATCTAAAAAAACTCAGGCCGAAAATCTTAACCGGGGGGGCATCGGACAATGCATGTCCCATCTCGACGTTCAGGCACCCGTAGAGTCTATAACCTCGATCTCGAACGCGAAAACACCATTCAGTGTCTGTGAAGTCAACAAACATGTCTTCATCATATTTAACCCCCCCTTTCCAAGCTTGAGTATCCACGAACATTCCAGATGTTATAAGGGCATCAGCATTTACTAAACCGTATACGTCGTCTGATACAAAAACTGGCTTGATCACGCCATCAATAGACTGATAGAAAGGAAAATTAATTTTTTTTCCGTCCCTTCGATCAAAAAAAGTAGGACTGACTGCAATACATTTTTCATCGCGGGACTTGGCATGTACCATGGCTGATTCAAGCTTTTCAATAAGATCAGGTTCAGCATGACTGTCTTGGTCGAAGGTCACCATATAGGGTATACCGGCGTCTACAGCTAACTGAAAGCCCGCGTTAAGTGCTGCTCCAAGACCTTTGTTACCTTGCAAGGATAGATACCGGACAGACGCTCTCAACTCAGGATATCCCTGTAGAAAAAGCTCCGCTCCACCATTGTCGACCAGTATCAATAGACCGACTTGGTTAGATAATGAAATCAAAAGATCGTCGAGGACTTTAATATCTGGATTATAGCCTACAACTACAGCAGCAATAGATTTCAATTTATTCTCCAATTGATTGTGCCTGCGCAACCGGAGACTCTTGCCCCCTCATCACTATAGACCAATACCACAACACCACCAGAAACCCAAATGAGTTGAATAACACCGGATTACTCATAGACATAATCACATACAAAAACATTATCAATCTACTCGAAGCAGAAACTGAGTCGAGAGGTATATTTCGAATAGGAAAGAATAGAGCGACCAATAATATAGCAGTTAGCGGCAGGCCAAAAAATCGAATGGAATCCATCCATGTGATTTCGGTCTGAGAAACAACAACCCCATATCCTTCAGTAAAGAAATAGGCCCCGAGCCCTTTGCCAAATATCAACATATCCCAGTCGATCACATTAAAAAATGAAACCAAGTGACCAATTTTAATACTGTTTGACTGCTCGCCCGAGCTAAACATACTAGTTTCGCTGGCAAGATAAACTACGGTAAACGCCAAAACAGGAACCGTGAAAATCATCATCAACAGTCGCATCGACCAACTTTTGTGGGAAAAGTACAGAACTGACAATGACGCGAGTGCCATTACCATAAGGGCACGAGATGCAGAGCAGACAATAGCAGTCAATATAACAACCACAAAAAATAACGCGCTAATTTTTCTGAGCTTTAAAAAATCAATGAAAAACAGAGAAAGCGGCACTAATAAAAAAGGGGAAGATCGATGGTGAAGCATAAACATCTGCAAACCACCAAAATTGCGAACACCGTAAAACCCTAGTTCATTTACATTATAGTAATTTAGCAACTCGGCTCCCAAAGCCGAACCCGGAAGCAACATCAGCAAAAAAGAAAGCCCACACATCAAAAGCGCGAAAATTGCACCCGTAACTTTAACAGCCTGCGACATATCGACTTTAAAGTTATTAATAAAATATATAAGCAATAGCGCAGACGAACTAAAAACCATTTGTCTACCCAAATCAACATCAGCACCACTAAGGACCCCAAGAAAATAGCCGTAGATAAATACTGATACAACCAGCAGTGGAGCAACAGTTATTGCCGGCCTAAAAAATAGCAAGCTAATAGACACTAGAAAGAGCGGCAAAAAAACAAGCTTATTAAGAATAAATACTGGCACAAGCACAGTCGACAAACAGTAAAGCACTATAAAAAAAGTGGCAACTCTGTTATTCATTAAACCTTCATCAATATTGACCACTATTGCGCAACCTTATTTTTCACAACAAAGAGCACCAATTTCGCAATTAACTTTAATTTTTTAAGAACAGTCAAACTATTAAATAACCGCAATGCAAAACCAGCATTCAGAGTACAAAGCGACATAATGGTAGGCACGGCCACGTCTACACTCCCACTAGATTCGTCCGTTTTAAAAAAAGTTACATCACCACTCCATTTATTCGATACATCTAGAACATTCTCACAGACTTCACCTTTTAAAACGCAAGCTAAATATCGCCGCTTTACATTTTCGATACCGTTAACCGCCAATATCTCCTCAAAAATAGATTCAGAGTGCCTGTAGTCATTGATACATGTCATTACTTCATCAACGCTACTTCGTTTCAGTTTATCTGCGGGCGAATACCCTTGGATAGGCGACACCAATCCGACACAACGCCGCCCACTGAGATATTGCTCGGCGAAAGCAGTACCTCCAGGAATAGGATGACTGTCTACATAATAATCAGCTTTTGCTACAGCCTTATTGTACTCATCAAATTCGAGGTGAGAGCGAATCTCCAACCGACCACCATACTTTAGTTTAAGTGACCACCACCAAAATGACGTTTTTAAATTACTTCCTATGACCAAGAACTTTGACGAACGATAAACCTCAAGAATACTGGAAACGAGCTCGAATATACCAACACCTTTGTTTGGCTTGTATTTCACATCCGAGCCAGCGGAAATAAAAAGCAATTGCTGATCTTTATTTGGCTTAAAATTTAAATCACCCGGTGCCTCACTGACTTTCACCGGAATCCCCAGAAATGATTTCTTGCCAAGAATCGTTTTCTTTAAGTCCAACCGTCTACCATAACTACTTAGTTCAAAATAGTAATCAGCCACCGAGGTACCATATGAAAAAACATGATCTGCGTGGTTGACGAAAAACACCTCTTTATCATAAAGACGTTTAACAACACCGCAAGCGACAACTGTAAAAATATCGTCAGGATGTATATGTAATATAATCTTCTTATATGAGTAAAAAAACTCCACGAGCTCAATCACGATATCGAGTGGACGAACAGATGAAACCTTCGATGTTTTTGAGAAAAAGTTCCTAACGCGTTGCTCTGCGCGCATTGACGCACCACGAGAAATGATGAGATCTACAGAGTCGTCATGCATCCCAGCAAGCTTTTCCATAAGACGAGTGTGGCCGCCTGTCAACAATGGCTCGCTGATTACATGTACGACTGGCGCGCTATAATCGCAGGTATCAATTACGTAATTTTGGAAAAGCTTTACACAACGCTCAATCAAATTATCTTCAATAGTTGGAGCGTCATAAATGCCAATATCAGCAAACCACAACAAACTTCCATACTGACGAGCAGTGTCCAACGCCTGATTTATGTCAGCTTCCGATAGGATCTTGGATTCGAGATCAGCGATCAATTTCTTCACGTTGCTTTTTCCGACTCTGAAGCAGAGTAATTTTCCAGCTTTCGATAAACAAAGACATACATAATCAAGCTGTATAAAGCATAATTAAACGCATAAGCCCACGTCACCGCTGCCATACCCCACAAATCCGTGAAGACAACTGACAAAATATAAAAAGAGACACACGATAATATTTCAGTAATTATAAATAGTTTCACCATGGCTTTACTAAGCATCACGTACGCCATAATCCAACTACATATTTTCAAACTATCCCCAACAACTTGACCTGAAAAAAAATCACGCATAGGGTAAAACTCTGAGGTAAACAAGATAGAAACGATTGTATCCCTCAAAAGATACATGAGCAAACCTGCTACAACAGCGACAGGCAGTATCAGACGATAACCGTCCAGAACTTCTTTTTTTATCTCACCTCCAGTTTTCATTTCTGAAAGACGAGGCAAATAATAGACGCTCAATGTAGTCGTAACAAGTAGAAGATAGGCTGTGCTTAAACGCCACATCGCTTCCCAATAGCCAGCCACCTCCCACCCCAAAGTACTACCAAGGTGATTTCTTACTAACATTTGCCCAAGGGGAACGCAGGCTGCCGAAACTACCGCCATTAAAAAATAACCGGATAAGTTGTGAAGCGTTTCTTTATCGAGACACCCGAACAGCGAACTGATCTTAAACCATTTAGTCCTGACACATAGAAGCAGAGTAACTACAAAACTAACTGACTGATAGATTACCAGCGCAATGAGCGCACCAAACAAACCATACTGGATTGCCAAGTAAAATGTAACACCCAACGACAAAAGACTCCCGGCAATATTGGCAGTCACATAAAGTAAAATTTCCTTTCTACCGTTCAATATAGCCAACAGCAAGGAATTTAAAGAAAAGAAAACCACCCCACCAGAAAACCAGAGAAATACGCTCCCGAGATTTTCGTCTTTTAGAAATACCGATGCAAGTTGACGATGCAACAGCGCAACCAAAACACCAACAAAAACACTACCCACAATCGTGACGGTGCCTGCCGTTCTCCACAATTTCAACTGTCGATCAGGCCTGTCATGATATTGCGCTGTGTATTTTACGACGCCGTTGCTGATCGCACCGCCTGTAAAAGTCGTGATCATCTGCAGTGCATTCTGGAACTGCCCGATTGCCGCGTAGCCAGCAGGCCCAACATACACAGCAAGAACCTTGTTAAGTCCCAGCAAAGTCAGCATCTTGATAACTACAGCAACGCCATTTAGTAGACTGGTTCTAACAAGATTCATGTCATATCTGACTGAAAACTATTGCAAGCAGCCACCACCGCACGTGCTTCTTCCAAAAGCAAGCCAGGCCCCATCGGCAAACTCAATATTTCGCGATGGATTTTTTCCGATACCGGCAATGAATATCTCGCAAGCTCCGAATAAGCCTGTTGCTGGTGAGGGGGTATGGGGTAATGAATGAGTGTTTGTATATTGTTCGCAAGCAGATGGTTCTGCAGCGCGTCCCTATCTTGACAAAGTACGGTATAAACGTGCCAGACATGACTTGAATTTTCTAAAGGATTGAACTGCGAAACAACAGGTAAAGTGATTGCAGGGTGTTGGATATTATTTGTGTACAGGTCTGCAATCTTTCGCCTATGGATAGTTTGCTCGTCGAGGTACTTCAGCTTGACCGACAACATAGCTGCCTGAATTTCATCCAGCCGACTATTCATTCCACGATAAAGATTTTTGTACTTCTCGTGCGAGCCATAGTTACGCAACGCCCGAAGTGTGGATGCTAGCATATCGTCATTAGTGGTTACCGCTCCAGCATCGCCAAGAGCACCAAGGTTCTTGCCTGGATAGAAGCTAAAACCGGAAGCGTGGCCCCAGCCACCTGCTTTTCTCCCATTAACGTTCGCTCCGTGGGATTGGGCGGAATCTTCCAGAACGAGCAAACCAGAGCGTTCAGCTAGAGCCATGATTGCTGGCATGTCCGCAAGGCGCCCATACAAATGTACAGGTAGAATAGCTTTGGTTTTAGCAGTAATGGCTGCTTCGGCACTGATCGGGCAAATATTAAACGTTGCAGGATCAGGCTCAACCAGAACAGGTACCAACCCATTCTCCGATATGGCAAGGATGCTTGCGATATATGTATTGGAGGGAACCAGAATTTCGTCGCCCTCGCGCAAATAACCAAGTTCCTTCCAGGCTCGGATTACCAGTACCAAGGCGTCCAGTCCATTGGCAACACCAATACAATGCTTAGTTCCGCAGTATTCAGCATAGCTGCTTTCAAACTGTTGAAGCTCGCTTCCCCCGATATACCAACCAGAATCAATAACGCGCGTGCACGCCTCAATCAACTCATCGCGGCACGCCTGGTTGATGGATTTCAAATCAAGGAAACTTATCATTAGCTCAGATACCTAATAACTTTAGCTGGGTTACCCACAACAACCGCCCGGTCTGGGACATCGGAAACGACGACCGCCCCAGCGCCTACCATTGCCTTTTCGCCGATGGTCACACCGGGCAATATTGTCGCATTCGCACCAATGCTCGCGCCCTGTTTGATAGTGATGCCGGAGAATGATTCCGGATAAACCTTGGAGCGCGGCATGACGTCATTGGTGAATGTTGCGTTTGGACCGATAAAAACGTTATCGGCGACGACAGTTCCTTCCCAAAGGAAGACTCCCGACTTGATCGTCACGTTGTTGCCTACCGTAACGCCATTTTCGACAAGCGTATGTGCACAGATGTTGCAATTTTCACCAATAACGGCGCCATCAAAAACTACCGCAAATTGCCACACTCGAGTATTTTTTCCAATGCGGGTGCTTTTGACATCGGCGAGTGCATGGATTTTAGGCATGCTTCGTCAGCTCCAAGAAGGCGTCATAGTTTCTGATGTAATCCTGTTCGTCATAAAAGTCACTGGCCAGGACCAGCAGCACGCAGTCCGCGCTAAACTCGTGCATTTCGTGCCAAATCATCTTATCGATGACAATGGCTTTATCAGGCGCGTCCAACCAGACTTCCGCTGTCGTCAGGCCGTCATCCATTTTCATCAGGCAACGCCCGGAAACACAGACCGCGACCTGAACAAGCTCTTTGTGTGCATGAAAACCGCGTGGTACGCCTGCCTGGGTATCGGTCAGGTAGTACACCCGCTTGATGGAAAATGGAACTCCCCTATTGTTTTCAAGCGCAATTAGATGACCGCGTTCGTCACCCAACGTTTTGATGTCGAGGAATTTTATCAAACTCATTACCGCGTCACCGGTAAACTATCGATCATCGGTGCTTTATCATCTTTTTCACTGATGATGTAGTCGTCAGAACCCGGCCATTGGATATTCAATTTAGAATCGTTCCAATGAAGCGCGCCTTCAGACGCTTTATCGTAATAGTCAGTAGTCTTGTACAGGAAGTGCGTATCGTCTTCGAGCGCAACGAATCCATGAGCAAAGCCTTCCGGAATCCACAGCATGCGGTTATTGTTGTCGTTCAGTTCAACGCCGACCCATTGTAGATAGGTCGCAGAATCCGGTCGAATATCCACAGCTACATCGAACGCAGAGCCTCGAACGACCCGAACCAATTTACCTTGTGCATGAGGAGCCCGCTGAAAGTGCAGACCTCGAAGCACGCCCTTTGCCGAGCAGGAGTGATTATCCTGAACAAAAGCACGCGGCACGGCCAAACCTAGAGTCTTCAGCGCGGCATGAAACTTTTCTTCATTGAAACTTTCCATGAACCAACCACGTTCATCGCCATACACAGCAGGCTCAATGATTACTACGTCCGGAATCGAGGTTTGCATCAGCTTCATGCGCCAGAAGCCTCCGTAAGGATTTTTTGCAGGTATTGCCCATAACCGGTTTTTTTGAGTTTTTCAGCTTGCTCACCAAGCTTCTCTGGAGTGATCCAACCGCTATGAAAAGCGATTTCTTCCAGGCAGGCCACTTTAAGGCCCTGACGGTGCTCAATGGTATGAACGAAGTGGCTTGCTTCCAGCAGCGACTCGTGTGTGCCCGTGTCCAGCCAGGCAAAGCCTCGACCGAGCATTTCAACGGTCAATGACTTGTCGTCGAGGTAAGCTTTGTTTACATCGGTAATTTCAAGCTCGCCACGAGACGAGGGCTTGATGTTTTTCGCGATTTCAACAACGCGGTTGTCGTAGAAATACAAACCGGTTACAGCATAGTTGGACTTCGGACGCGCCGGCTTTTCCTCGATACTGAGTGCCCGACCACTGCTATCAAACTCGACAACGCCAAAGCGCTCAGGATCAGAAACGTGATAACCGAATACGGTTGCGCCGGTAGTCTGAGACATTGCAGAACGCAGGTTGTCGGAGAAATGCTGACCGTAAAAAATATTGTCGCCCAGGATCAGGCAGCATGGGTCTTCACCGATGAACTCTTCGCCGATGATAAACGCCTGTGCCAGGCCATCAGGGCTTGGCTGTTCGGCGTAAGTCAATTCGATGCCGTACTGACTCCCGTCGCCGAGCAGCTTTTTGAAGCAAGGCAAATCTTCCGGGGTAGAGATAATCAGGATTTCCCGCATTCCGGCAAGCATCAGCACGGACAGCGGGTAGAAGATCATCGGCTTGTCGAAAATTGGAAGCATCTGTTTCGACACGCCCAACGTCAAGGGGTGCAGGCGCGTACCGGAACCGCCTGCCAGAATGATGCCTTTGCGTTTGATGACCGTCATTTCTCTAACACTTCCTTTAACATCCGGGTCACACCACTGCGCCAATCTGGCAAGTGGATGGAAAAAGTCTTGCGCAGTTTCTCGGTATTAAGCCGGGAATTCAATGGCCGACGTGCAGGGGTTGGAAATTGCGCCGTTGAAATCGGATTGACAGCCTGCGCTTGTAAAGGCATGCCGCTCGCCTTGCCGTAGTCGATGACCAGACTTGCGTACTCATGCCACGTAGTAAACCCGGCGGCCGCCAAGTGATAAATACCTGCAACCGCAGGTTCAGCCAGCGCCTTTCTAAGGGTTACCGCGGTAACGTCTGCTATCAAATCAGCGCCGGTTGGCGCTCCGATCTGGTCCGCAATGACGTTGAGCTCTGGGCGATCCGTGGCGAGCCGCAGCATCGTTTTAGCGAAGTTGCTACCCCGCGCGCCATACACCCAACAGGTACGGAAAATAAGGTAACGGCAGCCTGATTGGACGATGGCCTGCTCTCCCATCCACTTGGTCATGCCATAGTAGTTGACAGGAGATACAGCGTCGTCTTCCTGCCAGGCCGCAGTGCCGTTTCCATCGAATACGTAATCCGTGGAAAAGTGCACAAACCAGCAGCCCAGTTTTTGTGCCTCTTCGGCGATGACCTGGACCGCAGTTGTATTAATTTGCAAGGCCACGTCTTTATCGGACTCAGCCTTATCCACAGCAGTATAGGCGGCCGCATTGACGATGATGTCGGGAGCCACGCGCTGAATGGTGGTCCGCAAACCCTGAAGGTCAGCAAGATCACCGCACAGACCATTGTCGACGTGGCGATCGAGAGCCACGACATCGCCTAACGTTGCGAGGGAGCGTTGAAGCTCCCAGCCAACCTGTCCATTTTTACCCAGAAGCAAGACTTTCATGTCAGGCTTGTCGTTCAGCATAGTTTTGATCGATCCATTGCTGGTAACTGCCGCTCTTGACGTGATCGACCCAAGGCTGATTGTTCAGGTACCACTCGACAGTCTTGCGAATCCCCGATTCAAACGTTTCTTCGGGAGTCCAGCCCAGCTCGCGCTGAATCTTGCCGGCATCAATGGCGTAACGCTGGTCGTGCCCTGGGCGATCCTGCACGTAAGTGATGAGCTTGGCGTGCGGGCGATGTGGGGATTCTGGACACAACTCATCCAGCAGCGCGCATACGGTATGGACCACTTCGAGGTTTTTCTTCTCGTTATGGCCACCGATGTTGTAGGTTTCGCCGACTTCGCCTTCGGTCACTACTTTATAAAGCGCACGGGCGTGGTCTTCTACGTACAACCAGTCACGAACCTGATCACCTTTGCCATAGATAGGCAAAGGCTTGCCTTCTAGCGCATTCAAGATAACCAATGGGATCAGCTTTTCTGGGAAATGGCATGGCCCGTAGTTGTTTGAGCAATTGGTCACGATCGCCGGGAGACCGTAAGTTCTGCTCCAGGCTCTGACGAGGTGGTCCGAGCTTGCCTTGCTCGCGGAATAAGGAGAGCTTGGCTGGTAAGGAGTCTGCTCGGTGAAAAGGTCTTCAGGACCTTCAAGATCACCATAGACTTCGTCGGTGGAAATGTGATGGAAACGAAAGTTCTCTTGTGCTGGTGCGTCCAGGCTCTTCCAGTACTGCCGTACCGCTTCCAGCAACGTATAGGTGCCGACGATATTAGTCTGAATGAAATCCGAAGGACCGCTGATGGAGCGGTCAACATGGGACTCTGCGGCAAGGTGCATAACCGCATCAGGCCGATGCTCATCAAACACACGCTGCAACTGGGCAGCGTCGCAAATGTCGACACGCTCAAAGGCATATCGGTCATTTTTGGCGCTTTCACCCAGTGACTCCAGATTACCGGCGTAGGTCAACTTATCCAGATTGACCACCGAATCCTTGGTGTTGGCGATGATATGCCGGACAACTGCCGAGCCAATGAATCCAGCGCCACCGGTCACTAATATTTTCAACTTTATCTCCTTAAACTGAAATAGCGCGTCACTTACGCTATCCGTCATTGATGCTTACCGTGACACGGTTTTCGCCTGTCGGACGGTGTCGTCTTGATTTCGCCATGTAGGGTCAGCGTAGTTCCAGACTCGCCGTTCAAAGCATGAACCAACCTCGGGCTTGCGGTCGAACTGCCTGAACCCATTACTAACCGCATTTTACACTCGTTGCGTACCTGAAGCGGCTCAGAGCCTTCACGGACGCGCATTTCCGACAAGCAACCCAATCGACCTTGCCAACGCCGGCTCGGAAGCGATGCAAAGCATCGCACCCCCGGACGCTGAGACCTTCAGATCTTACAAGTTGCCATTTGCGCCAAGCGTAGCCGATGATTCGGCATTCTTACGCTTGGAGACAAAATGCTGTAATAGTGCAATCGCGCAGCCCAGCAGCCCACCAATGATTAGCCCCAGAAACACAATCAGGACTTTCTTCGGCTTAATCGGCGAAACAGGCAGATCCAGGACGCCATCGTGGCGGTACACCGCGATATCAAATTTTTCCGCCTCGACTTGCTTGTAGAAGTCAGCTCGCTTCTGGAGTTTGCGCAAACCAGGAGTGAACGGGTCGTCGGAACCTCGATTTTCAAGGTTTTTCAGCTCCGCCTCCAACGCCTTGCTGCCACGCAGGTAACTGTTGCCTTCTAGCATGCCTCCAGCCAACTTATCGGAGCCGCTGCCGGAAAACACAACTGTATTCTCCAAGCCACTGGATTTGGCGATAGCCAAGGCTTCACGAATTTTGCTAATGGTGTCTTGACGTACGTTATGGCTAGACTCTCGAAGAGTATTTATCTCCAGCTGCAAGCTACGCTTTATTACCGCAGCCTCTTTTTTCGCATTCTGAGTCAATTCGCGCGATGTACTTTCTCCGACCTGACTTACGTACAAATCAACCCATTGCACTGCACGCTCAGGATTAGAATCCTGCAGGGAAACCGACCAGCGCCCGTCCTCTTCTTTACCAACTGGCGCAACCTTGAGATCTTTCGAAAACGAATCATACAAAGCTCCGTTTGGCGATTGAGGAGCTCGAGCCCCCAAAGCTGGCAAATAGATAGACTCAAAAAAAGCTCGCCGCTGCGATTCGGATTGAAGATTACGCAAAAACGCCTTATAAACCTGATCG
Organism: Pseudomonas silesiensis; assembly: GCF_001661075.1. Lineage (NCBI taxonomy): Bacteria > Pseudomonadati > Pseudomonadota > Gammaproteobacteria > Pseudomonadales > Pseudomonadaceae > Pseudomonas > Pseudomonas silesiensis. The sequence goes on from NZ_CP014870.1 coordinate 4,753,123, forward strand.
ACTGAAATAGGCTTCAAATCCGATTCATTACTGCGACCAAAGTTGAGATTGGCGATATCATTCACGGTCGGCGGCAATATAAAGTACTTCGACTCATATATAGGAGTTGATAAGAATGCGTACACGGCAGCGGCAAGCCCCATCGTCAGGGTCATACCCACGACAAGCCACTTTCGCTTCCAAACTGCCCCGACGACTTCAAAAAGATCTATTTCAGATGAAGAGTTAATTGTGTTATTACTGTTTTGCATAGGTTATTTTAGCCCTTCACTTATTCTATTCTGCAAGTCTGGTACAAAATCCATCCACCTACCTGATAGCCTTTCGGACCCATTCCAGCGTCCGCTTATCGACTAACCACCCAAAAAGAGAATGAAAAAAGGGGGGCAATGCTATCAGAGCCCTACGGCCGGGGCGAAATAATAACACGGACACAGACCGCTTTCCCGATGAGAAGCGACCTCCCTGGTGATCCAAGGAGGTTTACAGGCGCCGCCCACCCCTGAGACCGATGAGCCACGCCAGAAGCGGCCCCACCACCATCCCTAAAAGCAGCGCTGAAATAATGTAGCCTGCAATCGGCATTTGCGCAGAAGACCAACCCAGGAAAAGAAGTGAAGTCGGTTGGCGATTTTCCAGGATAAATACGATCACCAAAAAAATCAGCAGCAAAATCAATAAAGCCAGCGCAATCCGCTTGAGCCTTTGCACATCACACCTCCCTTACGAATCCTAAAATCAAACCCCCTCCTCCTCATCCTCATTCACCCGATCCCGCAATTCTTTGCCCGGCTTGAAATGCGGAACAAACTTGCCATCCAGGCTCACCGACTGCCCGGTCTTCGGATTACGCCCTACCCGTGGCGCGCGGTAATGCAATGAGAAGCTGCCAAACCCACGGATCTCGATGCGATCACCGGTGGCCAGGCATTGGGACATTTGCTCGAGCATGGTCTTGATGGCCAGCTCCACATCCTTGGATGAGAGCAGCCCTTGATGGGTGACAATTCGTTCGATCAACTCCGACTTCGTCATATTTTTCCCTTCTTTTTCAAGCAGCTAGATCAGCGCTTCAAAGGTTTTAGCACGCCCGGATAGATTTGAACAGCCCGAGTTTTCACATATCTTTACCAGCTGTAAACAGCCCTGTTGCGGAACAAGAGGACGCTGATCGCTCCCTTATTGGCTCATCTGCAGATAACCAGCATGGTGCGGGTCAGGTAGCCGGCAGGATTGAAGCCGAAAGGATATTCATCCTCTTCCTTGGCATCATCGGACCGGGTCACGACCTTGTAGCCAGCGCCCTTGCATTCCTTGTCTGCTCGTTTGCGGCACTTCTCCCAGCCTGAACCCAGCCCGGAGCAATCGACCTCGATGCCACTGACCCCGCGTTTTGCGTGAGTCTTGGCGTTAGTGGTACAACCTGCCAATGCCAGTACTGCCACTGCGACAATGAGCTTGTTCATTCACTTCCTTATGCCGGACGGTTCGCCCGACTGTCGTTTGCTTCAGGCTTTAGATTAGCTGCAATTAAACGATTGATCCTGTTAAAGAAAGAGACAGCTTGAGGGGGCTACGGTTCATCGCTTGCAGGTGATCGGCCTGGAGGATCTGTCATCCACACCCTCGAGCGGTGCGCTCACCAAATCGCACGCACAAAAAAGGGCGACCGAAGTCGCCCTTTTTCTATGGTCTGACAGAACTTAGTTCTGTTTTTCCATTTGTGCACGCAACAGGTCGCCCAGAGTGGTAGGACCAGCAGCGATGCTATCCGAAGGCTTGTCTTTCAAGCTTTGGATTGCTTCTTTCTCTTCAGCATCGTCTTTCGACTTGATGGAGAGCTGGATTACACGGCTCTTGCGGTCAACGCTGATGATCTTGGCTTCTACTTCCTGGCCTTCTTTCAGAACGTTGCGCGCGTCTTCAACGCGGTCACGGCTGATTTCGGAGGCTTTCAGAGTCGCTTCGATATCGTCGGCCAGAGTGATGATGGCGCCTTTGGCGTCAACTTCTTTCACGATGCCTTTAACGATTGCGCCTTTGTCGTTCTCTTGAACGTACTCGGAGAACGGATCGCTTTCCAGTTGCTTGATACCCAGGGAGATGCGCTCGCGCTCTGGGTCAACCGACAGGATAACGGTGTCCAGCTCGTCGCCCTTCTTGAAGCGGCGAACGGCTTCTTCGCCCACTTCGTTCCAGGAGATGTCGGACAGGTGAACCAGACCGTCGATGCCGCCGTCCAGACCAATGAAGATACCGAAATCGGTGATCGACTTGATGGTGCCGGAGATTTTATCGCCCTTGTTGAACTGGCCAGAGAAATCTTCCCATGGGTTAGATTTGCACTGCTTGATGCCGAGGGAGATACGACGACGCTCTTCGTCGATGTCCAGAACCATGACTTCCACTTCGTCGCCGACTTGTACGACTTTCGAAGGGTGGATGTTCTTGTTGGTCCAGTCCATTTCGGAAACGTGTACCAGGCCTTCAACGCCTTCTTCCAGCTCAGCGAAGCAGCCGTAGTCGGTCAGGTTGGTTACACGCGCGGTAACGCGAGTGCTTTCTGGGTAACGGGCTTTGATAGCAACCCATGGATCTTCGCCCAGTTGCTTGAGGCCCAGGGAAACACGATTGCGCTCGCGATCGTACTTCAGAACCTTGACATCGATCTCGTCGCCAACGTTGACGATTTCGGAAGGATGCTTGATACGCTTCCAAGCCATGTCGGTAATGTGCAGCAGGCCATCGACGCCACCCAGATCGACGAATGCGCCGTAATCGGTGAGGTTCTTGACGATACCTTTGACTTGTTGGCCTTCCTGCAGGGATTCCAGCAGAGCTTCGCGCTCGGCGGAGTTCTCGGCTTCCAGGACGCTACGACGGGAAACGACAACGTTGTTGCGCTTCTGGTCCAGCTTGATGACCTTGAATTCCAGCTCTTTGCCTTCCAGGTGCGTGGTGTCGCGCACAGGACGGACGTCAACCAGAGAACCTGGCAGGAACGCACGGATGCCGTTAACGTCGACTGTGAAGCCGCCTTTAACCTTACCGTTGATAACGCCCTTGACCACTTCTTCGGCTGCGAAGGCTGCTTCCAGAACAATCCAGCATTCAGCGCGCTTGGCTTTTTCACGGGACAGCTTGGTCTCGCCAAAGCCGTCTTCAACCGAGTCCAGAGCAACGTGAACTTCGTCACCGACGTTGATAGTCAGTTCGCCAGCATCGTTGTAGAACTGCTCAAGCGGGATGAGTGCTTCAGACTTCAGGCCAGCGTGAACGGTTACCCAGCGAGCTTGGTAATCGATATCAACGATAACACCGGTGATGATGGAGCCTGCCTGAAGGTTCAGGGTTTTTAGGCTTTCTTCAAAGAGTTCCGCAAAGCTTTCGCTCATTTTAATTCCTGTTGAATAAGGGCGAAGGATACGCCCAGCTCCACATCCCAGACGACGTGGGTTACGTTCATTTAAAGAAGCGACACAGGACTATGACTGGTCCCCTGGGTCGTTTCTTGGTCACCCGGCGATATCGCGGATTGCGATCTCGCTCATGATGCGTTCAAGCACCTGTTCGATGGACAACTCCGTGGAATCCAGCTGTATCGCGTCGGCCGCCGGCTTGAGCGGGGCCACTGCGCGCTGGGTGTCACGCTCATCGCGTGCACGGATCTCATCTAGCAGACTCGACAGACTAACACCATCGACTTTGTCCTTCAACTGCAAGTATCGACGGCGCGCACGCTCCTCGGCACTGGCAGTGAGGAATATCTTCAGCGGAGCGTCCGGAAACACCACCGTGCCCATGTCGCGACCGTCGGCCACCAGGCCCGGAGCTTCCTGGAACGCACGCTGGCGCTGTAGCAGCGCCTCGCGCACGGCGGGCAGCGCCGCGACCTGGGAGGCACCCGAACCGACACTTTCGGTGCGGATGACATCGCTGACTTCGTCACCTTCCAGGATGATGCGTTGCAGTTGACCGTGGGTCGCCGCGATGAACTGCACGTCCAGATGAGCGGCAAGTTTTTTCAGCAGCTCTTCATTGGTCAGGTCGACGCCGTGGTTATACGCCGCGAACGCCAGCAGTCGATACAGCGCACCGGAGTCCAGCAGGTTCCAGCCCAGACGCTTGGCCAGAATCCCGGCGACCGTGCCTTTGCCAGAGCCGCTTGGCCCATCAATGGTGATGACCGGTGCGATGATTTTCACGACTGAGCCTCTTGTGCTACACGGATACCGACCTGCGCGCACAAGGCGAGGAAGTTCGGGAACGACGTCGCGACGTTGGCACAGTCATGGATGCGGATCGGCGCCGTGGCGCGCAGCGAGGCCACGCTGAAGGCCATGGCGATGCGGTGATCGCCGTGACCGTGCACTTCGCCGCCGCCGATCTGGCCGCCGTCGATGATGATGCCGTCCGGGGTCGGTTCGCACTTGACGCCCAGCGCCAGCAGGCCATCGGCCATGACCTGGATCCGGTCCGATTCCTTGACTCGCAGCTCTTCGGCGCCACGCAGGACGGTGCGCCCTTCGGCACAGGCCGCGGCCACGAACAGTACCGGAAACTCGTCGATGGCCAGCGGAACCAGCGCCTCGGGAATCTCTATACCTTTGAGTTTAGCTGCACGTACGCGCAGGTCCGCTACCGGCTCGCCGCCGACTTCACGCTGGTTTTCCAGGGTGATATCCGCGCCCATCAGGCGCAGGATGTCGATCACGCCGGTACGGGTCGGGTTGATGCCGACGTGCTCGAGCACCAGCTCCGAACCTTCGGCGATCGAAGCAGCCACCAGGAAGAACGCGGAAGAGGAGATATCGCCCGGGACTTCAATGTGGGTGGCAGTCAGCTTGTGGCCGGACTCGACCGACGCGGTGGCACCGTTGACGCTGACCGGGTAGCCGAAGCCACGCAGCATGCGCTCGGTGTGGTCGCGGGTCGGTGCAGGCTCGGTGACGGTGGTCTTGCCTTCGGCGTACAGCCCGGCCAGCAACAGGCAGGATTTCACCTGGGCGCTGGCCATTGGCATGGTGTAGGTCAGGCCCTTGAGCTTGTTGCCGCCCCGAATGATCATCGGCGGACGACCTTCGGCGGCGGTTTCGATCACGGCGCCCATTTCACGCAGTGGATTGGCCACGCGATTCATCGGGCGCTTGGACAGCGAAGCGTCACCGGTCAGGGTGCTGTCGAAGTCCTGCGCAGCCAACAGGCCGGACAGCAGGCGCATCGAGGTACCCGAGTTGCCCAGGTAGATCGGGCCCGGCGCAGGCTTCAGGCCATGCAGGCCGACGCCGTGAATGGTCACGCGACCGTGGTGCGGACCTTCGATCACCACGCCCATGTCGCGGAAGGCCTGCAAGGTCGCCAGGGCGTCTTCGCCCTCGAGGAAGCCTTCGACTTCGGTGACGCCTTCGGCCAGGGAGCCGAGCATGATCGAACGGTGGGAAATCGATTTATCGCCCGGTACACGAATCCGCCCAGTCAGGCGGCCACCAGGTTGTGCCAGGAAAATCAGGTCGTTGGAGTTCATAGCGTCCACATAAGCCCGGCGGGCCAGGATTTTACTGAAATGTTCGCGGGCAACCCGGGCGCGCGTGAACACGCCCAACAATTGGTGCCCATCCCCTGCATCGACCGCGTCGCGCAAGGCGTCGAGGTCGCTGCGAAATGTATCGAGTGTGCGCAGGACAGCTTCGCGGTTGGCGAGGAAGATGTCGTGCCACATGACCGGGTCGCTCCCCGCGATTCTTGTGAAATCGCGGAAACCGCCGGCAGCGTAACGGAAGATCTCTAGGTTTTCATTGCGCTTGGCCAATGAATCGACCAGGCCGAACGCCAACAAGTGCGGCAAATGGCTGGTCGCCGCCAACACTTCGTCGTGACGCTCGACCTGCATGTGCTCGACATCGGCGCCCAGTTCGCGCCACAGGCGGTCGACCACGGCCAAGGCTGCCGGATCGGTTTGATCCAGCGGGGTCAGTATCACTTTATGGCGGCGGAACAGGTCGGCGTTGGAGGCTTCCACCCCGCTCTGCTCGGAACCGGCAATCGGATGCCCCGGCACGAAACGCGAAGGCATGCCGCCGAACGCTGCGGTTGCCGCACGCACGACGTTGCCCTTGGCGCTGCCAACGTCGGTCAGAATCGCTTGCCCCAGGTTCATGCCGGCCAGGCGGCCGAGCATTTTTTCCATGGCGAGGATCGGCACGGCCAGTTGAATCACGTCGGCGCCCTGGCAAGCGGCGGCCAGGTCTTCTTCGCAACGGTCCACCACGCCCAATTCGACTGCGAGCTTGCGCGACTGCGGGTCGAGATCGACCCCGACCACTTCGCGGCACAGGCCGCTTGCACGCAAGCCCTTGGCAAACGAGCCGCCGATCAAGCCCAGACCGACCACCACCAGGCGCCCGATCACAGGTGCAGCAGATTGCAGCGCACTAACATCAACCACGGGCCAGGACCTTGGTCAGCGCCTCGAGGAAGCGGCTGTTTTCCGCCGGCAGGCCGATGGTGACGCGCAGGTGGTTCGGCAGGCCGTAGTTGGCGACCGGACGCACGATCACGCCTTCGCGCAGCAGACCCTGGAAGACCGGTGCCGCGACACGACCCAGATCGACGCAGATGAAGTTGCCTTTGGATGGAATCCAGCTCAGCCCCAGCTCCCGGAAACCTGCTTCCAGTTGCTGCATGCCGGATTCGTTCAGGCGACGGCTTTCAGCCAGGTAATCGGTGTCTTGCAACGCAGCGCACGCCGCGGCCAGGGCCAGGCTGTTGACGTTGAACGGCTGACGCACGCGGTTCAGCACATCGGCGACCACTGCGGTAGACAAGCCATAACCGACCCGCAGCGCCGCCAGGCCATAGGCCTTGGAGAAGGTGCGCGAGACCAGCAGGTTCGGGTAAGCCGCCAGGTAGTCCAGGCCGTCCGGCAAGTTGCTGCCCTCGGCGTATTCGATGTAGGCCTCGTCCAGTACCACCAGCACGTGTTCCGGCACATCCTGCAGGAATTCGTCCAGCGCTTCGGCACCGAACCAGGTCCCGGTCGGGTTGTTCGGGTTGGCGATGAACACCACGCGGGTATTGGCATCGATCGCGGCCAGCATGGCCGACAGGTCATGGCCCCAGTCTTTGGCCGGGATCACTTTCGCCTGGGCACCAACGGCCTGGGTCACGATCGGGTAGACCGCAAACGCGTGCTCGCTGAACACCGCGTTCAGGCCCGGCGCCAGATAGGCGCGCGCGACCAGCTCGAGGATGTCGTTGGAACCGTTGCCCAGGGTCACCTGGTTCAGCTCGACGCGGCACTGTTCCGCCAGCAGGGTCTTGAGCGCAAAACCGTTGCCGTCCGGGTAGCGGGTCAGCTCGGCCAGCTCTTCGCGAATCGCTGCCAGCGCCTTGGGACTGGCGCCCAACGGATTTTCGTTGCTCGCCAGTTTGACGATGCTGGCCGGATCGATATCCAGCTCGCGCGCCAGTTCGTCCACAGGCTTGCCCGGAACGTAAGGCGAAAGTTGTTGCACGCCCGGCTGTGCCAGAGCGAGGAAGTCGCCACTCATTTGCTACCCCTTAGAGAACTGCTTTCGGGTAGGAACCCAGCACTTTGAGTGCTACTGCTTCCTGACTGATTTTTTCCAGCACACCTTTTACCAGCGGATCGCGGTGGTGGCCGACGAAATCGATGAAGAACACGTAGGTCCATTTACCGCTGCGCGACGGACGGGTCTCGATGCGCGTCAGGTCGATGCCATTGTCGTGGAACGGCACCAGCAATTCGTGCAGCGCGCCAGGCTTGTTGCTCATGGACACGATGATCGAGGTCTTGTCGTCGCCGGTCGGCGGCACTTCCTGGCTGCCGATCATCAGGAATCGCGTGGAGTTGTCCGGGCGATCCTCGATTTTTTCCGCCAGACGGGTCAAGCCGTACAAGCCCGCAGCCATGTCGCCGGCAATCGCCGCCGAGTTCCACTCACCCTTGACCCGCTTGGCCGCCTCGGCGTTGCTGGACACCGCCACGCGCTCGACATTCGGGTAATGGGCGTCCAGCCACTTGCGGCACTGGGCCAGGGACTGGGCGTGGGAATAGATGCGGCTGATGCTGTCGGTCTTGGTGTTTTCACCGACCAACAGGTGGTGGTGAATGCGCAGCTCGACTTCGCCACAGATCACCATGTCGTGCTCGAGGAAGCTGTCGAGGGTGTGGTTGACCGCGCCCTCGGTGGAGTTTTCCACCGGGACCACGCCAAAGTTCACCGCGCCGGCCGCCACTTCGCGGAACACTTCGTCGATCGCCGCCATCGGCTTGCTGATCACCGCATGGCCGAAATGCTTCATGGCCGCCGCCTGGGTAAAGGTCCCTTCAGGGCCGAGGTAAGCCACTTTCAGCGGCTGCTCGAGGGCCAGGCACGAGGACATGATTTCGCGGAACAGCCGCGCCATCTCTTCGTTGCCCAGCGGCCCCTGGTTACGCTCCATCACGCGCTTGAGCACCTGAGCTTCACGCTCTGGACGATAGAACACCGGCACTTCGCCTTCGGCCAGCGAGGCCATCTTTACCCGCGCAACTTCCTGGGCGCAGCGTGCGCGCTCACTGATCAGCTCCAGGACTTTTTCGTCCAGTGCATCAATGCGCAGGCGCAGTGCCTTGAGTTCTTGCTCAGACATTAACCGTGTTCCTTCTCGAACTCTGCCATGTACGACACCAGCGCGTTGACCGCAACGATATCGACGGCGTTATAGATGGAGGCGCGCATGCCGCCCACGGATCGGTGACCCTTGAGGTTCAACAGGCCACGCTCGTCGGCACCGGCCAGGAATGGCTTGTCCAGACGGTCGTCCGCCAGGCGGAACGGCACGTTCATCCACGAGCGGTCCGACTTGTTGATCGGGTTGCTGTACAGGCCGCTGGCGTCGATGAAATCGTACAGCGTGCGCTGTTTCACGTCGTTGAGCTTGCCGATGGCTTCAACGCCACCTTGCTCTTTCAGCCATTCGAATACCAGGCCCGACAGGTACCAGGCCAGGGTTGGCGGGGTGTTGTACATCGAGCCGTTATCGGCCGCGACCTTGTAGTTGAGCATGGTCGGGCACAGGGAACGGGCACGACCCAGCAGGTCTTCACGAATGATGGTGACGACCAGGCCGCTCGGACCGATGTTCTTCTGGGCGCCGGCGTAGATCATGCCGAAGCGCGAAATGTCCATCGGACGCGAGAGGATGTCCGAGGACATGTCGGCCACCAGCGGAACGTCACCGGTTTGCGGGATCCACTGGAATTCCAGGCCGCCGATGGTTTCGTTCGGTGCGTAGTGAACGTAGGCCGCATCTTTCGACAGGTTCCACTCGTTCTGACCGGGAATGGCGAAATAGTCGTAAGGCTTGGCGGTGGCCGCAACGTTGACGTGGCCGTAGCGCGAAGCTTCTTCGATGGCTTTCTGCGACCAGATACCGGTGTCGATATAGTCGGCGGTGCCGCTTTCCGGCAACAGGTTCAGAGGAATCTGCGCGAATTGCTGGCTGGCGCCACCTTGCAGGAACAGCACTTTATAGTTCGAGGGGATATTCAGCAGATCACGCAGATCCTGCTCGGCCTTGGTGGCGATGGACACGAACTCATCACTGCGATGGCTCATTTCCATGACCGACAGGCCCTTGCCGTGCCAGTCAAGGAGTTCACCCTGGGCGCGCTGCAGGACAGCTTCGGGTAGCGCCGCAGGACCGGCGCAGAAGTTATAGGCTCTCTTGCTCACATCCAATCTCGCTCTGATTTGGTGGTAACACGCAATATTACGGTGCGATCGTCCCGCGGATGGCAAGAGCGATCAACTGTAGGAGCGAGCTTGCTCGCGAAGAAGTTGAGGGCGCCGCGTTCAATCAGAAAACCTGCGTCATCGTTAACGTCCATCGCGAGCAAGCTCGCTCCTACAGGGGCATCATTATTTCCAAAGGGACAAACAACAAGGGGGCGAATTTTCATCCGCCCCCTGTGTGCCCGCTTACTCTTGCGGTTCTTCGTCAGCGGCGGCGTCGAGTTGCTGGTCGTCGGCAACGTCGTCGATCACGACCTCACCGTCGAACACTGCACCTTCTTCACCCTCTTCGCCTTCCAGCTCTTCGCCTTCGACTTCCGACGGCTCCTGAACCCGTTCCAGGCCTACCAGCGTTTCATCGCTGGCCAGCTTGATCAGGGTCACGCCCTGGGTGTTACGACCCAGGCTGGAGACTTCGTCGACACGGGTACGAACCAGGGTGCCCTGGTCGGAGATCAGCATGATCTCTTCACCGTCCTGCACCTGCACCGCGCCGACCAGACGGCCGTTACGGTCGTTGCTGACCATGGCGATAACGCCCTGACCGCCACGTTTGTATTCAGGGAACTCGCTGATCGCCGTGCGCTTGCCGTAACCACGGGCCGAAGCGGTGAGGATCTCGCTGCCTTCTTCCGGGATCAGCATGGAAATCAGCTTCTGGCCTTCCGGCAGACGCATGCCGCGCACACCGCGGGCGGTACGGCCCATGGCGCGAACTTCGGATTCCTTGAAGCGAGTCACTTTACCGCCGTCGGAGAACAGCATGATTTCCTGCTCGCCGTCAGTCACGGCGGCGGAAATCAGAATGTCGCCCTCGTCCAGCTCCAGCGCGATCAGACCGACGCTACGCTGACGACTGAAGGCCACCAGCGGCGTCTTCTTGACCGTACCGTTAGCGGTCGACATGAAGATGAACGGCGCCTTCTTGCGGTCAGCAGCCTTGATACGAGCACGACGCTCCTCGTCGGTTTCGTTGCTGTTTTCGATTTCTTCTACATCAGCCTCGGCGCCTTCGGCTTCTTCTTCATCAGCCTGCCTCTTCATGGCTTCCAGATCGACCGGCAGCATGGTGGTGATGTATTCACCCTCGCTCAGTGGCAAGAGGTTGACCAGCGGACGACCGCGGGCCGCGCGGGACGCTTCCGGAATCTCGTAGGTCTTGAGCCAGTACACCTTGCCTTTGCTGGAGAACAGCAGCAGCGTGGTGTGGCTGTTGGCGACCAGCAGGTGAGCGATGTAGTCCTCATCCTTGACGCCGGTGGCCGATTTGCCTTTACCGCCACGACGCTGGGCCTGGTACGCAGCCAACGGCTGGGTCTTGGCGTAGCCACCGTGGGAAATGGTCACGACGCGCTCTTCTTCCGGGATCATGTCGCCCAGGGTCAGGTCGAGACGGGCATCGAGAATCTCGGTGCGACGCACATCGCCGTATTCGGCGCGGATCACTTCCAGCTCTTCGCGGATCACTTCCATCAGGCGCGTGGCGCTGCTGAGGATGCGGATCAGTTCGCCGATCTGGTTGAGGATCTCTTGATACTCGGCCAGCAGCTTTTCGTGTTCCAGGCCGGTCAGACGGTGCAGACGCAGCTCCAGAATGGCTTGCGCCTGCTCTGGCGACAGGTAGTACTTGCCTTCGCGCAGACCGTATTGCGGGTCCAGGGTCTCTGGACGGCAGGAATCGGCACCGGCGCGCTCGACCATCGCGACCACGGCGGACGATTCCCACGCGGTCTTGATCAGCGCTTCCTTGGCTTCCGACGGCGTTGGCGAGGCTTTGATCAGGGCGATGACCGGGTCGATGTTCGACAGGGCAACCGCTTGACCTTCAAGGATGTGGCCACGTTCGCGGGCTTTACGCAGCTCGAACACGGTCCGGCGGGTAACGACTTCGCGACGGTGACGAACGAAGGCTTCCAGCAGGTCCTTGAGATTGAGGATCCGCGGACGGCCGTCGATCAGCGCGACGATGTTGATACCGAACACCGCTTGCAGCTGGGTCTGGGCGTAGAGGTTGTTGAGGATCACCTCTGGCACTTCGCCGCGACGCAGTTCGATCACGACGCGCATACCGTCCTTGTCGGACTCGTCGCGCAGTTCGGTGATGCCTTCAAGCTTCTTCTCTTTGACCAGCTCGGCGATCTTCTCGATCAGACGGGCCTTGTTCAGCTGGTAAGGCAGCTCGGTGATGACGATCTGTTGACGACCACCGACCTTGTCGATGTCTTCGATCATCGAGCGGGCGCGCATGTAAATGCGCCCGCGACCGGTGCGGTAGGCTTCGATGATGCCGGCGCGACCGTTGATGATCGCGGCGGTCGGGAAGTCCGGACCAGGGATGTATTGCATCAGCTCATCGATGGTCAACTCAGGGTTGTCGATGAGTGCCAGGCAACCGTCGATGACTTCACCGAGGTTGTGCGGCGGGATGTTGGTCGCCATGCCCACGGCGATACCGCTGGAGCCGTTGACCAGCAGGTTGGGAATACGGGTCGGCATGACCGCCGGGATCATTTCGGTGCCGTCGTAGTTCGGCACCCAGTCCACGGTTTCTTTATGCAGGTCGGCCAGCAGCTCGTGCGCCAGCTTGGTCATGCGCACTTCGGTGTATCGCATGGCCGCGGCGTTGTCGCCGTCCACCGAACCGAAGTTGCCCTGGCCGTCTACCAGCAGGTAGCGCAGGGAGAATGGCTGCGCCATCCGGACGATGGTGTCGTACACCGCGGTATCACCGTGCGGGTGATACTTACCGATCACGTCACCGACAACACGGGCAGATTTCTTGTACGGCTTGTTGAAGTCGTTGCCCAGCTCGCTCATCGCGAACAGCACGCGCCGGTGCACGGGCTTCAAGCCATCGCGCGCATCCGGCAGTGCCCGCCCGACAATTACGCTCATCGCGTAGTCGAGGTAGGACTGCTTCAGCTCGTCTTCGATATTGACCGGGAGGATTTCTTTGGCCAGTTCGCCCATGAGAAGCCTGATTCCTTTTTCTGGTGAAACTTCGTCACATCCATATGGGACGAACGAAGCTCGCCGCTGCAGGCTGAGTGCCGTGCACCGACTTACGACAAATCAACAAGTTATGCCATGGATCTGCGCAGTAAAGACAACCCCGTGGGACTGCCTCGGAAAACGCCGGATGTTATCACAAGAGCCGCCACGCACCTATCCCCCTGATGCGCATGGAGCATAGTTAGTTGACCGATGACAGGCTTGAAGGGGACGAGAGAGGCTTAGAGAGATGCCGAATGCAGATTTCAAGCTGATTTATTGACCTTGCAGACCTCATCGCGGGCAAGTCGGATCGCCGCACCGCCGCTCCCACAGGGTCTGTTGTATGCCCGAGATTTTCGGTGCAACACAGATCCCTGTGGGAGCGGGCTTGCTCGCGAAGGCGATTTATCAGGCACCGCAGATCATCAATGTAACCGCTTGCGACACATCAACTGCGTCATTTTCGCCGTATCAGGCCGCTCGACAATGCCCTTTTCCGTGACGATCACATCGATCAGGTCTGCCGGGGTCACGTCAAACACCGGGTTGAACGCCTCGACATCGGCCCCGACCCGCGTACCGCCCACATCCAGCAACTCGCGACCGTCACGCTCCTCGATGGGAATGTCGTCGCCACTGGCCAGGTTCATGTCGATGGTCGAACTCGGCGCCACGACCATGAAGCGCACACCGTGGTGCATGGCGTTTACCGCCAATTGGTAGGTGCCGATCTTGTTCGCCACGTCACCATTGGCGCTGATGCGGTCGGCCCCCACGATCACCCAGGTAATGCCCTTGGTTTTCATGATGTGGGCAGCGGCCGAGTCGGCATTGAGCGTGACCGGAATGCCCTCGTTGGCCAATTCCCACGCGGTCAGGCGCGAACCTTGCAGCCAGGGCCGGGTTTCGTCGGCGTACACCCGTTCGACCATGCCTTCAAGGAACGCCCCGCGAATCACCCCCAGCGCCGTGCCGAAGCCGCCGGTGGCCAAGGCACCGGTGTTGCAATGGGTCAGGAACGCCTGGGCATTGCCCTGGTGCTTGCGAATCAGGTCCACCCCCAGCTGCGCCATCGTCAGGTTGGCTTCGCGATCACTGTCATGAATGGCAATGGCTTCCGCTTCCAGCACCGCCAGCGGATCGGCGTGATGCTTGAGACGCCCAAGCCGTTCGCGCATGCGGCCCAGGGCCCAGAACAGGTTGACCGCGGTGGGACGGGCATCGGCGAGCAGCGCGAAATCCGCCTCCAGCGCCGCCCGCCAGTCGCCGCCTTCGGCAAACCGGGCACGCGCCGCCAACACCACGCCATAAGCGGCACTGATGCCAATGGCCGGCGCGCCGCGCACGACCATCGAGCGAATGGCCTCGGCCACACCCGCGGCGCTGGTATAGCCGATCCACGTTTCTTCGAACGGCAAAATACGTTGATCCAGCAGATACAGGGCGCCATCACGCCAATCGATGGCCTTCACTTTCTCCGCAGCCAACAATCGATCGCGCATTCCCCACCCCGCACTCAGACACAAAAGCCGCCGATTATAGCGATCCCCCCGCGAACACGCTCGGGTATACTTCGCCATCCTTTACAAAAGCACTGGAACCCATCTTCGATGCCGAACACTGCCGTTGCGCTCGACCTGCTATTACTGCCGACCTGGCTGGTACCCGTCGAACCCGCTGGCGTTGTCCTCAAGGAGCACGCTTTGGGCATCCGCGACGGGCGCATCGTCTTTATCGGCCCGCGCGCCGCGGCACTGAAGCTTGATGCCCGCGAAATCCGCGAATTGCCGGACATGCTGCTCTGTCCTGGCCTGATCAATGCTCACGGGCATGCCGCGATGACACTGTTCCGCGGCCTGGCGGACGATCTGCCGCTGATGGCCTGGCTGGAACGGCACATTTGGCCGGCCGAAGCCAAATGGGTAGACGAAACCTTTGTGCGTGACGGCACCGACCTGGCGATCGCCGAGCAGATCAAAGGCGGCATCACCTGCTTCTCCGACATGTATTTCTTCCCCAAGGTTGCCAGCGAATGCATCCATGACAGCGGCATTCGCGGGCAAATCGCCATTCCGATCCTCGACTTTCCGATCCCGGGCGCCAGCACCGCGGACGACGCCATTCGCCAGGGCGTCGAACTGTTCAACGATCTCAAGCACCACGAGCGTATCAAAATTACCTTCGGCCCCCATGCACCCTACACCGTGGGCGACGAAAACCTGGAGAAAATCCGGGTGATCGCCGAAGAACTGGACGCCTCGATTCACATGCACGTCCACGAAACCGCCTTCGAAGTGCAGCAGTCGGTCGAGCAATACGGCGAACGCCCGTTGGCCCGCCTCGGTCGCCTGGGTCTCCTGGGGCCGCGCTTCCAGGCAGTCCACATGACGCAGATCAGCGATGAGGACCTGGTGTTGCTGGTAGAAAGCAATACCAGCGTGATCCATTGCCCGGAATCGAACCTGAAGCTCGCCAGCGGTTTCTGCCCGGTGGAGCGCTTGTGGCAGGCCGGCGTCAATGTCGCCATCGGCACCGATGGCGCGGCGAGCAACAATGACCTCGACCTGCTCGGCGAAACCCGCACCGCGGCATTGCTGGCCAAGGCCGTTGCCGGTTCCGCCACCGCGCTGGACGCCCATCGCGCGCTGCGCATGGCCACCCTCAACGGCGCCCGCGCGCTCGGGATCGAAACTGACGTCGGCTCGCTGGAAGTCGGCAAAGCCGCGGACATGGTGGCCTTCGATCTCTCTGGCCTGGCGCAACAACCGGTCTACGACCCGGTTTCGCAGCTTATATACGCCACGGGCCGGGACTGCGTGAAACACCTTTGGGTCGCCGGCAAGCAATTGCTCGACGACCGCCGCCTGACCCGCCTGGATGAAGATCAGCTTTGTGCCACCGCCAAGGCCTGGGGCCAGCGCATCAGCGGCCGTACCGAATCGTAAGCCCCCGGTCGGGGCAACAGGATTTTTCAAGTTTCAGAGGACTTAAGCATGAGCAACGTCGACTACGCCGAAATCGCCAAATTCGAAGCCCTGGCCCATCGCTGGTGGGATCGCGAAAGCGAGTTCAAACCGCTGCACGACATCAACCCGCTGCGCGTCAACTGGATTGACGAACGGGTCCACCTGGCCGGTAAGAAAGTCCTCGACGTCGGCTGCGGCGGCGGCATCCTCAGCGAAGCCATGGCCCAGCGTGGCGCGACCGTAATGGGCATCGATATGGGCGAAGCGCCGCTGGCGGTCGCGCAATTGCATCAGCTGGAGTCGGGCGTGAGTGTCGAGTACCGGCAGATCACCGCCGAAGCCCTGGCCGAAGAGATGCCCGAGCAGTTCGACGTGGTCACCTGCCTGGAAATGCTCGAGCACGTGCCAGACCCCTCCTCGGTGATCCGCGCCTGCTTCCGCATGGTCAAGCCCGGTGGCCAGGTGTTTTTCTCCACCATCAACCGCAACCCGAAGGCGTACCTGTTCGCCATCGTCGGCGCCGAATACATCATGAAGCTGCTGCCCCGCGGGACCCATGATTTCAAGAAATTTATCCGCCCTTCGGAGCTGGGTGCCTGGAGCCGCATGGCCGGGCTGACCGTCAAGGACATCATCGGCCTGACGTACAACCCGCTGACCAAACACTACAAGCTCGCGTCCGACGTGGACGTCAACTACATGATCCAGACCCTGCGCGAGGAGTAAGCCGATGCGTATCAGAGCAGTCCTTTTCGACATGGACGGCACCCTGCTCGACACCGCGCCGGACTTCATTGCCATCTGTCAGGCGATGCGTGCCGACCGCGGCTTGCCGCCGATCAACGACAAACAGATTCGCGACGAAATCTCCGGCGGCGCCAAGGCGATGGTCGCCGCGACCTTCGCCATGGACCCGGAATCCCCGGGATTCGAGGCGTTGCGCCTGGAGTTCCTCGAGCGCTATCTCGTGGGTTGCGCCGTTCACAGCAAATTGTTCGACGGCATGGGCGAACTGCTGGCCGATATCGAGAAAGCCAATTTGATCTGGGGCGTGGTCACCAATAAGCCGCTGCGGTTCGCCGAGCCGATCATGCAGCAGCTGGGGCTGGCCGAGCGCTCGGCGCTGCTGATTTGCCCGGACCATGTGAAAAACAGCAAGCCGGATCCCGAGCCGTTGATCCTCGCCTGCAAGATGCTCGACCTGGACCCGGCCAGCGTACTGTTCGTGGGTGATGACCTGCGCGATATCGAATCCGGTCGCGATGCCGGTACCCGAACCGCTGCGGTGACCTTTGGCTATATCCATCCGGACGATAACCCGCGGCACTGGGGCGCGGATGTGGTGGTGGATCATCCGTTGGAGCTGCGCAAGGTGCTTGATAGCGCCCTTTGCGGCTGCTGAGGCTACCCCTGTAGGAGCGAGCTTGCTCGCGATGGTCGTCAACGATAACGCGTAAAATCTGACACCACTCGGCGCTCTCTGGTTTTTCGTCGGAACGCCGCCCGGAGCAAGCTCGCTCCTACAAAAGGGCAGCGCCCGTCTTCTGATTTGTAGAGGTTTTTATGTTTGATTATTCCGCCCGCCCCGAACTGCTCAAGGACCGGGTCATCCTGGTCACCGGTGCCGGTCGTGGCATCGGCGCTGCCGCTGCGAAAACCTATGCCGCCCATGGCGCCACCGTGCTGCTGCTGGGCAAGACCGAGGCCAACCTGACTCAGGTCTACGACGACATAGAAGCCGCCGGTCATCCACAGCCGGTGGTGATCCCGTTCAATCTGGAAACCGCCCTGCCCCATCAATACGATGAGCTGGCGGCAATGATCGAAACCGAATTCGGCCACCTCGACGGCCTGTTGCACAACGCGTCGATCATCGGCCCGCGTACGCCGATCGAGCAGCTGTCCGGTGAAAACTTCATGCGCGTCATGCACGTCAACGTCAACGCGATGTTCATGCTGACCAGTACGCTACTGCCGCTGCTCAAGCTGTCCCAGGACGCCTCGGTGGTATTCACCTCCAGCAGCGTCGGCCGCAAGGGGCGCGCCTATTGGGGTGCGTACGGGATCTCCAAATTTGCCACCGAAGGCTTGATGCAAACCCTGGCCGATGAAGTCGATACCGTGGCGCCGGTGCGCGCCAACAGCATCAACCCCGGCGCCACCCGCACCAGCATGCGCGCCCAGGCCTACCCTGGTGAAAACCCGCTGAACAACCCCACGCCGGAGGAGATCATGCCGGTCTATCTCTACCTGATGGGGCCAGACAGCACGGGTATCAACGGCCAGGCTTTCAACGCTCAGTAACACCGCGCGTCGCTTTTGTGCCGCGACAGCCTCTGGTCGCGGCGCTTTAAATACCCCCGCAATTGCTGGTCAAACAACCGGCGTCACTCGCCTGCTCTCCCACCACAGCCTCAAGCCATTGAATTATATCGTTATTATCCAGTTGAACATTTTGGCAAGACGTTCGCTCTAAACCAGCTCAGACACGCAGTGTGAAAGCAGATGGGGCGTCGATAGTTACTTTATCTTCAGCAAAGCGGATTAGACTCGTAGGAGATGTCCTACGGGACTGATGGATCAGTATGACGCGCAGCCCAAAGCCGCTCTCACCCAGCTTGTAAGACTGTCTTACTGCTCAGGGGCGCACGCCATATGAAACCACCTTCCCAGACCAACGCAATTGACTTCGATCGCGCCAAATTGCAACGCCTGGGCTTTGGTCAGCAGCCCCCCCGTCCGGAAAGGTCGGTCAGCCTTGCGCAAATGCGCCAGCAGCTGAGCCAACTTTTACAAACCAGCCTTGAGCCGCAACGCATCCTCGGGCTGTTTTTTCGCGAGATCCAGCGCCTGGTCCCTCTGGACGCCTTGAGCTACGAACACAAGGCCAGCGACTTGCGCCTGGAGTTCGGCGAGTGTGCCCCTCATTCGATCAGCTTCAGCCTCAACCATGAGGGCGAGCACCTGGGGCGCCTGGTATTCCGCCGCAAGCAGACATTCAGCGACCAGGAACAAGGCAACCTCGAGTCGATACTGTCCGCATTGTTGTATCCGATGCGCAATACCCTGCTCTACCGTGCCGCTACCCAAAGCGCCTTGCGTGATCCGCTGACGGACACCGGTAACCGCATCGCCATGGATCAGACGCTGCAACGGGAGATCGAGATGTCGCGCCAGCACCTGCAACCCTTGTCGCTGTTGATGCTGGACATCGATCACTTCAAACACGTCAACGACAATCACGGGCACAGCGCTGGCGATGAAGTACTGAAGGCGGTTGCCGGCTCGATCAAGCACCAGTTGCGCAACGTGGACATGGTGTTCCGCTTTGGTGGCGAAGAGTTCCTGATTCTGCTTTCCAACACCGGTCGGGAGGCGGCAGCCATGGTCGGCGAGCGATTACGATTTGCGGCGCAGGAGCAGGAATATGCCGCGGATGGCAAATCGATCGAGCTGACGGTCAGCCTCGGCTGTTCGACCCTGTTGCCCGGCGAGTCCGCCGATAGCCTGCTGCGACGGGCCGATAATGCACTGTATGTGGCCAAGCGCGCAGGTCGCAACCGGTTGGCGATGGCGGGGTGAAGGCCGCCAGCGCGGCCCGTACTGCAGAGCCCTAACGGACAGCGCCGCGCAACTCGCCTACCAACCCTTGCAGCCTGGCGGGCTCCGCCGCTTCTACAGTCACCGCAGGGCCTGCCACCAGGGTCACTCGCGACCATAAGCGACGAAACACCCCCTTGCGCGGATCGCGACTGAAAAAACTGCCCCACAATCCCTGCAGTGCCAACGGAATCACCGGCACCGGTGTCTCTTCAAGAATCCGCGTCAGCCCGCCCTTGAACTCATTGATCTCGCCATCGGCGGTCAGTTTGCCCTCAGGGAAGATGCACACCAGCTCACCGTCCTTCAGATACCGGGCAATGCGCGTGAAGGCTTTTTCGTAGATCTGGATGTCTTCCTGGCGCCCCGCGATCGGAATCGTCCCGGCCGTGCGAAAGATGAAATTCAGCACCGGCAGGTTGTAGATCTTGTAGTACATCACAAAGCGGATTGGCCGACGCACCGCACCACCGATCAGCAACGCATCGACGAAGGACACATGATTGCAGACCAGCAACGCCGCGCCCTCATCGGGAATCAGTTGCAGGTTGCGATGCTCCACGCGGTACATGGAATGGCTCAGCAGCCAGATCATGAAGCGCATGCTGAACTCGGGGACAATCTTGAAGATGTAGGCGTTGACCCCGATGTTTAGCAGCGACACCACCAGGAACAGCTGCGGGATCGACAGCTGGGCCATGCTCAGCAATATGATCGAGACAATCGCCGAGACCACCATGAACAGCGCGTTGAGAATGTTGTTGGCTGCAATCACCCGCGCCCGCTCGTTCTCGGGGGTGCGCGACTGGATCAGCGCATACAGCGGCACAATATAGAAGCCACCAAAGATCCCCAGGCCGAGAATGTCCATCAACACCAGCCAGGTATGACCGAAACCAAGGATCTCGACCCAGCCATGGCCGTCGACGCTGCCCGGAATGCCCCCGGAATGCCACCACAACAGCAACCCGAACACCGTCAGGCCGAACGAACCGAACGGCACCAGGCCGATTTCGACTTTGCGCCCGGACAGTTTCTCGCAGAGCATCGAGCCGAGTGCGATCCCTACCGAGAACACTGTGAGAATCAGCGTCACTACGGTTTCGTCGCCATGCATCCACTCCTTGGCGTAAGCCGGGATCTGCGTCAGATAAATCGCCCCGACAAACCAGAACCATGAGTTGCCGACAATCGATCGCGACACTGCCGGAGTCTGGCCGAGGCCCAGCTTCAGGGTGGCCCAGGATTGACTGAAAATATTCCAGTTCAGGCGCATTTCCGGCGAGGCGGCCGCGGCACGAGGAATGCTGCGGCTGGCCAGATAACCGACGACCGCAATGCCAATGATCGCCGTGGAGACGATGGGCGCGTATTGACTGGACGACATCATGATCCCGGCGCCGATGGTTCCGGCGAGGATCGCCAGGAAGGTGCCCATCTCCACCAGGCCGTTACCGCCCACCAGCTCTTCTTCGCGCAAGGCCTGGGGCAGGATCGAGTATTTCACCGGGCCGAACAGCGCGGAGTGGGTGCCCATGGCAAACAGCGCCACCAGCATCAGCGACAGGTGATCGAACATGAAACCGACCGCCCCGACCGCCATGATGGCGATTTCCCCGAGTTTGATCAGACGGATCAGCGCATCCTTGGCGAATTTTTCGCCGAACTGCCCGGCCAGCGCCGAGAACAAAAAGAACGGCAGGATGAACAGCAGCGCACACAGGTTGACCCAGATTGAGCGGTCACCCTCGATCGCCAGCTTGTACAGAATGGCGAGGATCAACGACTGCTTGAATATGTTGTCGTTGAACGCACCCAGCGACTGAGTGATGAAAAACGGCAAGAAGCGCCGGGTGCGAAGCAAGGTGAACTGTGAGGGATGACTCATCTTCCGTGTTCCTGATGTTGGTAGAGAGTGGCGTGGATACGTTGATTGGAATGCCGAACATCGATCCAGGCCACACATTACCTAATCCAGGACGGTTATTTCTTTAATCCTGTGATACAAGGCGAGACAAATAGCTCTCCCCTCCATGCCCCCTGCACCGTCCGTTTGCCAACGATCAGCCACATCACCACCAGCATCGCCACCAGCACACAGCCGAAGAGACTGAAAAAGGACAGGTTCAACACGCTGGCCAGCTTCAAGGTTGTCAGGGCGTACACGCCCAAGGGAAAGGTAAAGCCCCACCAGCCGAGGTTGAACGGAATCCCGGCGCGCAGGTAGCGCACGGTGATCAGCAGCGCGACCAGCATCCACCACAGGCCAAATCCCCACAGCGTGATCCCGGCCACCAGGCCCAACCCGGCGGCGATTTCACCGACCCCAGGCAAACCGTTGGCGGCGAAGATCGCTGGCGCGTCGGCGCCCAGCAACAACATGCCCAGCGCACCGGTCCCGATCGGACCGAGCGCCAGCCAACTCGAGGCGGCCATGTTTTCGTGGGGCAGTTTATGCAAGGCCATGCGCAACAGCAGGATGGTCAGAATGCTGAACGCCACCGGCAGGGAAAAAGCCCAGAGCACGTAGCTGGTGACCAACACCACGATTTGCGAATGGGCATCCGCCAGGTGCGGCGCCAACAGGCCGCCACTGGCGGCAGCGACTTCGGCGGCCACCACCGGCAACAACCATACTGCCGTCATCTGATCGATGCTGTGTTCCTGGCGAGTGAACATCAGGTACGGGATCAGCACGCCACAGGCCACGGACATCGCCACGTCCAGCCACCACAGCATTTCGACGACAGGCATCACGCCTTCGCCCCAACGCGGCAGACCGAACACCAGAAAACCATTAATGATGGTCGCCAGGCCCATCGGGATGGTGCCGAAGAACATCGACACGGTCGAATGCCCGAAAATCCGCCGTGCCTCATCGAAAAACAGCACCCAACGTGCGGTATATATAGCCGTAAATATCAAGAACAGGACGATATTGAACAGCCAGAGTGCTTCGGCAATCCGGTGCACGCCGGGACTCGCACCAGGCCATTGCGCCAGCGCCAACGCCAGCACACCGGTACCCATGGTGGCGGCGAACCAGTTCGGGGTGAATTGGCGGATTACTTCGCGCGGGTGTTGCAGCTGACTGAAAGGCTTGAAGCCGGCTGGGGCGGTATTGAGGCATGTCATGGCGAACTCCTGTCCTCTTGTTGAGGTGGAGTTCATCGTAGAACCCAATCGAATATCTATATAACGGGTAATATCTCTAACTGTTATCTATTTCATAGATATAGCGATCATTTGACATCAAGGCTACAGACGCTGGCTGGCCGCTGACGCATCAAGCCCAGCAGCGCCGCCAGAGACAGCACAATCAACACCGCGCCATAACCGTCGGTGGTTGCCACCAAGCCAAACGTCCGTGTCAGGCCACCCGCCAGCAATGATGGCAAACAGAACGCCAGATAACTGAGTACATAAAACGCCGACATCAAACCGGCCCGCTCATGGGGCAGCGCCAGCGGCACCAGACTGCGCACCGCCCCCAGGAACCCGGCACCGAATCCACACCCGGCCACCAGGGTGCCGAGGAAAAACAAGGGCAGGCTGGCACCGTGCACACCCAGTAAAACCATTGCGACACCCGCTGGCAACAACGTGCCGCCCAACAGCAGCGCCTTGGTGGCGGGCCGATTGCGCAGGGTAAAGATCATCAACGCACCGGTCAGGGTCAATGCCGCCACCGTCGCGCCGCCAATCAGGTTCGAGTCAGAGCCTGTGGCCGTGCGCACCAACGAAGGGGCCAGCGATGCATAAAAACCGCCGAGCGCCCAGGTCGCGATATTGAGCGGCAACACCCGCCACAAAGTGGAACGTGCCTGGATCGGTACATGCAGGGTCGGACGCAGCGCCCCCCAGGCACCCGCTTGTGGACTGACGGTTTCAGGCAGGCGCCAGACGTACACGCCTTGTGCCACAAACAGCGCCAGCAACACCCAATAGGTCAACTGCAATGGCAACGGGGCAAACTCAGCCAACAACCCACAGCCCATGGCTCCGACCGCCATACCCAGCAGCGGCGCGACACTGTTGACCAATGGTCCCTGTTGACGGTCGGTGTCCAGCAATGCGGCACTCAGCACGGCGGTGGCCATCCCCGTCGCAAATCCCTGAAGCACCCGGGCACCGATCAACCACGCCACGCTGTCGGCATTGATAAACAGCAGCATCGCCAACATGTTCAGCAATACCGCGGTGAAAATCACCGGTTTGCGGCCCAGGTAATCCGAAAGCGAACCCACCGTCAGCAGCGCCACCAGCAAAGTGATGGCGTAAACCCCGAAAATAACGGTCAGGGTCGCTGCCGAAAACTGCAGGTGTTCCTGATACAAGTGATACAAGGGCGTCGGGGCAGTGGAAGCGGCGAGAAAACTGAGTAAGGTGATGGCCAGGAACCACAGGCTCGCACGATTGGAAGCAGGACTGTTCGACGTTGAATAGCGCATTGCACACTCCGCAAAAGCTAATTTTTTGCTTTTGCGGAGTGTGCTACTGGCGAACGCTTAAAGCAAATTCTTTGTGTTAAGGTCCGATGCATGGCTATTAAAGAAGGTTTACGCCCCGGTGGCCGTAGCGCCCGGGTGCAGGAGTCGATTCATTCGGCTGTCCGTGACCTGCTCCAGGAGCAGGAACGCTCTACCCTGACCGTCCCGCAAATCGCCGCCCGCGCGGGGGTCACACCGTCGACCATTTACCGGCGTTGGGGCGACTTGTCGGCATTGCTCGCAGATGTCGCCCTCGCCCGCATGCGCCCCGACAGCGAGCCGGCCAACACTGGCACCCTGCGCGGTGACGTGCTCGCCTGGGCAGAGCAGTATCTGGACGAGATGAGTTCGCAACCCGGTCGCAACATGCTGCGCGATGTGCAAAGCAGCACGCTGCCGATTTATTGCGCAACCATCATTGGCGGGCAGTTGCAGGCGATTCTGGATCGCTATCCCGATCAGCCGAAGCCGAGCGTCGATCGATTGATCAACCTGGTGGCGGCGCCTACGGTGTTTCGTATCCTGTTTTCCGAGGCGCCGCTGGAGGTTGGGGAGTTGCATCGGTTGATCGAGATAGCGTTGAGTCAGTAAGGCCGCCTTCGCGGCGGTGCGGCGATCCGACAAGCCCGCTCCCACAGTGATCTTCGGTGTACACACTATTTGCCACTCACAGAGAACCCTGTGGGAGCGGGCTTGCCCGCGAAGAGGCCTGCCACCCCCGCGACACCCCACCACGCCACGACCTTGGTCGACACTGACTAACGCCGGCGCTCGTGCGAGACTGTCTCACCGGGCGGGAGTCCCGGGTGTCTTTTGTCCGGAGTTACCATGTCGCTGTCCAGCGGGCTGATCGCCACCGTCGCCCTGGCCTATATGGCCATCCTGTTCGCCATCGCCTTCTACGGTGACCGGCGCAGTGCGCCCTTGCCTCCGCGCGTGCGCGCCTGGGTGTACAGCCTGTCGCTGGCGGTCTATTGCACCAGCTGGACCTTCTTCGGCGCCGTGGGCCAGGCCGCCGAACAACTCTGGTCATTCCTGCCGATCTACCTGGGGCCGATCCTGCTGCTGGTCTGCGCGCCGTGGGTCCTGCAAAAAATGGTGATGATCAGCAAGCAGGAAAACATCACTTCCATTGCCGACTTCATCGCCGCGCGCTATGGCAAATCCCAGGCGCTGGCGGTGGTGGTGGCGCTGATCTGCCTGGTCGGTGTGCTGCCCTACATCGCGTTACAGCTCAAGGGCATCGTGCTCGGGGTGAATCTGCTGATCGGCGCGGGTGCGGACGCCACGGGCACTCGCGCCCAGGATACGGCGCTGGTCGTGTCGCTAGTGCTGGCGCTGTTTACCATCGTGTTTGGTACCCGCAACCTCGATGCCACGGAACACCACCGCGGCATGGTACTGGCGATCGCGTTCGAATCCCTGGTCAAGCTCTTCGCGTTTCTCGCGGTCGGCGCCTTCGTGACCTACGGCCTCTACGACGGTCCCGACGACCTGTTCGACCAGGCCATGCTCGCCCCACGCCTGGAAGAATACTGGAAGGAAACCATCAACTGGCCATCGATGGTGGTCCAGACCGGTGTGGCGATGATGGCAATCATCTGCCTGCCCCGACAGTTCCACGTGACCGTGGTGGAAAACATCGATCCACAGGATCTGAACGTGGCCAAATGGGTGTTCCCGGCTTATCTGGCGCTGGCGGCGCTGTTTGTCGTCCCGATCGCCCTCGCCGGTCAGATGCTGCTGCCCAGCTCGGTCTTGCCGGACTCGTTCGTCATCAGCCTGCCCCTGGCGCAGTCTCACCCGGCCCTGGCGTTGCTGGCATTTATCGGGGGCGCCTCGGCGGCGACCGGCATGGTGATCGTCGCCAGCGTGGCGCTGTCGACCATGGTCTCCAACGACATGCTGCTGCCGTGGCTGCTGCGACGCAACAACGCCGAGCGGCCCTTCGAGGTGTTTCGCCAGTGGATGCTCTCGGTACGCCGGGTCACCATCGTGGTCATTTTGCTGCTGGCCTACGTCAGCTATCGCCTGCTGGGCTCGACCGCAAGCCTGGCAACCATCGGCCAGATAGCCTTCGCCGCCGTGACCCAACTGGCCCCGGCCATGCTCGGCGCGCTGTACTGGAAACAGGCCAACCGTCGGGGGGTATTCGCCGGTCTCGCCGCCGGGACGTTCCTCTGGTTCTACACCCTGATTCTGCCGATTGCCGCCCACGGTCTGGGATTATCCTTAAGCAGTTTCCCGGGCCTGACCTGGCTGCACAGCAACCCGCTGCACCTGCCGATCACCCCGCTGACCCAAGGCGTGGTGCTGTCCCTGGCGGGCAACTTCACCCTGTTTGCCTGGGTGTCGGTGCTATCGCGCACCCGGGTGTCGGAACACTGGCAGGCCGGGCGCTTCATCGGCCAGGAAATCAGCGCGCGCCCCAGCTCCCGCTCCATGCTGGCGGTACAGATCAACGATTTGCTGCAATTGGCGGCGCGCTTCGTCGGTGAAGAACGCGCCCGTCAGAGTTTCATCCGTTTCGCCTACCGCCAGGGCAAAGGCTTCAACCCGAACCAGAACGCCGACGGTGAATGGATCGCCCACACCGAGCGTCTGCTGGCCGGTGTGCTCGGCGCATCCTCGACTCGCGCGGTGGTGAAGGCGGCCATCGAAGGTCGGGAAATGCAACTCGAGGATGTCGTGCGGATCGCCGACGAAGCCTCGGAGGTGCTGCAATTCAATCGCGCCCTGCTGCAAGGTGCGATCGAGAACATCACCCAAGGCATCAGCGTGGTCGACCAGTCACTCCGGCTGGTGGCGTGGAACCGGCGCTACCTGGAGTTGTTCAATTACCCGGATGGCTTGATCAGCGTCGGGCGACCGATTGCCGACATCATTCGCTACAACGCCGAACGCGGCCTGTGCGGCCCCGGCGAAGCGGAAGTGCATGTCGCCCGCCGCTTGCACTGGATGCGCCAAGGCCGTGCCCATACTTCGGAAAGATTGTTCCCCAATGGACGGGTGATCGAGCTGATCGGCAACCCGATGCCGGGCGGCGGTTTCGTCATGAGTTTCACCGACATCACCGCGTTCCGCGAGGCCGAACAGGCGCTGACCGAAGCCAACGAAGGCCTGGAACGACGCGTCACCGAACGGACCCATGAATTGTCACAGCTCAACGTGGCCCTGACCGAAGCCAAGGGCACCGCCGAGTCGGCCAACCAATCGAAAACCAGGTTCCTGGCAGCGGTCAGCCATGACTTGATGCAACCGCTGAATGCGGCGCGGCTATTCTCCGCCGCCCTAACGCACCAGGACGACGGCTTGTCCACCGAGGCGCAAAAACTGGTGCATCACCTGGACACCTCTCTGCGCTCGGCCGAGGACTTGATCAGCGACTTGCTGGACATATCCCGCCTGGAAAATGGCAAGATCAACAAGGATCCCAAGCCGTTCGCGCTCAATGAGTTGTTCGATGTCCTCAGTGCCGAGTTCCAGGCACTGGCCCGAGACCAGGGGCTGAAATTCCGGGTCAGGGGCAGCAAGTTGCGGGTCGACAGCGACAGCAAACTGTTGCGGCGGATCTTGCAGAACTTCCTCACCAACGCTTTCCGCTACGGTAAAGGGCCGGTGCTGTTGGGGGTTCGGCGACGCAAGGGCGAATTGTGCCTGGAGGTCTGGGACCGAGGCCCGGGCATTCCCGAAGATAAGCAACAGGTGATTTTCGAGGAATTCAAACGTCTCGATAGTCACCAGACCCGCGCCGAGAAAGGCCTCGGGCTGGGCCTGGCGATTGCTGACGGCTTGTGTCGCGTGTTGGGCCATACCCTGCAGGTTCGCTCCTGGCCCGGTCGCGGCAGCGTGTTCAGCGTCAGCGTGCCGTTGGCCCGGGCGCAAACCGCGATGCCCGCCAAGGTCGTCGAACTCAACGGTAAGCCGCTGAGCGGCGCGCAGGTTTTGTGTATCGATAACGAAGACAGCATCCTGATCGGCATGAACAGCTTGCTGACGCGCTGGGGTTGCCAGGTCTGGACCGCACGCAACCGCGATGAATGCGCGGCGCTGCTCAGTGATGGCATGCGTCCGCAACTGGCGCTGGTGGATTACCACCTGGACAATGGCGAGACCGGGACCGAGCTGATGGCCTGGCTGCGCACCCGATTGGGTGAACCGGTGCCGGGCGTGGTGATCAGTGCCGACGGGCGCCCCGAGATGGTGGCGCTGGTACATGCGGTCGGGCTGGATTATCTGGCCAAGCCAGTGAAACCGGCGGCGTTGCGGGCGTTGTTGAGTCGGCATTTGCCGTTGTAGTGCGGCAGATTTGACTTGCTCGCGAAGCTTTTAAACTTACTCTGGCAACTCGGCCAAGCCATCCACATCCGTCATCGCCCGCTCCAGCAGATCTGCCGGCAGGCTCTTGCTCGCTCGTGCGCCCAGCAATTTGAGTTGTTCACTGCGACTGACCAGGTTGCCGCGCCCTTCGGTCAGCTTGTTGCGCGCGGAGCTGTAGGCCTTGTCCAGTTGTTGCAAGCGATTGCCGACCTCATCCAGATCCTGAATGAACAACACGAACTTGTCGTACAGCCACCCCGCGCGCTCGGCAATTTCCCGGGCGTTCTGGCTTTGGCGCTCTTGCTTCCAAAGGCTGTCAATGACCCGCAAAGTCGCCAGCAGCGTCGTTGGGCTGACGATCACGATATTGCGGTCGAAAGCCTCCTGAAACAGCGTCGGCTCAGCCTGCAACGCGGCGGAAAACGCCGCTTCGATCGGGACGAAGAGCAAGACGAAATCCAGGCTGTGCAAACCGTCCAGCCGCTTGTAGTCCTTGCCGGACAGGCCTTTGACGTGATTTCGCAGCGACAGCACGTGTTGCTTGATGGCGATTTGGCCGATGGCATCGTCTTCGGCCGCCACGTATTGCTGATAGGCCGTGAGGCTGACCTTGGAGTCAACCACCACCTGCTTGTCGCCTGGCAGATAAATGATCACGTCGGGCTGGAATCGCTCACCGTCCGGGCCCTTGAGATTGACCTGTGTCTGGTATTCGCGCCCCTTCTCCAGGCCCGCATGTTCCAGCACCCGCTCAAGAATCAATTCGCCCCAGTTGCCCTGGGTTTTCTGCCCTTTCAACGCCCGGGTCAGGTTGGTGGCTTCGTCGCTCAGGCGCAGGTTCAGTTGCTGCAGCCGCTCCAGCTCCTTGGCCAGGGAGAAACGCTCGCGGGCTTCGGCCTGATAACTTTCCTCGACGCGTTTTTCGAAGGACTGGATGCGCTCCTTCAAAGGATCCAGCAACTGCCCCAGACGCTGCTGACTGGTTTCGGCAAAACGCTGCTCACGCTCGTCGAAGATTTTGCCGGCCAGTTCCGCAAACTGTGCGCGCAGCTCATCTCGCGAGCCTTGCAGGTCACTGAGACGCTGCTGATGGCTTTCCTGCTGCTCACGCAGCTCGGCGTTGAGCGAAGCGGTCTGGGCGTCCAGACGACGTAACTCGGCTTCTTTGCCGGCACGCTCGAGGTTCCAGGCATGGGCGGCGTCGCGAGCATCGTCACGCTCGATCTGCAACAGTTCGACCTCACGGCGAACGGCGGCCAGGTCTGCTTGCCGGGCGGTGTTGGCCTGACTCAGGTCGGCGATTTCATCGCGACAGGCTTCGAGTTGGGCGTTCAATCCATCTTGGGCCAGATGAGCCGTGGTCAGACGCTCTTCCAGCAGCGCCACCTCTGACTGCATCGCGCTCGCCCGGCGCTGTAGCTGCCAGGCCAGTACCAGCAACGGCAGCGCAGCACCCGCCAGACCGAGCAATGCGCTGGTCAAGTCCATAGCCATAGCCACTCCTGCCCATTCGATAAAACTTGAAGGTTAACCAAGGCGTCAGGTCTTGGACAGCTCAGTCTTCGATCAGACCCAGTTCCTGCAGGGCGCGTCGATCCCCTGCCCGTGCAGCCTGGCGCAGCAGGTCCTGACCGATTCGGCGATCCCGGGCATTTCCGCACTCGCGGCACATCAGCTGGCCGAGACGACTTTGCGCGGCGACGACGCCTTCACGGGCCGGTTGCTTGAGCAAACGTCCGGCGAAGTGTTTGACGCTGGTGTTCTCACCCAGGCGCGGGCTGTCCAGCAACCATTCGGCCACCCGCATCGAAAAACGCTTGGGCGGGGCAACACGTGGAGGTGTGGAAGTGACTGAGATAGATACTGAGCGAAACTTCATAAAGCACTGTGGGACAGATCGGAAGGCGCGCCACTCTACTCTTTTTTTCCTACAGGTAAAGCCTAAAAAAACCCGGCACGCCCGTCCTAGAGCAAGCGCTCGGGACAATCCACAGAAGCTGTGGATAACTCAGTGGACAACCGCCTCTGAACTCTCGCAAAGCCCTATGGAACGGGGCCCGCAGTCAAACTGACGATTTTTTCACCAGTAAAAAAAAGCGATGTTTTTCATTGACTTAAATTTTGGTTACAGGCACCCACCCGGGTTGAAGGCAAGATGACGGTGGGATGACAGCCGGCGCAACGTATGTGCACAAGTACCTTTCAGGCAGTTATATCGGAGGGTTTTTTCGGAGATTTTCGTGTCAGTCCTGTGATTAAAACACTGGCAAACCCGTGATCCAGGCCAGTGCAAACTCGACGAATGCTGGCGACCGATTATCGGAATCTGTGCTATTACAGAGCGAGAATCCCGGTCTTGAGCTTCTCTTGATGCCCGACCCGCAAAGCGGAAAGGCCGATAGCGGGCATATTTTTTGCCAGGACACTTCCCTTTGCCAAACGGATCCGTTACTATCCGCGGCGTTAGTACCAAGCTGAAAGTCAATTCTGGTCGAACAACTCCCCCCGGTCAGCCTTCCCAAAGGAAGCCTTTACCGAAAAAGCGGGATCGACCACCTCGATGGTTTCCAGGTAAACCTTGCGTCAACACAGCCTTTGAATCGAAAGCAAAGGGTGTTGCGAAGCTCACTTACTCTGACCGAACCAACCTGCAAATTGATCAGGATCTTCACCCCGGGCCCAGAACCTTTGCCCTTGATGTGCTGCCTGCCCTCCTAAGTACCTACCTGCCAGCCCAAGCGCGCCAATTATCAGCGCTTCAAACTGGCTGCTTTGTTCCAGTCGGGTTCTTCGTTCGACCAACGGTGGTCGTCGTCACTGGAACGTTTTAATTTTGCACGGCTCTTATCCGTGTCGCTTGTAGGAACACCCAATGACTATGTCTACTCAAATCCACACCCAGGATGCTATCCGCACCTTGACCAACGCTTTTGCCCCAATGAACTGCCTGATCATGGCCGCTCGCAAAGGCTGCTTCAGCTTCACCCTGGTCAACGAACACGGCATCGCCCGTCACAGCGAACGCCTGTACCCCGATCAATACTCCAGCGCCGAGCCGCTGCAGGCCGTGATCGAGCGTACCCGTCAGGCACTGGTTGCCTGATACGCCAGAAAGACCTGTAACCGCAAAAGCCTCGCTCAAAAAGCGGGGCTTTTTATTGCCCCGATATTTCCCGTTGCGCCGCCGGCGCCTAAGCACGAACCGATATAAGCGTTATAACTCGAAGCCAGAAATATTTTAAAAACAGTCCTTTACGGCGCGAATATGACACTACACTTCAACTCAAGCGGCTTGTTCCGCTTCCGGCGAGCCTGAGCCGATCCACTGCTGCCAAGGCCCCTTTCAGGACTCGCCGACTACTTCACGTTTCGAGGGTGTTATGGGTATCGCTGCCAGCGAACTGTGCCGTTATGTGATCCGTCCGACATTGATTTACCTCGGGCGCCATAGCGCAACTGCCGAATCCCTGCTGCTGGGCATTGCCGCCAGCCAGTCCGCCCTTGGTTCCGCCCTGCATGACCGCCGTGGACACGGCCTGTACCGAATTGCCGAACCCCGCCACCGGGCACTCTGGGACCATTACCTGGCACTTGACCCGGATCGCGCCAGCCTCGTTCGGGGCCTGGCCAGCCAGCATGCATTTCTCAGTAGCCCGCACCTGGAATTGACCGTCAACCTGCGTTACGCCACCGCCATCGCCTGGCTGCTGGTGGAAGAACAGAACACCCCCCTCCCCGAAGCCGCCGATGACTTGATGGGAATGGCGCGCATCTGGCGCCAGACCTTCCACCCCCAGGGACGCCTGCGTGACTTCACCTTTGCCTGGCAAACCTGTGTTTCACCGCTGAATCAGGTTGCCTGCTGACCCTCCTTTTCGAAAGATCGTGCAACATGTCGCGAATCTGGTCGGATTGTCCTACAAAACCGCTCTAAATCAAGCGATACAGGCTATAGCGCCCGAACGAATTTCTTGGTAATTTTCGCCCCGGTGATCACCAGGAGTTCTAATAATGAAAAAAGTAATGCTCAAAACCACCATTAGCCTCGCCGTTGCCTTGGCATCCACCCAGATCTTCGCAAGTGGCTTCGCCCTCAACGAACAAAGCATCAGCGGGATGGGCACTGGTTTTGCCGGGCGATCTTCTTCTGCCGACGACGCATCCACCGTTTTTGGCAACCCTGCCGGCATGTCTCGCCTCAAGCGCGAACAAGTGACCGGCGGTGTTGCATTTATCGATGCACACACTGACATCAGTGATGCCAGCTCCCGCCCGAATGGTGGCACCAACAAAGGTGACATGGTCCCTTTCATGGGCGTGCCCATGGGCTACTACGTAAAGCCAATCGATGACCAGTGGGCATTCGGCATCGGCGTGTACGCTCCATTCGGCCTGGTGACCGATTACGAGAACGGCTTTGCCGGCCGTTACTTCGGCAGCAAGAGCGAAGTCCAGATCGTCACCCTCCAGCCAACCGTCAGCTACGCCTTCAACGACAAGGTTTCCATCGGTTTCGGCCCGACCATCAACCGCATCGACGGCAAGCTGGAATCGAACCTGTCGCTGAACCCGGCCGCACCGGACGGCGAAGTCAAGATCAAGGGTGACGATACCGCGCTGGGCTACAACGTTGGCATCCTGGTTCAAGCCACCGACAGCACCAGCGTCGGCCTGACCTACCACTCGAAAGTGAAGTACAAACTTGAGGGTGATACCAAGGTCAACTACGGCCTCCTCGGCGCCCTGGGTCAGAACCCGAACCAGAAGTACGACGCTTCGCTGGACATCACTACGCCTGAATCGGTCGACTTCTCGGTTACCCACAAACTGGACGACCAGTGGACCCTCTACGCCGGCAGCACCTGGACTCGCTGGAGTCGCCTGAAAGAAATCTCCGTCGAGAACAGCGGCGTTCCTGCTGCGCTGAACAACAGTTTCGGGACCATCACCGAAGAACAGAACTGGCATGACACCTGGGCTCACGCCATCGGCGCTTCCTACCAGTTGAACAAACAATGGGTACTGCGTACGGGTCTGTCCGTTGACCAGGCGCCAACCAACAACGAAAACCGCTCCCCACGCATCCCGACTGGCGATCGCACAATCTTCAGCCTCGGTGCTGGCTATAGCCCGACCGACGACCTGACCATCGACGTGGCGTATTCGTACCTGCATGAAGAGTCGGTCAAGGTCAACGACAACAATGGCCGCCAGGCCTACGACGCCAAGTATGAAAACTATGCGAATGGTTTCGGTGTAGGCGCGACCTACCGCTTCTGATGATTCTCGACGAGCCTGAACCCCTCGCCGCCTGAATTGAAAAAGCCCCGCTCTCTTGCACAGAGGCGGGGCTTTTTATCGGACGGCGATCGCCCCCCCCCCCCTGTGGGAGCTGGCTTGGATACAAAGGGACCGACGGCGCGTAAAGAAATAGTAAATTTTCGCCCCACAGTCAGCCGTGCAATACATGTAGATATTGAATCTGGGGTAGCATCCGGCACCTGAATCGGCTCTCGCAGAAAAGAACCTCTTGCTCCCGGGTTCGCGTCCAGCATGCAGGGTTGTGCTGGAATACGGCTGAATTTACCGTGCCTGTGAGCTACGGTTGTACCTATTTCGAGAAGCGGCCCTCGATGCGCATAAGCTCTCGCCCATGCCTCCCGACCTTGCTGGCGACCGTTAAATGAAATCATTGCTTCATCCAGCCAGGGCTGTCGCTCTGGTTTTTCTGGCCGCAATACTCGTCGGCAGCGCCCTTCTGATGCTCCCGATATCCCACGCCGAAGGTAGTGCTACGCCCTGGGTGACTGCATTTTTTACAGCGGTATCGGCCGTATGCGTTACCGGGCTGGTAGTGGTGGACACCGGTACTTACTGGTCAACCTTTGGTCAGGCTGTGATTCTGCTGCTGTTCCAGCTAGGCGGCTTCGGCATGATGACTGTAGCGACCTTGCTGGGTTTGATGGTCAATAGCTCCTTTCGTCTGCGCACCAAAATGGTCGCCCAGTTCGAGTCACGCTCATTGGGGATGGGCGACATTGCCAGTGTGGCCAAACTCGTGCTTGTGGTGACGTTTGTCCTGGAACTCATTATTGCCCTGTCGCTCACCCTCCGATTACACCTGGCCTATGACCTGTCATGGGCTGAAGCAGCGTGGAGCGGTCTGTTTCATGCCGTGTCGGCATTCAATAACGCGGGCTTCTCCATCCATCCGGATAGCCTGATGCGCTATGCCACCGATGCATCTATCTTGCTACCGGTCATGACCGCGATTGTTATCGGTGGCATCGGCTTTCCCGTCCTGCATGACTTGCGTAACAGATTCAATGATCCCCGCCATTGGTCACTGCATACCAAGCTCACTTTGATTGGCACGACAATACTGCTGCTGGGCGGATTTTTCACTTTGCTGGTGTTTGAATGGTCCAACTCGGCAACACTCGGCCCCATGCCGTTTGCCGATAAAGTTCTCTCGGCGGCATTTGCTTCTGTTTCTGCACGTACAGCCGGGTTTAACTCGATTGATATCGGCGCGCTGACCCAAGAGAGTTGGGCAATGCACTACTTCCTGATGTTTGTGGGGGGCGGTAGTGCGGGAACCGCTGGTGGTGTCAAAGTCGGTACCGCCGCCATCCTGGTCATACTGATCATTGCTGAAATTCGAGGCCACAGTGACAGTGAGGCATTTGGCCGGAGAGTCGGCGCCTCGGCACAACGCCAAGCCATCACTGTGCTCGTGCTTGGCAGCGCCATGATTGTGTTGGGGACGCTGTTCATCTT
This sequence comes from Pseudomonas silesiensis, assembly GCF_001661075.1. Taxonomy (NCBI): domain Bacteria; kingdom Pseudomonadati; phylum Pseudomonadota; class Gammaproteobacteria; order Pseudomonadales; family Pseudomonadaceae; genus Pseudomonas; species Pseudomonas silesiensis. The sequence goes on from NZ_CP014870.1 coordinate 4,788,073, forward strand.
GCGCGAAACTGATCTCCCCACCGACCAGGTCATATTCGAAGTCATCTCTGCGTTTGGTACGGTCGGCCTCTCCACCGGAATCACCGGCAACCTACCTGAGTCGAGCCAATTGATGCTGACTCTGCTGATGTATGTCGGGCGGGTCGGCACCATCACGCTTGCGGCGTCACTGGCCCTTGGCGAGCACCGCATGCCCTATCGCTATCCAGAGGAGCATCCAATTGTTGGCTAAGTTTCTGTTTACGGAGCAGTTTTCTTTTTCCAAAGGCGATAGCGTTGTGGTGATCGGCCTCGGTCGCTTCGGCAGTTCTGTGTCCCAATCGTTGATGCGGTTGGGCCATGACGTCATGGGTATCGACAGGGATGCTGAACCTGTCCATGACTGGGCTGATCTCTTGACTCACACAGTCCAGGCCGACTCCACCAACGTCATGGTCTTGCGCCAACTGGGCGTTGCCGACTTTGCCCATGCCATCGTGGGAATCGGTACCGACCTGGCGGCCAGCTTGATGACCATCATGGCGTTGACCGAACTGGGCATCCAGGATATCTGGGTCAAAGCACTGACTGCCGAACATGGACATCTTGCTCAGCGTATTGGCGCCCATCACGTTGTCTACCCGGAGGCGGATATGGGGGAACGTGTCGCGCACCTCATTACCGGGCGGATGATTGATTTCATCGAGTTTGATGATGGCTTTGCAATCGCCAAAATTCACGCCCCGCTGCCGACTCAAAACAACACACTTGCCGACGCCAATATTCGTGAAAAGTATGGCGTAACGGTCGTAGGACTCAAGCGCGCCAACGAAGACTTCCAGCATGCCACACCTGGCACCCTGATCCTGCCGGGCGATCTACTCATCGTCTCTGGCTCGACTCATCTGATTCAGAAATTTGCGGGCCGCTCAAAATGATCAGAGGAGCCTCCTGGTGGCCCCGCGTGTCCGGGATTACTTGACCAGTTCAGCTTGCCAGCGAAGGCGATATTCCATCCAACATTAACTGTGACTGATACACCGCTTTCGCTGCGGTGCGGCGATCCGACAAGCCAGCTCCTTGCAGGGGGTGTCGATCAGGGTTGCGACGCCAGGGCTTTCTCCACGGCTTCGATGAATTCGGGATCGTCGGGCTTGGTCAGGCTGGAGAAATCGGCGATCACCTTGCCCTTTCGATCGACCACGTATTTGTAGAAATTCCACTTCGGTGCGCTGCTCTGTTTCGCCAGGACCTTGAACAGGTGAGTCGCGTCGTCACCGCGGACTTTCTGCGGCTCGGTCATGGTGAAGGTCACGCCATAGTTCACGTAGCAGACCTTCGCGGTTTCTTCGCCATCCTTGGACTCCTGCTTGAAGTCATTGGATGGAACGCCGATCACCTCCAGCCCTTGAGCCTTGTAACGCTGATTCAGCGCTTCAAGGCTTTTGAACTGCGGGGCGAAGCCACAAAAGCTGGCCGTGTTGACCACCACCAGCGGTTTTCCGGCGAAGCGCTGGCACAGGTCGATGGATTCCTTGGCGCGCAATTTGGGTAACGAACCCTGCAACAGATCGGGGCATTCTGCCGCTTGAGCCAATCCGGTGAACGCTACCAGTAACGCGGGAACTGCAAGCCAGCGCATCAGCATGTCGGTGCATCCTTGAGAAGTCGTCAGTCACGACGTTACTCGTCCTCACAGCCTGCTAGCAAGCACCCATGCCCAACTGCATCAAGGCCAGCCCGCCCTGATGCCAGCCCCACCACGCCAAGGCCAGCAGCGAGGCGCAGACAGCCGTCAGCGCAATCCGCGGCCAGAGGCTGTTCATATCGCACTCATCCGACTTTGCAGGCGTGCCACCGGCTGCTCACGCACCGGCCAGTTCAGGGCGGCGGCCAGCAGGCTCAAGAGAATCGCTACCTGCCAGATCAAGTCGTAACTCCCGGTTCGGTCATACACCACCCCGCCCAACCAGCCGCCAAGGAACGATCCGAGCTGGTGGAACAGGAACACAATCCCACCGAGCATGGACAAGTTTCGTACACCGAACAAGGTCGCGACCGTACCGTTGGTCAAAGGCACGGTCGACAGCCACAGAAAGCCCATCGCCATGCCAAACAGATAGGCGCTGGTCGTCGTCACCGGCGCCCACAAGAACAACCCGATGACCACCGCCCGCAGCAAGTAAAGACCGGTGAGCAAACGCGGCTTGGACATCCGCCCGCCAAGCCAGCCCGCAGTGTAGGTACCGAAGATATTGAACAGCCCGATCAGCGCCAGCACCGTGGTGCCGACGGTGGCTGGAAGGTGCTGGTCCACCAGATAGGCCGGCAAATGCACGCCAATGAACACCACCTGGAAGCCGCAGACAAAAAAGCCGAACGCCAGCAGCCAGAAGCCCGAATGGGAGCAGGCCTCGCGTAGCGCTTCGGACAGGGTTTGTTCATGCCCGAAGACCGGCAGCGGTTTGTCCTTGAGCATGCTCACCAGCGGCACGATCAGCGCCACCAGCAGGCCCAGTACCAGCAATGCAGCGGACCAGCCCAGCCAGCCGATCAACCCCAGCGTGCCGGGCAACATGGCGAACTGGCCGAAAGAACCGGCGGCACTGGCAATGCCCATGCCCATGCTGCGCTTCTCCGGCGGCACCGCGCGCCCCACCACGCCGAGGATCACCGAGAACGAGGTGCCGGACAGGCCGATACCGATCAGCAGACCGGCACTCAGCGACAAAGTCACGGCCGAGTCGGACAAGCCCATGAACACCAGGCCCAGGGCGTAAAGGACGCCGCCGATCGCCACCACTTTCGCCGCACCGAAGCGGTCGGCCAGGGCGCCGGTGAACGGTTGCGCCAAGCCCCAGATCAGGTTCTGCAAGGCGATGGCGAAGGCAAAGGTCTGACGCCCCCAGCCGAACTCGGCACTCATCGGCGCCAGAAACAGCCCGAAGCCATGTCGTACGCCCAGAGACAACGCGAGAATCAGCGCACTCCCCAATAGCACCCATCCGCACGTACGCCACATCGATGTCATTCTTATTCTCCAGTTGCGGGTATATACCCGCTTAAAAGCGGAAAAACCGGTTTCAAGCCAGTTCATCCAACAGCTTCAACAAGGTTTCGCGCTTTTCGGCGCCCAGTTTATCAACGAGGCGCTGTTGCGCTGCCTCCCAGGCCGGCAACGCCGCTTTCAGGCGCTCGGCACCGGCCTCGGTGAGCTGGACGATGCGATTGCGCATGTCCTCGCCTTCGACCAGCATCACCAGCCCGTCGCCCTCCAGCACCCGCAGATTGCGCCCCAGGGTACTGCGATCGAGCCCCATGGCCTCGGCCAGGGTGGAAATACTTGGTTGATCCAGGCGCTGCAGATTGCACAGCAAAGAATACTGGGCAACGTTGATCCCGAAGCCATCGAGAGCGCCGTCGTAGTGCCTGCTGACGCCACGGGCGGCGCGACGCAGGTTGATGCATAAACATTGGGATTCGAGCATGATACGTGTATATACCCGCGGTTAAATGAAAGCAAATTTTTTAAACATTACACCGCCTGTAGGAGCCAGGCTTGCCGGCGAAGAACGATGACGCGGTGCGATAGATACACCGCGGCGCCTGGTTCGCTGTAGGAGCCAGGCTTGCCGGCGAAGAACGATGACGCGGTGCGATAGATACACCGCGGCGCCTGGTTCGCGGGCAAGCCTCGCTCCTACAGGATTAATGCGAGGCCTACGATCACTGTCATTTCCAGCAATTCCAGCAACGCCCCCGCCGTATCGCCCGTCGTCCCGCCCAATCGCCGCAGCATCGCGTGCCGCAACCAGGCAAATACCAGCGCTGCCAGCACAACGGCCAAAACCCCACTGAGACCCGCCACCAGCACACAGGCCACCGCACTGACCGCCAACACCTGCATACCCGCCAGACGCGGCAAATGATCAGCCAGCGCCTGTCCCAAACCACCGGGACGCACATAAGGCGTGGTCAGGAACAACCCCAACATCGCGCCACGACCAATCAATGGAGCAATGATCAAGGCAACGCTGTGTTGCTGCTCGATCAAGGCCAGCAACGCGGCGAACTTGAGCAGCAGCACCAGCACCAGCGTCACCACCGCGATCGGCCCGCTGCGAGGGTCTTTCATGATCGTCAGCGTGCGCTCGCGGTCACCGAACCCGCCGAGCCAGGCATCGGCGCTGTCGGCCAGGCCATCGAGATGCAATCCGCCGCTTAGCAACACCCACGCAGTCAACAACAACGCCGCGTGCAGCAACGAAGGCGTGCCCGGCAAGAGCCAGTTCAGCGCCCACAGAATCACGCCGATCAGTAAACCGACCAGCGGATAAAACAGCAGCGAGCGCCCCACTTCCTGTGGCGTAGGCATGCCCGGCAGACGAATCGGCAGGCTGCTCAAAAATTGCAGGGCGATCCAGAACGGCAGCATATTCAGTTCGCTTCCGTTAACAAGCCGCCGGACCCGATGGCCAGCGAAAACAACGCGCCATGGCCGACTTCGACGCTGAGCAATTGTTCACGCGGCAATCCCCGCGCCTGGGCCAGCAACAAACGCATCACACCGCCATGACTGATCAGCAATATCCGCTGCCCCGCGTAGCTCGCCTGCAACCGCCCGACCGCTGCCAACACCCGCGTCGAAAAATCCTCGACCCGCTCACCTTCAGGCGGCGTAAACGAATACGGATCGGCCCAGAACAGACCCAATGCTTCGGCATCGGTCTCCATCAGCGTCGCAGCGCTTTGCCCTTCCCAGGTCCCGAAATGCAACTCCTGAAGATCTTTATCCAATTGCACGGGTAAACCCAGTTGCGTTCCGAGTTCTTCGGCGAACCGTGAACAGCGTTGCAACGGTGAGCTGACCAGGCGATCCCAAGGCCCGCGCTCGAGCACCGCCGCGCGCATCTGCGCCCAGCCTTTATCGGTCAGCGCATCGTCGAGGCTGCCGCGCAGGCCACCGCCGAGTTCGGTTTCGCCATGGCGCAAGAGATCAAGGTGCAAGGTCATGCCGGACGATCCGCTACCGCGGCTTCGGCAAAGGTCGCCATCTGCCCGTGAAGATCGCAGGCCAGGCGCAGCAACGGCACCGCCAACGCGGCGCCACTGCCCTCGCCCAGGCGCAGCCCCAACTCCAGCAGGGGGGCGGCGTTCAGGGTTTCCAGTACATGGCGATGACCCGGCTCGGCACCGCGATGGCCGAACAACAGCCATTCGCGGCAATCAGGGTTCAGGCGCACCGCGACCAACGCGGCAACACTGCAGATGAACCCGTCCACCAGCACCGCGACACCTTCCTGGGCACACGCCAGGTACGCGCCGACCAGTGCCGCGATTTCAAAACCACCGAGGTTGAACAGGGTTTGCAGCACATCGCCACGCTGAGCGCCGTGCAACGTCAACGCGCGCTCGATGACCTGAGCCTTATGGCTGACACCCGCCGCGTCGAGTCCGGTGCCCGGCCCGGCCAGATGCAGCACCGGGCAATCGAGCAAGGCGCAGGCCAGGGCGCTGGCCGCGGTGGTGTTGCCGATGCCCATTTCACCGCCGATGAACAACTGCGCGCCCGCCGCGATGGCTCGCCGCACGCTGTCGCGACCGGCCTGCAAGGCGAGTTCGCCCTGGCCCCGGGTCATGGCCGGACCGTCCACGAAATTGGCGGTGCCCGGGCCGAGGTTGAGGTGACGTACCCCCGGCAGATTCAGCGACAGTGTCACGGTACCCAGGTCGACCACTTCAAGGGAGGCCCCCAGTTGCCGCGCCAACACGCTGATCGCCGCACCGCCGTTGACGAAATTGAGCAGCATCTGCCCGGTGACTGCCTGGGGAAACGCCGACACCCCTTCGGCGACCACGCCATGGTCACCGGCGAATATCGCGATCCACAGCTGATCCAGGCTCGGCTTTACCCGCCCCTGCAGCCCGGCCAATTGCACCGCCACCGACTCGAGACGGCCGAGGGAGCCGGCAGGTTTGGTGAGTTGTTGCTGACGTGCCTCAGCCTGTTCGACGATTTGGGCGTCGATTGGCTTGCACGGGTTCAGCCACCAGGATTGAGTCATGACGCAGTTCCTTTCAAAGTCAGGGGCAGGCCGGCGACGGTCAGGACGACGCGCTGACAACGTTCGGCCAAGGCTTGATGCAGCCAGCCGGCTTCATCGACATAGCGGCGAGTCAATTCGCCCAGTGGCACGACACCCATTCCGGTTTCGTTGCTGACAAAAATAATCTCGCCCGGCAGCGATGCCAGGCAGTCGAGCAGGGCTTCGCGTTCGACCACCAGACGCTCGGCATTTTCGAGCATCAGCAGATTGGTCATCCACAGCGTCAGGCAGTCCACCAGCAGGCAACGATCGACGCTGGCGGTTTCGCGCAGGACGCGGGCCAGTTCGACGGGTTCTTCAATCAACGCCCATTCGGCCGGACGACGGGCGCGGTGATGGGCGACCCGATCGTTCATTTCTCCGTCCAGGGGTTGGCTGGTGGCGATGTAGGTCACTGCCAGACCACTGTCGGAGGCGAGTTTTTCGGCCAGGCGACTTTTGCCGGAGCGGGCGCCGCCGAGGATTAGTTGCAGCATGGTTCATTCCTTAAAATCTTCGGTGAGGCGACTGCCGCCTTCGCGAGCAAGCCCGCTCCCACAGGGATTTGCGTCGTACACAAAACCTGCTCCCGACACAAAACCCTGTGGGAGCGGGCTTGCTCCGGGCGGCGTTCCGACGATGAGGCCGGCACAGGCACCTCAAAAACCACAGAGCTCACGCAACAATCGGGTATCCAGATGCTTCTCCACCAGATCCGCCAAGCGCTCGATATCCCGCTCACGCAACCCGTGATAATCCACCTCCTGCACTTCCTGCAAACCCGCCCAACGCAACAACGCACTGCACGCCGCCGGCGATTCGAACAGGCCATGCAAATAGGTGCCGAAAATCTGCCCATCAGTACTTTGCGCGCCATCGCAGCGACCATCGTCCAGCTGCACGGCCGCGTTTGCCAGCGCCGGCCCGGTGGTCACCCCGGCATGGATTTCATAGCCCGTGACCGGCGCATCTTCCAGCGCCAGGCGCCCGCGCACATTGCGCAGCTGCTTCTCTTGCTCAAGCTGCGTCTCGAAGGCCAGCCACCCCAAACCGGCGCTCGAACCCGGCGCACCTTCGAGGCCCAGCGGGTCATGCACCTGTTCACCGAGCATTTGCAGACCGCCACAGATGCCCAGCACTTTGCCGCCATAGCGCAGATGACGACTGATGGCGCTGTCCCAGCCATTGGCCCGCAGATACGCCAGATCGCTGCGCACGCTTTTCGAACCGGGAAGAATGATCAGGTCGGCGGGCGGGATCGCCTGGCCGGGGCCGATGAATTGCAGGTCCACTTGCGGGTGCAGGCGCAGCGGATCGAAATCGGTGTGGTTGCTGATCCGCGGCAGCACCGGCACCAGCACTTTGAGCACCTGGTCCGCCTTGTCGGTCTGGCGCTGGTCGATACCGTCCTCGGCTTCCAGGTGCAGGTCCATCACATAGGGCAACACGCCGATCACCGGTTTGCCGGTGCGCGCCTCCAGCCAATCCAGCCCCGGCTGCAGCAACGCGAGGTCGCCGCGGAAGCGGTTGATGATGAACCCTTTGACCCGTGCCTGCTCGCTCGGCGACAGCAACTCCAGCGTGCCCACCAGATGGGCGAAAACCCCGCCGCGATTGATGTCGGCAATCAGCACCACCGGGCAGTCCACCGCTTCGGCAAACCCCATGTTGGCGATGTCGCCGGCACGCAGATTGATCTCGGCCGGCGAACCGGCGCCTTCGACCATGACCACCGGATAAGCTGCACTCAGCCGCTCATGGGAAGCCAGCACCGCTTGCATGGCGATGGCTTTGTAGTCGTGATAGGCCACCGCATTCATGGTCGTGACGGCGCGGCCATGGATGATCACCTGGGCGCCGGTATCGCTGTTGGGCTTGAGCAGCACCGGGTTCATGTCGGTGTGCGGCTCAAGGTTGGCCGCCTGGGCCTGCACCGCTTGCGCGCGACCGATTTCACCGCCATCGGCGGTCACGGCACTGTTCAGCGCCATGTTCTGTGGCTTGAACGGCACGACGCTGACGCCCTGCCGGGTGACCCAGCGACAGAGCGCCGTCACCAGCGTGCTCTTACCGGCGTCCGACGTGGTGCCTTGCACCATCAACGTAGTCATTGGCTTTCCTTGGCATAGGCTTCGAATGCTTGCGCGAGACGTGCCCAGTCGGCTTCATCGGCGGGCAAGCCGAATCGCAAGCTGCTGTTGTGGGTGAATAACCGCAGCAGAATGCCGCGCCGGGCCATGAATTCATGCAGTGCTTCGGCGCGCTCGGTGATCAGCCATTGAAACAGCGCGCAACCGCCGTGGGGGGCGAAACCCTGTTGTGCCAGCAGCCGCGCCAGGCGCTCGCTGGCCACTTCGGTGCGCAGCCGTTGGCGGGTGTGGCCTTCGGTGTCCAGCAGGCAGGCCTGCCCCACTACCCGGGTCGGCCCGCTGACCGCCCACGGCCCTACCTGCTCGGCCAGCAACTTGAGCAGCCTGCGTTCGGCCAGCACGAACCCCAGGCGCACCCCGGCCAGGCCAAAAAACTTGCCGAAGGAACGCAGCACGATCAACCCGACCTGATCGGCAAAAGGCGCCAGGCTCAGGTTCGGCGTGTTGTCCATGAACGCTTCGTCCACGACCAGCCAGCCACCGCGCTGGGCCAGTTTCGCATGCCAATCGAGCAGGCGACTCGGGTCCAGGCTCAGGCCGGTGGGATTGTTCGGGTTGACCACCACCAGCACGTCGAGGCTGTCGAGAAAGAAGTCGACTTCCTGCTCCAGCACTTCACGCACGATGTAGCCACTGCGGCGCCAGGCTTCGGCGTGCTCGGCGTAACAGGGGGAAAGCACCCCGACCTTGCCGATGCGACGCAAACGCGGCAACAGCTGGATCGCCATTTGCGAACCGGCCACCGGCAGCACCTGTGCGGCACCGTAGTAGTCGCAGGCGGCCTGCTCCAGTCCGTCATCGGTTTCCGGCAAGCGCGCCCAGGCGCGCAACGGGATATCCGGGACCGCAAACGGCCAAGGCGCGAGGCCGCTGGACAGGTCCAGCCAGTCGGCTTCGGCGATGCCGTATTCGCGTGCCGCCTTGCGCAATCGACCGCCGTGCTCAAGCATAAAATTCAGCCCCCACGCAAAGGATCAGCAACCATAACCATACCCCGCGCTTGACCAATTGCCAGCCACGGTCGATGGAGTCGGCATCCGCCGGCAGGCCTTCACCGAGTTGCGGGCGCAGATGCAGTTCACCGTGATAGATCGCCGCCCCGCCCAACTCGACCCCGAGGGCACCGGCACCGGCGGCCATCACCGGCCCGGCATTCGGGCTGTCCCAGGTCGGCCCCTGGGTGCGCCAGCATCTCAACGCCAGGCGGGTCTTGCCGAGCAGCGCGTAAGTCAACGCCACCAGGCGTGCGGGAATGTAATTGAGCACGTCGTCGATCCTGGCCGCGGCCCAGCCGAAACGTTCGAAGCGCTCGTTACGGTAACCCCACATCGCGTCGAGGGTATTGCTCAGGCGATACAGCACCACACCGGGCACTCCTGCCACGGCGAACCAGAACAGCGCGGCAAATACCGCGTCGCTGCCGTTCTCCAAAACCGATTCGGTGGCAGCGCGGGCGACTTCGGTTTTATCCAGTTCGCTGGTCTGGCGGCTGACCAGGTACCCCACGCGTTTGCGCGCTTCTTCAATATCATCGCTGCGCAGGGCCTTGGCCACCGGCTCGACGTGTTCGCCGAGGCTGCGCATTCCGAGGGCGCAATAAAGCGCGAGAATGTCGACGATCCAGCCGACATAAGGCGCCCAGGAAAACGCCGTGGCCAGCAAGGTCAACGGCACGACCGCGATGAACCACGCGGTGACGCCGTGACTGCGCCAGCCGCGACCTTCGCTGTTGAAACGTTGCTCGATGCGGTCGGCAAAACGGCCGAATGCCACCAGCGGATGCCAGCGTTTGGGTTCACCCAGCAGCGCATCCAGCGCCACCGCGGCGACACTCAATAACGCCACACTCATTGACTCACTCCCCAATAATTTTCATACAGCAATTCGCCGAGCGGACGCGCCTGCGCCCAGCCTTCGAGTACCAGCATCGGCGCTGGATAAAATTCCTGGACCGGCCCCAGGCACAGCACGGCCAACGGCTTGGCGCCAACGGGCATTTCCAGCAAGTCGGCCAAGGCTTGCGGCTCGAACAACGAGACCCAACCCATGCCCAGTCCTTCGGCGCGGGACGCCAGCCACAGGTTCTGGATGGCGCAGGACAAGGAGGCCATGTCCATTTCCGGCAAGGTGCGGCGGCCGAAGATATGCCGGTCGCGATCATCCATCAGGGCAGCGACCAGTACTTCGGCGCAGTCGTTGATGCCTTCTACCTTGAGCTTCATGAATTCGTCGCTGCGCTCGCCGAGGGCTTCGGCGGTGCGGATGCGTTCTTCTTCCACCAACTGCTGGATTTTGCCGCGCAGGGCACGGTCGCTGATGCGAATGAAGCGCCAGGGCTGCATCAGGCCCACGCTCGGGGCCTGGTGGGCGGCTTCCAGCAGGCGCCGCAGTAGTTCGGGCGCGACGGTGCCGCCGGTGAAGTGGCGCATGTCGCGGCGTTCGGCGATCACACGGTAGACCGCTTCGCGTTCGGCTTCGGTAAATGCGTTGTCAGTCATGGCCTCTTCGCGAGCAAGCCCGCTCCCACATTTGATAGCGGTGCCCATGAGGTCTCTGGTACGACGCGGTCCAGTGTGGGAGCGGGCTTGCTCGCGAAGGCGTCCTCACGGTCAGGCGCGAACAGTGCGGCTACAGCAGTCGGATTCGACGGAAAATAAAAATGCACATAAGAGGCTGTCATCCGCCCCTGACGATAAACCGCCTCCGCCCCACGCCCGCCATTCGGGCTCAGCCCACGGGCAATCGGCTCAAGCCCGGTGCTGGTCAACGAATGATGATAAGTGTGCCCACGCAGCAAACCTTCCGGCAGTTCAACCGCCTGCAAAGCCAACGCAGCCAGACGCTTTTGCATCACCGCATCCCCGGCCAACAAGCCGACCAATTCGGCACGGGTGCCTTCGACATCGGTCAACGAATCCAGCAGATACAACATGCCACCGCACTCGGCCAGCAACGGTTTGCCCGCCCCATGGTGAGCGCGAATCGCGTCGAGCATCGATGTGTTCCGTGACAGCGCCACATGGTGCAATTCCGGATAACCGCCCGGCAGGTAGAGACTGTCCGCCTGCGGCAATCCGGCATCCCGGATCGGCGAGAAAAACAGTAACTCGGCGCCCATGGCGCGCAGCAGATCCAGGCTCGCGCCATAGGTGAAGGCAAAGGCTTCGTCGCGGGCCACGGCGATCCGCACGCCGGCCAACAACGGCTCGGCAGCGATCACATCGGGTGCGGCGAATTCCACGGCCGGTGGCAACGCCACCTCGCAACTGCTGGCCAGGGCATCGGCCGCTGCGTCGAGGCGCAGATCGAGATCGTTCAACTCGCTGGCCTGGACCAGCCCCAAATGACGGCTCGGCAGCTCGATCCCGGTCTCCCGGGACAAGGCGCCATACCAGCGCAAGCCTTCAGTCAGGCTGCCTTCGAGCAATTGCGCATGGCGCAAGGTGCCCACGCGGTTGGCCAGCACACCGGCAAACGGCAAGTCCGGCTGATAGCGCGCCAGCCCCAGGGCCAGCGCGCCAAAGGTCTGGGCCATGGCAGTGCCGTCGATCACACCCAGCACCGGCACACCGAAGTGCCGCGCCAGGTCGGCGCTGGACGGTGTACCGTCGAACAGCCCCATGACCCCTTCGATCAGGATCAGGTCGGCTTCACCTGCGGCTTCCCACAACAGTCGACGACTTTCCTGCTCGCCGACCATCCACATGTCCAGTTGATACACCGGCGCACCGCTGGCGCGCTCGAGAATCATCGGGTCGAGGAAGTCCGGACCGCATTTGAAGACCCGCACCTTGCGCCCCTGATTGCGGTGCAACCGGGCCAGCGCAGCGGTGACGGTGGTCTTGCCCTGACCGGAGGCCGGCGCGGCAATCAAGACCGCCGGGCAATGACGTGGCTGACTCACAATTCGACGCCTTTTTGCGCCTTGATACCGGCCTGGAACGCGTGTTTGATCACGCCCATTTCGGTCACGGTGTCGGCCAGTTCGATCATTTCCGGTTTGGCACCGCGACCGGTGACCACCACATGCTGCATCGGCGGACGCGCCTGCAAGTCGCTGAGCACCTGATCGAGGTCGAGATAACCGTGCTTGAGGGCGATGTTCAACTCATCGAGTACCACCAGGCCGATGGACGGATCGCTCAGCAGTTCCCGGGACACGGCCCAGGCGGCTTCGGCGGCCGCGATATCACGCTGACGGTCCTGGGTTTCCCAGGTGAAGCCCTCGCCCATCACATGAAACCGCACTTGCTCCGGAAAACGGCGGAAGAACAATTCTTCGCCGGTGCTGTTGCGGCCCTTGATGAACTGCACCACGCCACACTGCATGCCATGGCCCAGGGAGCGGGCGAGCATGCCAAAGGCCGAACTGCTCTTGCCTTTGCCGTTGCCGGTCAGCACCAGCAGCAGGCCGCATTCGTTCGGGGAATTGGCGATGCGTTCATCGATCACGGCTTTCTTGCGCAGCATGCGCGCCAGGTGACGTTCATCACGATCGGGGGTATCAGTCATGGGGGAGCTCTCCGTTGGGGCTGGATAACGGCGGGCAGGCACAAGAATAGACGGCAAAAAGCCTGGCATCGCCCACCGTGATGCCGCTGGATGGATCAGGCCGGTCTCCGGGCTCATGAGCGGCGCTGGCCGAACTGCGCGCCTTCCCATGTCGGCTTCGACACAGTGGCTCAAGGCGCAGTCTTCACTCATTTACCGTTGCGGGGGCAGCGTCGGGATCATGACGCTTCATCCTTCGAAGACCGTCATTCACCGACTTCCCTGTTTCACTCTGTCGGCCATGGCCACAGAGCACCTGAAACAAGCCGCGAAGGTTAGAGGGTTGGGGGTGGAGCGTCAATTGAGAAAGAGCCCCGCTGACCGGTTGAACCATCGCGCCTCTGGGCTTCTCTATGTTTGTATCACTGCGTCCATAGGGAAGATCAGCATGCGCAATCCCCAGCTCGTTCTCGTCATCGCGTTCGCCGGTGGACTCGCCGCCTGCGGTGAAACCTCCAGCCTGCAAGTCATGGACGGCACCGGACCGTCGCCCAGGCTGCCGGAACCGAACAAGACCCTGATCCCGACGGTGAACGTCGCCCCGGCGATCGGCTGGCCAGACGGCGCGAAACCCGTCGCCGCGACGGGGACTCAGGTTGCCGCCTTTGCCGAAGGCCTCGATCACCCGCGCTGGCTGTATGTATTGCCCAACGGCGACGTGCTGGTCGCTGAAACCAACGCGCCACCGAAGCCCGATGACGGCAAAGGCGTCAAAGGCTGGGTCATGAAGAAAGTCATGGGCCGTGCCGGTGCTGGCGTACCGAGCCCGAACCGCATCACGTTGCTGCGAGACAAGGACCACGATGGCATTGCCGAAACCCGGACGGTGTTCCTGGAAAACCTCAATTCGCCGTTCGGCATGACCCTGGTCGGCACTGACCTGTACGTTGCCGATACCGACCGCTTGCTGCGGTTCCACTACGAAGAGGGCGAGACGGCGATCAAGTCGCCCCCGATCAAAGTGGTCGATCTGCCGGGCGGCACGCTCAATCATCATTGGACCAAAAACGTCATCGCCAGCAAGGACGGGAGCAAGCTATACGTGACGGTGGGTTCCAACAGCAATGTCGCCGAAAACGGCATGGACCAGGAAGAAGGTCGCGCGGCGATCTGGGAAGTGGACCGCGCCACCGGCAACCATCGGATCTTTGCTTCGGGGATCCGCAATCCCAACGGCCTGGCCTGGGAACCCCAGAGTGGAGCGCTGTGGACCGCCGTCAATGAGCGTGACGAAATCGGCAGCGACCTGGTACCGGACTACATCACTTCAGTGAAGGACGGCGGGTTCTACGGCTGGCCTTACAGCTATTACGGACAACACGTCGATGCGCGCGTGACCCCGCAGAATCCGGACCTGGTGGCCAAGGCCATTGCGCCAGACTACGCGGTCGGCCCGCACACGGCATCGCTGGGCCTGACCTTTGCCGAAGGCAACACCCTGCCGACGCAGTTCAAGGAAGGCGCCTTCATCGGCCAGCATGGCTCATGGAACCGCGACCCGCACAGTGGCTATAAAGTGATTTTCGTGCCATTCAGCGCGGGCAAACCGGTCGGGCAGCCGGTCGATGTGCTCACCGGGTTCCTCACCGACGATGAAAAAGCCATGGGTCGGCCGGTGGGGGTGGTGATCGATCGGCAGGGCGGTTTGCTGGTGGCGGATGATGTGGGGAACAAGGTGTGGCGGGTGTCGGCGACTAAATAGCTGCAATACCCATCACTTACGGGACACACACAGCACCTGTGGGAGCGAGCCTGCTCCGGGCGGCGATCCGACGATGGCAGTGGACCAGGCAACATCGATGTTGACTGTGCTGGCCCCATCGCGAGCAAGCTCGCTCCCACAGGGGATCGCATTTTGATCAAACAACCCAGTCGACTCTGGGAGCGAGCTTGCTCGCGATGGGGCCAGCAAGGCCACTCAAAAATCGCCCGCCTAGCGCTTGCGGCACAAGGTCAACCCATCACCAAGCGGCAACAACGACAAATCCACCCGCACGTCATCCTTCAAGGCCCGATTGAGCCCTTGGATGGCGCGGGTATCGGCGCTTTCAGGATTGTCCTCGAGCACCCGCCCGCTCCACAGGGTGTTATCGAACACCGCCAGCCCACCGACCCGCAGCAAGCGCAGCGCATGCTCCAGATAGCTTGGGTAATTGGCTTTGTCGGCATCGATGAAGACCAGGTCGAACTGTCCTGGCTGATCCAGCTGGGCCAGGGTTTCCAGCGCTGGCGCCAACCGCAGATCGATCCGCTGCGCCAGACCCGCCTCCTGCCAGTAACGGCGCGCGGTCGCGTTGTAGTCGCCGGGGATGTCGCAGCAGATCAGCGAACCGTCATCCGGCAATGCCGCCGCCATGCACAAGGCGCTGTAACCGGTGAAGGTACCTACTTCCAGCACACGCCTGGCGCCGGTGAGTTTCACCAGCAACGCAAGGAATTGCCCCTGTTCCGGCGCCACCTGCCAGCGCGCCATGGGCAGCGCCTGGGTTTCATCACGCAAGCGCTTGAGCAGCGGCGTCTCCCTGAGGGAGACGTCGAGCAGGTATTGATACAGGGAATCATCGAGATTGAGCGTGCGAGCGGTCATGACCAGATTCTTCAAGCTATCTATGGGTTATGGGCCAGATGCTCTGGTTGTAACACACGCTTGGCGCTCAGGTAGGCTTTCTGCCAATAGGACTTGGACAAGCTGTCGAGCTTGACCGTACCGCCCGTGGCCGGCGCATGGACAAAGCGACCTTCACCGACATAGATCCCGGCGTGGCTGACCTGGGAGCCGCCATTGGTGGCAAAGAACAACAGGTCACCGGTCTGCAGGCCTTCCTTGCCGACACTGGCCGCTTGCATGCCGATCATCTCGCGCGTCGTGCGCGGCAAGGCAATACCGGCAACATCGCGGTAGACGTAGCCGATCAGCCCGCTGCAATCAAAGCCCGAATCTGGCGTATTGCCGCCCCACCGATAGGGCGTGCCGACGAGGCCGAGCGCACGAAACAGTACGTCTTCGGCGGCGGGAGAAAAGGCTTGGGAAGGACCGAAAACCAGCGGCGCGCGAATCACCGGTGCTGGCGGTGGTGTGCGGCTGGCGCAGGCGCTGAGCAGCGCTGCAAAGAACATGATTGCGAGGCGGGCCGACATCGTCATGGGCAGAACATCCTGATCTCGCTGCGGCTTTTTCCACCGACAGGGCAGAAAAGAAAACCGCCTGCGCAGGACGCAGGCGGTTTGCCATCAATATTAGATCAGGATTCTAGCTGCTGCACGGCAAACTTCAAGTAAGACTTTAAGTTCACCTTACAAAATGTCCGCTTACTTGCGTGCCGTGACGATCGTCGGGGTCGAATCCGGCGCCATGGCGAGCGCGCGCTTGGCTTCGATGAAGGTCTTGCTCCAGTAGCTGTCGCCCAGGCTGTCAATCCGCACACCACCGCTGCGGCGGCTGCTGGAATGGATGAACTGGTTGTCGCCCAGGTAGATCCCGGCGTGACTGACGCGCCCACGACGGCCATTGGTGGCGAAGAACAACAAGTCACCTGGCTTCAGATCGCTGCGGGTCACCAACGGGGCGTCCACGTTGATCATTTCCCGAGTCGAGCGCGGCAGGTTCATACCGGCCTCTTCACGAAACAGATAACCAATGAAACCGCTGCAATCGAAGCCGGCCTCGGAGGTGCCACCGAAACGGTAACGGGTGCCGATCAGGGACATGCCGCGTTCGAGGATGCTGTCGGCCAGAACCGGAAGCTGGTAGGACTTGCCATTGCCGAAGCTGGCGAGCTCTTTATCGGAGGCTGCCTCTTGCTCGATCGCTTCCTGGAGAAGAACGGAACTCGATTGGGCGGTAACGGAATTGATAACCTGCTGATTTTGCTCTTGCTGGGGCGCTGGAGTATGAGCAGCGCAACCGAACAACAGGGTGACGAGTGCGAGGGGCACGAGGGGTGCGAAGCGCTTGAGCATGGGCACGACCGTGGCTGATAGTTATAAAAGAAGCCGCGACTATGCCCGCAATCATGCTCATTTGCAAATTCAATCGAACTTTGTGTGACTTCCCGGCTTCTCGATTACATCTAAGCGCTCACCCCCGATTTAGTCGTCGCGCAGCCTGCAGGCCTGTAGGCATGCAGATTTTTTGGCGTCTGAAAACCGCCGAAACCTGCGTCAGGCATGGGTATCACCAGCCCAACGTTTCTTTGAGAAACGGAATCGTCAACTTGCGCTGGGCTTGAAGAGAAGCCTGGTCGAGGCGCTCGAGCAACTCGAACAGCGCGCTCATGCTGCGAGTGCCGCGCGTCAGGATGAAATGCCCGACTTCGTCGGTCAGGTGCAAGCCGCGACGAGAAGCGCGCAGCTGCAAGGCGCGCAATTTGTCTTCGTCGGAGAGTGGGCGCATCTGGAAGATCAGGGCCAGGGTCAGCCGGGATTTGAGATCCGCCAGCTTGACCGGCAACTCTCGCGGGGACGTCGAGGCGGCGATCAACAGGCGCCGACCGCTGTCACGCAGACGGTTGAACAGATGGAACAGTGCCTCCTCCCAATCCGCGCGCCCGGCGACTGCCTGCAAGTCATCCAGGCAGACCAGCTCGTATTGTTCGAGGTTGTCGAGGATTTCGATGCCACGATCCAGCAGCTCGGCCAATGGCAGATACACTGCCGGTTCGCCCAGCTGTTCGAAACGCAGGCAGGCCGCCTGCAGCAGATGCGTACGCCCTACCCCGTCCTTGCCCCAGAGATAAATCAGGCTTTCGGTCCAGCCGGCGTCGGCTTCGCAGAGCCGCTCGACATAGCCGAGTGCAGCGGCATTGGCGCCTGGGTAGTAATTGATAAAGGTAGCGTCGTCACGCAGACGCACACCTAGGGGCAGCTGAATCGGTTTCATGCTGACTGAACAGTTCCAGGGGAACCGTTAGTGGCCTCTGTGTAAAGTTTGCGAAGTTTATACCCGTGAAGCCGACCGCACAATGCGACAGACCACAAGCAAAATCAACGGTTTGCGTTAACGCACTGGTTTTATGGCAGTTTCTTTGGCGCTATGGGCGATAACACATGTAAAGGAGGCAGGCCAACCTGGCACTGAACCAGGCCGCCCGCGCCCCATCAGCAACCGGTCCTAGAGCTCAGGCTCGTCGACGCCACTGTACATGTCTGAATCCTTATACAAATCATGCACATGCCGCACCAGCACCATGATCACCGCCGCCACCGGCAGCGCCAGAAGCACGCCGGTGAAGCCGAACAGCTCGCCCCCCGCCAGAATCGCGAAGATCACCGCCACCGGATGCAGACCGATCCGGTCTCCCACCAGTAAAGGTGTCAGCACCATGCCTTCCAGGGCCTGGCCGACCATGAACACTGCGACGATGCCGACCATCGGGTACAGGTCGCCACCGAACTGGAACAGACCGGCAACCAATGCCGCACCTATCCCGATAACAAACCCCATATAAGGCACAATCGCGGCCAGACCGGCAATGAGACCGATCAACAGCCCCAGCTCCAGCCCTATCAGCATCAGGCCCGCCGCGTAGATCACGCCCAGCGCCACCATCACCAGAAACTGCCCGCGCACGAATGCACCCAGCACTTCATGGCATTCACCGGCCAGTGTCATCACACGCGCTTCGCGATCACGGGGCAGCAGGCCGCGGATCTTGGCCATCATCAGGTCCCAGTCCCGCAACAGGTAGAACATCACCACCGGGATCAGCACCAGATTCGCCAGCAAAGCGATCAATGCCAGCCCGGACGCCGTCGCCTGACTCAGCACCACGCCGACAATGTCAGTGGTCTGGCCCATGTGTTCGCTGATCGCTGCCTTGAGCTTGTCGAATTTCCAGAAACCGTCCGACAGGCCAAATTTCGATTGCGCCCAAGGCAGGGCGCTGTGCTGCAACCAGTCGAGCATCTGCGGCGTCAGTTCGTACAAGCGAAACAATTGCTTGGCGAGCATCGGCACCAACACCAATAGCAAGGCGGTGAAGATCAGGGTAAATAGCGCGAACACCGCTATCACGCCCCAGGTCCTGGACAGACCGGCTTTCTCCAGTCGATCTACAAGAGGGTCGAACAGATAGGCCAGCAGCAGCGCGACCAGAAAGGGCGTCAGGATCGGATGCAACAGCCAGAAAAACGCGCAGAGCAGGAACACCCCACCCAACCAGTACCAACGCCGCGTATCGGCCATGAACCACTCCAGCTTCTATATATAAGGAAAAACGATTTACCAGCGAAAACGCAGCTGCGGCGTCGGCTTCGCAGGCGCTGCCACGGCAGGTACCGAGCCATCAACCGAAGGCTGGACAGGGGTAGCGGGGGCTGGCGCCTCACCGGCCGGCACTTCCTGCAACCTGGCCAGGGATAATTGCGCCTTCAACTGTTCGACGCTGCCATTGACCCGATACAGGATGCGGTCGCCGTCGACGCTTTGCAGGCGCGCACCGAAGGGTTCGAGCAAACGCCCAAGGGCCGCATAGCGTTCCAGGTTCATGCCCTGCACTTCCAGCAATTGTTCGCTCGAAGCACCCGGCTTGACCACAAACCGTGGTGCCAGACGCTGATTGACCGCCAACATGACCGCATCGGCAACGGCGGCCTGATCCGCGCCCTGCACACTGCCGGCTTCTTTCTGATCGCCCAGCCACAGACGCCACTTGGCCTGCCACTGCCCCCCTTCTTCACGGGCATGCACGGCGAGCAAGGCATCGGCATTATAACGGCCCGAAGCGCCGCGCAACGGCGCCGGGTCCGCGCTTTCCAGATTCGGCGCGGTGGCCACGATCTGCTCATTCAGGTCCGCCAGCGGCAGGCGCAATGGCAAACCACGGTGTTGTGCCGCGCGGCGCAATGGCACCGCGCTGGCCTGACCATCGCCCACCAGGCTCGAGCCCTCGGTGGCATCGTTCAACCACCAGCCCAGGATCGACGGCCGGTTCGCGCCCCATAGCGACAATCCGGCCCGGCGCAATGCCTGCCCCGTGGCGGCCGGATCGAAATCGACCTTCAGCACCTCCGGCGGGCCTGCATCAAAACCGTATTGACTGATGATCTGCTGGGGATCCTTGCGCAGCGCCGCCAAACCCGGGCTTTGCGCCGCCTTGGGATCACCGGTCAAGCGCAATACCAGGGTATCCAGCGCTCGCTGGGTGGCTTGATCGCGCTCCTCGGGCGCCTGACTGCTGACAGGCTCGCGCACTTGATAAAGGCCTTTGACGGTTTCGGCCTGACTGGCAAGGCTGACCAAGGATAAACCGCCCATAAACAGCAATTTGATAAAACGCATGGAAGATTCCTGACAACGAGAGCGGCTGGAACAGACCGCATGAAGACAAACGAGCAAGGCTGTGACCCTCGCCCGACGCAAAACATTCACACGGCCCGGGTAAGTTTTTCGCACTGCCATAACGATAGACGGTTAATAGCTCTACCTTATACAGCCCTGCGCGAATGCACCAACCCCGGCAATTACAGTTTTTTTCAGCCGATATGCCCCTGCTGTCGGCCTGAGGATGGCCGCTGCCCCTCAAGCCTGATAAAATCGCGCGCCTTCGCAGACCGGCAACAGCCGGGCCCTTGAATTTGCGCTCGGCAATCGCCCTCGCCTGTACAAGTGGTCCCCTGGACCCGGTCGTTACCCCTGAATCCCCCCTAAAGGCCTGGATCATGAGCAAGCAACCCTCCCTGAGCTACAAGGACGCCGGTGTAGACATCGACGCCGGTGAAGCATTGGTCGAACGCATCAAGAGCGTCGCCAAGCGCACTGCGCGCCCGGAAGTCATGGGCGGCCTGGGCGGTTTTGGCGCCCTCTGCGAAATCCCGGCCGGCTACAAGCAGCCCGTGCTGGTTTCCGGTACTGACGGCGTCGGCACCAAGCTGCGCCTGGCACTGAACCTGAACAAGCACGACAGCATCGGCATCGACCTGGTGGCCATGTGCGTCAACGACCTGGTGGTCTGCGGTGCAGAGCCGCTGTTCTTCCTTGACTACTATGCCACCGGCAAGCTCAACGTCGAAACCGCGACCCAGGTCGTGACCGGCATCGGCGCCGGCTGCGAACTGTCCGGCTGCTCCCTGGTCGGCGGCGAAACCGCTGAAATGCCTGGCATGTACGAAGGCGAAGACTACGACCTGGCCGGCTTCTGCGTCGGCGTGGTGGAAAAATCCGAAATCATCGACGGCTCGAAAGTCGCTGCCGGCGATGCCCTGCTCGCCCTGCCGTCTTCCGGTCCGCACTCCAACGGTTACTCGCTGATCCGCAAGATCATCGAAGTGGCTGGTGCCGACATCGAAAACATCCAGCTCGACGGCAAGCCGCTGACCGACCTGCTGATGGCCCCGACCCGCATCTACGTGAAGCCGCTGCTCAAGCTGATCAAGGACACCGGCGCGGTCAAGGCCATGGCCCACATCACCGGCGGCGGCCTGCTGGACAACATCCCGCGCGTGCTGCCAAAAGGCGCTCAAGCGGTGGTTGACGTGGCAAGCTGGACTCGCCCTGCCGTGTTCGACTGGCTGCAAGAGCAAGGCAACGTCGACGAAAACGAGATGCACCGCGTGCTGAACTGCGGCGTGGGCATGGTCATCTGCGTCGCTCAGGAGCACGTCGAAACCGCGCTGAACGTGCTGCGTGAAGCCGGCGAGCAGCCTTGGGTCATCGGCCAGATCGCCACCGCTGCCGAAGGCGCGGCCCAGGTCGAACTGAAAAACCTCAAGGCCCACTGATGCAAGAGCGGATGTCTCAGACCTGTGATGTGGTGGTGCTGTTGTCCGGCAGCGGCAGTAACTTGCAGGCCTTGATCGACAGCACGCGGACCGGCGACAGCCCGGCCCGCATCGCTGCGGTGATCTCCAACCGCGCCGACGCCTACGGTCTGCAACGCGCCAGCGACGCGGGTATCGATACCCGCTGCCTGGATCACAAGGCTTTCGAAGGCCGCGAGGCCTTCGATGCCGCGCTGATCGAACTGATCGACGCCTTCAATCCCAAACTCGTGGTCCTGGCCGGCTTCATGCGCATTCTCAGCGCCGGCTTCGTACGTCATTACCAGGGTCGCCTGCTCAACATCCATCCCTCGCTGCTGCCCAAATACAAAGGGTTACACACTCACCAGCGCGCGCTGGAGGCCGGCGACACCGAGCACGGCTGCTCCGTGCACTTCGTCACCGAGGAACTCGATGGCGGACCGCTGGTCGTACAAGCAGTAATACCGGTAGAGTTGCAGGATTCGCCGCAGAGTCTGGCGCAGCGAGTCCATAGCCAGGAACACCTGATCTACCCGATGGCTGTACGCTGGTTTGCCGAAGGTCGTTTATCACTCGGCGAGCAAGGTGCTTTACTGGATGGAAAGCTACTCGCCGCCAGCGGCCACTTGATTCGAACCTAGGAGATTTTATGCGTCGCGCCCTGCTCTTCGCTTGCGCTCTGCTCGTCCTGCCTTTTGCGCAGGCTGCAGAACTTCAACCTTTCTCCGCCAGCTACACCGCCGACTGGAAGCAGTTGCCCATGAGCGGCACCGCCGAGCGCAGCCTGACCAAGCAGGCCAACGGCGCCTGGAAGCTCAGCTTCAAGGCCTCGATGATGATCGCAAGCCTCACCGAAGAAAGCACCCTGACCCTGGACAAGGACACCTTGCTTCCCCAGTCCTACCATTTTGAACGTGGCGGCCTGGGCAAAGCCAAGAAGGCTGACCTGGATTTCGACTGGACCAACAAAATGGTCACCGGCACCGATCGCGGCGACCCGGTCAAACTTCCGCTCAACCGCGGCATGGTCGACAAATCCACTTATCAGCTGGCCCTGCAGCATGACGTGGCCGCCGGCAAGAAAAGCATGAGCTATCAGGTCGTCGACGATGGCGAAGTCGATACCTATGACTTCCGCGTGCTGGGTTCGGAAAAAGTCGACACCAAGGCTGGCCAGATCGATGCGATCAAGGTCGAGCGCGTGCGCGATCCGACCCAGAGCAAACGCATCACCGTGCTGTGGTTCGCCAAGGACTGGGATTACCTGCTGGTCCGCCTGCAACAGGTCGAGACTGACGGCAAGGAGTACAACATCATGCTCCTGGACGGTACGGTCAACGGCAAGGCTGTCAAAGGCAGCTGATCCGGATCGATACGAAAGAGCCTCGCAGATGCGGGGCTTTTTTTTCGCCTTGCCTTGTAGGAGCCAGGCTTGCCGGCGAAGGCGCCCTTCAGAACGCCTTCGCCGGCAAGTCGGATCGCCGCACCGCTGGCTCCTACAGGGCACGAGGCAGGATCGAGAGAAAGTTATCCCGCGCGACTTTTCTGGCGACGTCTTCTGGCAAAGCGTCGAGAAACGGATCGAAGCTGCGCATTTCCTTACCAAGCTTGTTGAAACGCCCCACGACATCAGAGCCAAGCATGAAGCGCTCCGGGAAGCGCTCCACCAGTTTCAACCACTCGCCCCGAGGCTTGCCCTGCTCATCCAGCAGATAGGGGGTCAGCATGCTCCAGGACAGGTCGACGAACAGGTTGGGGTAAGCCTCAAGCATGCGGGTCAACGTCGGCAGCAGAAAGTCCAGCCGGGTCTGGTGGCGATGAATCTCGGCGCTGGTACCGGCGTGGGCCCAGATGAACCGGGTGTGCGGATGATTGCGCAGAGGCTCTTCGACCTCCGCCAGGTACAGTGGATTTTTTTCGCGCTTGGAGGTGATGTTGGAATGCAGCATCACCGGCAAATCGTTTTCAGCCGCCAAATGATAGATACGCGTCATGGCTTCGTTGTTGGCCCGTGGCGTGTCGCCGGAGGTCAGCGCAGTCAGGTCGTCATGGCGGGTAAAGACTTCGCCTATGCCCTGCCACAGACCGGGATTGAGATCGAGCATGCGCTGGATATGCGCCGCGGAGTTCTTGTCGTTGGGGTTGAAGCCTGACAGGAACGGGTGAAAGTACTGACGCTGCTCGGGGGCCAAGCTGTTCACAGCAGCGGCGACTATGACATCGGTGGCGCTGTACCAGTAGGCATCGGCATCATCGCCAGCGTAATAACGTGGACGCTTGGGTTCGTCCTCGTGCCATTTCTTGGCCACCGGAATGCCGGAAATCATCACATGCTCGATGCGATTGTCGGCCATGGCCTTGAGCAATTTCGGCATCCCGGCCGTTTCCTGAAAAAAGTCCACGTAGTGCAGGTGCGCGTCGCTGTAGGCATACTCCCGGGCGCTGGCAACGTGACAGGCAAAGACCAGCAGGCAGGCAACGCTGTAGCGGAACAGAGGCACGGGCGATCTCCGGAGGGTAGGAACAGCGTAGACCCCACAGCAAGGTCGAGGGTTCATCAGGGCAAGAAAGTGGAACGCTAACTTGCAGGAGTGCTCTATAACTTCAGGGTCTTTTTTGATCGAATGATTTTCCTGCAACCTGCGAGGTTTCCCATGACTGTTACCGTCAATACCGTTTCCGCCGAAGGTTTTCGTCACAGCGTCCAGATCGATGAGCACGAATTGTTTGCCGATGTACCCAAAGATATCGGCGGCGAAGGCACTGCGCCAGAACCCCATGACTACTTCGACGCCGCCCTCGGCGCCTGCAAGGCCGTGACCCTGAAGATGTACGCCAAAAAGAAAGACATCCCGCTGACCGGTGTCACGGTCGAGGTCAAACGCGATAACAGCCAAGAGCAGAAAGGCAAATACGCCCTGCACGTCAAACTGACCCTCAAGGGCGTACTCACCAACGCCCAGCGCGACGAACTGCATCGCGTAGCCGATCGCTGTCCGGTACACAAGCTGATGACCAGCACCGAGGTCAGCATCGAAACCCATCTGTCCGAAGGTGCGTTCAGCCAATAGCGGCAAGGGCTGCGCAAGCGGGTTATGCTCCACGCGTCACCCGCTCAGCCTGGAATGCACCATGAACACTCTGCTCGTGATCCGCCCCCGCGCCGAAGATGTCGAGGGCCAACCGATTCTTCGCCCCTTGCCGTCAGCCAAATGCCGCAGCGTCGGGCCTTTCGTGTTTTTCGACCACATGCTGCAAACCCGTTACCCGGCGGGCAAAGGCATGAACATCCGGCAGCACCCGCATATTGGCCTGTCTACCCTGACTTACTTGTTCGAAGGGCAAATCCAGCACAAGGACAGCCTCGGCTCCGACCAGGTGGTCGAGGCCGGGGATGTCAGCTGGATGACAGCCGGCAGCGCGATCGCCCATGTCGAGCGCACACCGCAAGCGTTGAAGGACAGTGGGTTCAGCATGCACGGGTTGCAGATCTGGCTGGCGTCGCCCAAGGAGCATGAACAAGGCCCGGGACACTACAGCCACCATCCAGCGGCCACACTGCCGGTCAGCGATAACCTTGGCGTGAAGATCCGGATGATTGCCGGGTCAGGCTTTTGCCTGATATCGCCGGTACCGGTGCTTTCTCCTACGCTGTATGCCGAATTGAACCTGCAAACGGCCACCACTTTGCTCATACCTGCCGAGCATGAAGAGCGCGCCCTGTATGTGTTGAGTGGCGAGGCGCAGCTGGATGGCGAGCTGTTGGAACCCCATACGCTGGCGGTGTTGCCTGCCGGGGAAGAGATGACGCTGTTCGCCGAGAGCGACTGCCACGCCGTGCTGTTCGGCGGCGCACCGCTGGATGGGCCGAGGCGGATCAACTGGAATTTTGTGGCGAGTGATCCGGCGGCCATCGAAGAAGCGCGGCGACGCTGGGCGGCCGGGGATTGGCCGACGGTGCCGGGGGAAAGCGAGCGGATCGAACTGCCGTAATCGTTGTATCGCCTGTCAGCGCCCTTGCGGGCAGACGAAAAAGCCCTGCTAATGCGGGGCTTCTTACCAGCAGACAGATGGGTTAATCAGGGGTCGGGTTATCGGTGAACATCCCGTAAAGCCAGGCCGATGTAGCACCAGCCTTGTAGGCAGTCGTTACCCACCGCCCGCCGGGTTGAATCACGCTATCTGCTGACCCTCCGGGATGGTACATGAATCCCGACCAACCAAATGTCTTGTCGAGAACGCCCTGCGGGGAAAATCGCGCGGCTACTTGTTCAAGCCCAGGCCCGGACTGACCAGAAACGAGTAGCTTACGATCATCTTGCTCGCAAAGGGTAGACCAACTTCCAAGAAACTCTCTCGTCACCACAGGTTTCCCATCATTAAATGACTTATCTGGATGGCCGTTTTCATCCAGGCCGACCAGCAACGCACCCGAGCTATCGCTGCCGCCGATGCAACGGAGGCCCCCATCCTTCAAAACCAGCAGATTTCTCAAGGGGATCGGCCCCTGAGCCTCAATCAATGCAAACCCTTTGTCTCCAAAACCGGTATCCAGATTGCCATCGGCTCCAACCCCAAGAACAAAGCCCTGGTTGCCAAGAGAACCTGCAACAAGAATCCGCCCATTGCTCTGGACAGCAACGCGCGCCGGTAAGAGCGTGCCCTGGGGATGGGAGAGTTCAGCTATACCACCCTTGCCAAAATCAGGATCCATGGTTCCATCGGGCAATAGCCTGATCAGCAGCGTTTTACTTTCACTCCTCGTAGAATATGCGCCGCATACCAGAATCTTGTCGTCGGACTGTAAACACCCTTCGACTCGGCTCATGGTTTCTTGCGGCTGCGGATACACCGGGAGTATTTTTCGGCCAAAAACCAAGTCCGGGCTTCCATTGGGGTTAAACCGAGTCAAGGCCGGCTGGCCGTATGGAATGGAAGAATAGGAAGCGCCTATCAAGAGGATTTTCTTGTCTGGTTGAAGCAACGCCCGCCACGGAGTCGAAGTCTTTCCATCTTCAAAACGCCACTTCAGCCACCCTCTATTATCAAAGTCAAGGTCCAGCTTGCCGTCCTTGTTAACCCGACAGAGACAGAACTCCTGACCTGCGGCCATCAACACCGTCAAAGAGTCAGTGTCGGCAATTAATGAAACGGCTGCTTTTGTTGGTGTCGGCACCTCGAATTTACCGCCCGTTGCAAACGAAGGATCGAGCTCACCAGGCACTGCCCTGCTGGTAATGTTTTGAGTTGGCATCGTTTATCTCCTCGCTGAAAAAGAACAACGCTCCCTCGGCATGGGCCCACTCAAAACTCGATGATCTCTGCGCCTTTTGCCGAAAGTATTGCGTTCACTCGAGACGATTCAAACATGCACCGGATCCGCCTGCTACTGTCAGAAATGACAGCTGGACGAAGACGCTGGAATAAAAAAACCCGCCGAAGCGGGTTTTTTTTGTACAACGCCGTTAAACCGACAGTTCAACCAGCAGCTTGTTGAGGCGGCGCACATACGCGGCCGGGTCCTTCAAGCTGTCGCCGGCCGCCAGGGCCGCCTGATCGAAGAGGATGTGCGACAGGTCGCCGAAGCGCTCGTCGCTCTGCTCGTTGTCGAGTTTCTCGATCAGCGGGTGAGCCGGGTTGAATTCGAAAATCGGCTTCGACTCCGGAACCTTTTGACCGCTGGCTTCCAGGATCTGCCGCATTTGCATGCCCAGGTCCTGCTCGCCGATGGCCAGGATCGCCGGGGAATCGGTCAGACGGTGGGAAACCCGCACTTCGGCCACAGAATCGCCCAGTGCGGTTTTCAGACGCTCAACCAGACCTTCTTTGGATTTGGCGACTTCTTCCGCGGCTTTCTTGTCTTCTTCCGAGTCCAGGTTGCCCAGGTCCAGGTCACCACGCGCCACGTCGACAAAGCTCTTGCCATCGAAGTCGCTGAGGTAGCTCATCAACCACTCGTCGATGCGGTCGGTCAGCAGCAGCACTTCGATGCCTTTCTTGCGGAAGACTTCCAGGTGCGGGCTGTTTTTGACCTGCGCGTAGGTTTCGCCGGTCAGGTAGTAGATCTTGTCCTGGCCTTCCTTGGCGCGCGCCAGGTATTCGGCCAGGGAAACCACTTGCTCGCCTTCTTCGCCCTGAGTGGAGGCGAAACGCAGCAGGCCGGCGATTTTCTCTTTGTTGGCGAAGTCTTCTGCCGGGCCTTCTTTCATGACCTGGCCGAAGTTTTTCCAGAAGCTCTTGTACTGCTCAGGGTCGTTCTTCGCCAGTTTTTCCAGCATGTCGAGCACACGCTTGGTCAGCGCCGACTTCATGGAGTCGATGATCGGGTCTTTCTGCAGGATTTCCCGCGACACGTTCAGCGACAGGTCGTTGGAATCGACCACGCCTTTGATGAAGCGCAGGTACAGCGGCAGGAACGACTCCGCCTGATCCATGACGAACACGCGCTGCACGTACAGCTTCAGGCCTTTAGGGGCTTCACGCTGGTACAGGTCGAACGGAGCACGGGCCGGCACGTAGAGCAGCGAGCTGTATTCCAGCTTGCCTTCGACCTTGTTGTGGCTCCAGCTCAGCGGGTTCTCGAAATCGTGGGCGACGTGCTTGTAGAACTCCTGGTATTCCTCGTCCTTGATCTCGGTACGCGGACGGGTCCACAGGGCGCTGGCGCGGTTGACGGTTTCCCATTCGACGGCCGGCTTCTCCTCACCCTCGACAGCTGCCGCTTCTTTTGGCAACTCGATCGGCAAAGCGATGTGATCGGAGTACTTCTTGATGATGTTGCGCAGACGCCAGCCATCGGCGAATTCGTCTTCACCGGATTTCAGGTGCAGGACGATGCGGGTACCGCGCTCGGCTTTCTCGACGGTGGCGATTTCGAATTCGCCTTCGCCCTTGGACGACCAGTGCACGCCTTCGCTGGCAGCGAGGCCGGCACGACGGCTGTACACGTCGACTTTATCGGCGACGATGAACGCAGAGTAGAAGCCCACACCGAACTGACCGATCAGGTGCGAATCTTTCTTCTGATCGCCGGACAGATGCTTCATGAAATCGGCAGTGCCGGATTTGGCGATGGTGCCCAAGTGGGTCACCGCGTCGTCGCGGCTCATACCGATGCCGTTGTCTTCGAGGGTGACGGTTTTAGCGTCCTTGTCGAAGCTCACACGGATTTTCAGCTCGGCGCCACCTTCCAGCAGGTCAGGCTTGGCCAAGGCTTCAAAGCGTAATTTATCGACAGCGTCAGAGGCGTTCGAGATCAATTCGCGAAGGAAAATTTCCTTGTTGGAATACAGCGAATGGATCATGAGGTGCAGCAGCTGCTTCACCTCGGTCTGGAAGCCCAGGGTTTCCTTTTGAGTTTCCACACTCATGGTCATCAAACTCCAATCAGATGGCATAAGCCGCGACCTTGACGGTCGGCGGCGGGTTGTCATCAAAGTTGGGGGCTCAGATCAGGATTTCAAGGGCTCTTCGATTTTGAAGTGGGCCCGGGCCGTGGCAATCGGCTCGGATTCGCTGCTTTGCCAGGCGGTAATCGCCACGTTGGCGACGCGCCGCCCTTGGCGACATACCTGGCACTTGGCCCAAGTGTCACGAAATTGCCCTGCGCGCAGGTAGTCGAGGGAAAAGTCGATGATCTTCGGCACGCCGGGCGATCCGGTGAATATCAGCAGGTGCAACGCCGCGGACAACTCCATGAACCCGGCAATCACCCCGCCGTGAATCGCCGGCAGCAGAGGGTTGCCGATGTTGTCCTTGTTGGCTGGCAAGCGAAACAACACCTCATCCCCCACGCGTGAACACTCGACGCCGATCAGTTTGGCATAGGGGATCAGGTGCAGCAGCGAGGCGTAGTCCCCCCGCTCATGAGCCTGTTGCAGTTGTGCCTTGAAGTGGTCAGTCATATCGCACCTGCAGCGATCGCACCGCCAAAACCCTTAGCGCCCTTGATGGCTTTACCCATGCGCATGAAGGTGCCGACGACATGGGCAATGGGGTGTTCGGGGTCGTCCTGATAGGCGAAGCCGCGGGCAAAGATCACATCGGTGGTGACCCGGTAGCACTGAGCGAACCCATAGACATCTTTGTACGGTTCGGCGGCGTGCATGTAGTCGATGCGCAGGTCCAGGGTCGGACACACCTCGAATTCGGGCAACACGCAGAGGGTGGACATGCCACAGGCGGTGTCCATCAGCGACGTCAGTGCCCCGCCATGGATCACACCGGTTTGCGGATTGCCGACGATGTGCGGGCTGTATGGCAACATCACGGTGAGCCCTTCACAACTCGCGCTGTGAACCTGCAGACCGAGTACCTGACAATGTCGCAACGCCGACAGGAATCGAGTCGCACGCTCAAAAACGGGGTTTTCGGCCATTTGATAAAAACTCTTATTAGTGTCTTGAGGTCGCACTAGGCGCTTTGAGTAAAAGTTCCCGCCGGAATATTCTTATATATCTGTATGAATTGAGGAACTTAACGCTAAGCGCTGTGCTCGAAAGGCCAGTAGATATTTTCCATAAGGAGAAACACCCCATGCGTAAGACTTTAGCTATTGCCTTGATGTTGACCGCTTCCCTCGGTCTCGCTGCTTGCGATAAAAAATCCGAGGACAAAGCTCAAGATGCTAACCAACATGCTGAGCAAGCTCAGCAAGACATGAACAAAGCTCAGGATAAAGTGAACGACGCAGCGAAAGAAAACGCCGAAGCTGCCAAAGCTCAGGCTGAATCGAACGAAGCTGCTGCAAAAGAGGCACCTAAAAACTAAAACGTTTTTAGCGTGACAAAGAAAACCCGCCATGTGCGGGTTTTCTTTTGTCTGCAATCCGGCACTAGAGCAAAATGCTTCTAAAAGTCGGACTGATCATCAGCAACAACGAACACACTAACCCGATGAACCATACCAGGCTGCGCTGCCAGGCCAAATCTGTCCAATAGCACAACAAATAAATGATTCGTGTTATCACGAAGATGATTGCCAGCGAATCGATAAGCCACCCCGCCGTCTGCGTGGTGTGCGCCATCAACACCCCCACCGCAAACAACACAAATGCCTCGATACAATTCTGATGCGCCGCCAGCGCCCTGGCGCCGAAGCCGGTGAGTTGCGCCTGTTGCTGGCGCGGCAGGTGATTATCGTAACCGCCCTGCTCTTTCATGGCCTTGGCTACCGGGATGCGAGCTACATAAATCAGCAAGGCACTGATAAACACACACCAGAACGGAATACTCATCAAGCAACCTCTTTAGTCGCCTCGGGCAAGGGTGCCTCTGTAGGGGTATAGACCATTACGTCAAGAACGTCGGAGTGAAACTCCCGGCGATAGAGCACCAGGACCACGCCGGTACTCATCAACATGAACAACCAGGGACTGACGAACCAGGCCAGCATGGTCATGCCGAAATAATAAGAGCGCAGGCCGAAGTTGAACTGGTTGGCGGCCATGGAAATCACCCGGGCCGCACGGGCGGCAAAAGCTTTACGCTCCAGTTCGGAAACATGCCGTTCCCCGACCATCGGTGCCGAACCCACCAGAATCGCCGCAAAATTGTACTGACGCATGCACCAGCTGAAGGTAAAGAACGCATAGACAAATACCAGCGCCAGGCACAACAACTTGATTTCCGACATGCCTTGGGACGCTTGCTGCACCATCGGGATATCCGCCAGCAACGACACCGCCCTTTCGGAAGCCCCCAGCACCGTGAGAATGCCGGCCAGGATAATCAGCGTGCTGGAAGCAAAAAACGAGGCGTTGCGCTCCAGGTTACCGATCACACTGGCGTCGGCGATACGGTTATCGCGCAGCAGCATCCGGCGCATCCAGTCTTCGCGATACAGGTGCAGCACGCTCGCCAGGCACGCGGTGTCGCGGGCTTTCCACGTCGCATAGCGGGTGTAGCCGCCCCAGCAGATGACAAACCAGGCGGCGGCGAGAATGTGGATCAGGTTGGCGAGGATGAACGACATGCAATTCCCTGTGAGACGTTGGCATTGAATCCTGTAGGAGCGAGGCTTGCCCGCGAAGGCGGTGTCACCGGAGAAAAAATATCGCCTGACACACCGCCTTCGCTGGCAAGCCTCGCTCCTACAAGGTATTGCTTCGACGTTAGCTTAAGGAAAAAGACACTGCATCATGCCCATAAAAAATGCCCCGTATCGATTGATACGGGGCATTTCTGTTTCTGCGATCAAAGGCCCGCTTGTGGCGGCCCTTGCAACAGCTTACGCCAACGCTTCTTCGCGCTTGCCCAGCAAACGATCACACACCACTGCAACCACCAGCGTCATGACCGACGGCACCAACCACGCCAGACCTTGCTCGCTCAACGGCAGGTTGGCCAGCTGCGTCGGCAGCCAGTCCGCCAGACCGGCGCCTTTGAGCGCATCGATCAGGCCGAAGATGAAGGACACCAGCATCACCGGGCCG
Source organism: Pseudomonas silesiensis (assembly GCF_001661075.1). Lineage (NCBI taxonomy): Bacteria > Pseudomonadati > Pseudomonadota > Gammaproteobacteria > Pseudomonadales > Pseudomonadaceae > Pseudomonas > Pseudomonas silesiensis. The sequence goes on from NZ_CP014870.1 coordinate 4,820,010, forward strand.
ACAATACGGCCCTGCTCATGCCAGAAGTCCTTGCAGAAGCTCAGGGCCACCAGCGCGATGCACGGCGGGTAGATCGCGGTAAGGACCGGGATCGAAAACGCGATCAGCTTGGTGAGGCCCAGGTTGGACACCAGCAGGGAGAACGCGGCGAGGATGATCACCAGTGTCTTGTAGGACAGCGGCAGCACACGGCTGAAATATTCAGCGCAGGCACAGGTCAGGCCGACCGCCGTGACCAGGCAGGCCAGGGAGATCAACACCGCCAGGAAGCCGCTGCCCAGGGAGCCAAAGGTGTGTTGCACGTAAGCATGCAAGACCACCGCGCCATTGGTCGCGCCGACGGCCACTTCATGGCTGCCCGAACCGAGACGGAACAGGCTGACGTACACCAGGGCCAGACCCACGCCGGCAATCAGCCCGGCAATGATCGCGTAACGGGTGATCAGCGCCGGCGACTCGACGCCACGGGAGCGGATGGCGTTGACGATGACAATGCCGAAGACCAGCGCGCCCAGGGTATCCATGGTCAGGTAACCATTGATGAAACCCTGGGAGAACGGTGCCGCCACGTACTCGGGGGTGCCCGCGCCGATGTCGCCGGCCGGCAATGCAAACGCCGCGATGCCGAGTACAGCCAGGGCGATGATCTTCAGTGGTGCGAGAAAACGTCCAACGGTATCCAGCAAACGGCCGGGGTACAGCGAGATGAAGAACACCAGCAGGAAGTACACCGAGCTATAGAGGAACAGTGCCAGCGGGCTTTCGCCGGTCAGCGGCGCCAGGCCGACTTCGAAGGACACTGTCGCGGTGCGCGGCGTCGCGAACAGCGGGCCGACGGCCAGGTAGCACGCAGCGGCCAGCAGGCCCCCGGCAACTTTACCGATCGGGCTGCTCAAGGCATCCATGGCGCCGCCGACTTTGGCCAGGGCGACCACTGTGATCACCGGCAGTCCAACCGCGGTGATCAGAAAGCCCAGCGCCGCCAGCCAGACATGAGGGCCGGCCTGCAAGCCGACGATAGGCGGGAAGATGATGTTGCCGGCCCCGACAAACAGGGCAAAGGTCATGAATCCAAGTGCCAGGATGTCCTGGCCTTTCAACACTTTCATTAAGGAAATACCACACTACTGAATCGGAATTTAGAGAGGGATTTCCCTTTTGGGTGAGGGAAATGCTGTCGGTCCGTATGGGACCAACCCTTTTAGCGCGTTGCCGCCTTGTGAGCCGCTGACGCAAAAATGGCGAGTAGCCTAACGAATTTGGCCGTAAAACGCACTGTTAGGGGGCGAACTATCCGATACACGACATTTCCATGTCGCGTTTTTGCATGTAATTGGTTGTCGCCTGTAAGTCCGCTATCGCGGGCAAGCCCGCTCCCACAGGTTCACCACTATCCCTGTGGGAGCGGGCTTGCCCGCGAAGGGGCCATGACTGACCGCACACAAATCTGAATTTCATCCAAAACAGCAAAGATCAAAAGATCGTCCGAAGGCCCGGGCCGCGTTCGGACGATCTCTTGATCTTCAGAACGACAAAGGCCACCCGAAGGTGGCCTTTGTCAGCAGAGCTACAAGCCAAGCGCGAGGCTTACTTGATCGCCCAACCGGTCAGCTCGGACAGAGCCTTGCCGATGTCTGCCAGCGAACGCACGGTTTTCACGCCTGCGTCTTCCAGGGCAGCAAACTTCTCGTCTGCAGTGCCTTTGCCGCCAGAGATGATTGCGCCAGCATGGCCCATGCGCTTGCCCGCAGGGGCAGTCACACCAGCGATGTAGGAAACAACCGGCTTGGTCACGTGAGCCTTGATGTAGGCCGCCGCTTCTTCTTCAGCCGAACCGCCGATCTCGCCGATCATCACGATCGCTTCGGTCTTCGGGTCTTCCTGGAACAGCTTCAGGATGTCGATGAAGTTCGAACCCGGGATCGGGTCACCGCCGATGCCGACGCAAGTCGACTGACCGAAACCGGCGTCAGTGGTCTGCTTCACAGCTTCGTAGGTCAGGGTGCCGGAACGGGAAACGATACCGACCTTGCCTGGCAAGTGAATGTGACCTGGCATGATGCCGATCTTGCATTCGCCTGGAGTGATCACGCCTGGGCAGTTAGGACCGATCAGGACTACGCCCAGCTCGTCGCACTTGACCTTGGCATCCAGCATGTCCAGGGTAGGAATGCCTTCAGTGATGCAAACGATCAGCTTGATGCCGCCGAAGGCTGCTTCCAGGATGGAGTCCTTGCAGAAAGGAGCCGGAACGTAGATCACGCTGGCGGTGGCGCCAGTGGCAGCTACAGCGTCTTTCACGGTGTTGAACACTGGCAGGCCCAGGTGCTCGGTGCCGCCTTTGCCTGGAGTTACGCCGCCAACCATCTTGGTGCCGTATTCGATGGCTTGCTGGGTGTGGAAACTACCTTGCGAACCGGTAATACCCTGGCAGATAACTTTGGTGTCTTTATTGATCAGGACGCTCATTATTTGCCCTCCGCAGCTTTGACAACTTGTTGAGCAGCGTCGGTCAGGCTGGTAGCAGCGATGATGTTCAAACCGCTTTCTGCCAGTACTTTAGCGCCCAGCTCAGCGTTGTTGCCTTCAAGGCGAACAACAACCGGGATTTTCACGCCGACTTCTTTCACAGCGCCGATGATGCCTTCGGCAATCATGTCGCAACGAACGATGCCGCCGAAGATGTTGACCAATACTGCAGCGACGTTAGTGTCGGACAGGATGATCTTGAACGCTTCGGTAACGCGTTCTTTGGTAGCACCGCCGCCCACGTCGAGGAAGTTGGCTGGTTTACCGCCATGCAGGTTGACGATGTCCATGGTACCCATGGCCAGGCCAGCACCGTTGACCATGCAACCGATGTTGCCTTCCAGCGCTACGTAGTTCAGTTCGAACTTGGCAGCGTGCGCTTCGCGCGGATCGTCTTGCGACGGATCGTGGAAAGTTTTCAGCTTAGGCTGACGGTACATGGCGTTGGCGTCGATGTTGATCTTGGCGTCGAGGCAATGCAGATCGCCGTCAGCCTTGATCACCAGCGGGTTCACTTCCAGCAGAGCCAGGTCGTGATCCTTGAACAGCTTGGCCAGACCAACGAAGATCTTGGCGAACTGGGCAACTTGCTTGCCTTCCAGACCCAGCTGGAATGCCAGCTCGCGACCCTGGAATGGCTGAGCGCCAACCAGTGGATCGATAGTGGCCTTGAGGATTTTCTCAGGGGTGTCGTGAGCGATTTTCTCGATGTCCACGCCACCTTCGGTGGAAGCCATGAACACGATGCGACGGCTCGAACGGTCAACGACAGCGCCCAGGTACAGCTCTTTAGCGATATCAGTGCACGATTCAACCAGGATCTTGGTGACTGGCTGACCATTGGCATCAGTCTGGTAAGTCACCAGACGCTTGCCCAACCACTGTTGAGCGAATGCCTTGGCGTCTTCTTTGCTACGAACCAGCTTTACGCCGCCCGCTTTACCGCGACCACCTGCGTGAACCTGGGCTTTGACAACCCATTCGGTCCCGCCGATCTTGTCGCATGCTTCTGCTGCTGCTTCCGGGGTGTCTACGGCGAAACCCTGGGATACTGGCAGGCCGTATTCAGCGAACAGCTGCTTACCCTGATACTCGTGAAGATTCATGCTTATTACCGTCTTCGTTAGGTACTGCGCATTCGGTGCTGCACTCGTTCAAGTGCCGCACCACCTGTGACTGCTGCTTGCGTAACCTTTCCGGACAACCGGTGCAGCTACGCAAGACTGCGTCCAGCGGATATTCCGCGGTGAGTCTTGCTTGCAAGGCTCACGACGGGCCATACCGCCGTGGTTTCTTATTGTCTTAACGCTTCTTCTTGTTGGCGATGTGAATGGCGCCGCCATTCACTGCCAGAGCGGCTTCGTGCAAGGCTTCGGACAGGGTCGGATGGGAGAAAACCATCATGCCCAGGTCTTCAGCGCTGGTGCCGAATTCCATACCGATCGCGCCCTGCTGAACCAGTTCTGCAGCGCTCGGGCCAATCACGTGGACGCCCAATACGCGGTCAGTCTTGGCATCGGCGATGACTTTCACGAAACCGCCGGTGTCGTTGGCTGCCATGGCACGGCCACTGGCTGCGAACGGGAAGGTGCCAACGTTAACTTCAACGCCTTCAGCCTTCAAGGTCTGCTCGGTTTTGCCGACCCACGCGATTTCCGGGTGAGTATAAATAACCGAAGGGATCAAATCATAGTTCATCTGGGCTTTGTGGCCCTTGATGCGCTCGACAACCATGATGCCCTCTTCCGAGGCCTTGTGAGCCAGCATCATGCCGCGAACCACGTCGCCGATCGCGTAAACGCCCGGTACGGTGGTGGCGCAGTGATCGTCAACGTGCACGAAACCGCGCTCGTCCAGGGTCACGCCGCAATCGGCGGACAACAGATCAGCGGTCACCGGACGGCGACCAACGGCTACGATCAGCTTGTCGAACGTGATGTTCTGTTCGCCCTTGGCGTCGGTGTAGTTCACCACGACTTCGTCGCCGTTCACTTTGGAACCGGTGACGCGAGCGCCCAGCTTGATGTCCAGACCCTGTTTGGTCAGGGTTTTCAGCGCTTCCTTGGAAACGGCAGCGTCAGCGGCCATCAGGAAGGTGTCCAGCGCTTCGAGAACGGTGACTTCGGCGCCCAGGCGGGACCAGACCGAACCCAGTTCCAGACCGATCACGCCAGCGCCGATCACGCCCAGACGTTTTGGTACGGTCTGGAATTCCAGTGCGCCCGTCGAATCGACGATCACATTCTGGTCAACCGGAGCCGGTGGAATGTCGATCGGACGCGAGCCTGGCGCCAGGATCACGTTTTCGGCTTCGATGATTTCTACCGAACCGTCAGGCTTGGTGACTTCAACTTTCTTGCCGGCCAGCAGCTTGCCGTGACCCTGGATGGAGGTCACACCGTTGGCTTTGAACAAGGTGGCAACACCAGAGGTCAGGCCTTTGACGATGTTGGCCTTGCGGCCGACCATTGCTGGCACGTCCATGGTCACGCCGGCGTGGTTGATACCGTGGATCGCGAAGCCTTCTTTGGCTTCCTTGTATTTCCAGGAGCTGTCCAGCAGGGCCTTGGAAGGAATGCAACCGACGTTCAGGCAGGTGCCGCCCAGAGCCAGCTTGCCTTCCTTGTCGGTGTACTTCTCGATGCAGGCCGTCGAAAAACCCAGCTGCGCGGCCTTGATGGCAGCTACATAGCCGCCAGGGCCCGCGCCGATCACTACTACGTCAAATTTCTGCGACATTCAAAAAATCCTCTTTTGGCAACAAGCTTGAAGCCACAAGCTTCAAGCCAGGCTGCAATTGCTTGCAGCTTGTGGCTTGAAACCTGTAGCGGCTTCTATCAGATATCCAGCAGCAAACGAGCCGGGTCTTCCAGCAGGTTCTTGATGGTAACCAGGAAGGTCACAGCTTCTTTGCCATCGATCAGACGGTGATCGTAGGACAGCGCCAGGTACATCATCGGACGGATAACGACCTGACCGTTGATCGCCATAGGACGCTGCAGAATGTTGTGCATGCCCAGGATGGCCGCTTGCGGCGGGTTGACGATCGGCGTCGACATCATCGAACCGAAGGTACCACCGTTGGTGATGGTGAACGTGCCGCCGGTCATCTCGTCCATCGACAGTTTGCCGTCACGGGCTTTCTTGCCGAAGGTGGCGATGCCGCCTTCGATTTCAGCCAGGCTCATCAATTCGGCGTTACGCAGAACCGGTACCACCAGACCGCGGTCGCTGGAAACAGCTACACCGACGTCAGCGTAGCCGTGGTAAACGATGTCGGCACCGTCGATCGAGGCGTTGACAGCCGGGAAGCGTTTCAGCGCTTCGGTGGCAGCCTTGACGAAGAACGACATGAAGCCCAGGCGCACGCCGTTGTGGGACTTCTCGAACAGGTCCTTGTACTTCGAACGCAGCGCCATGACTTCGGTCATGTCGACTTCGTTGAACGTGGTCAGCATCGCCATGTTCGACTGGGCTTCAACCAGACGCTCGGCAACCTTGGCACGCAGACGGGTCATTGGAACGCGCTTTTCAACGCGGTCACCGGCGGCGAACACTGGAGCAGCGGCGGCAGGCGCAGCAGCCTTGGCAGGCGCGGCAGCCGGAGCGGATTTTTTGGCAGCAACGGCAGCTACCACGTCTTCCTTGGTGACACGACCGCCTTTGCCGGTACCGGCAACGGAAGCGATGTTGATGCCGTTTTCTTCAGCCAGCTTGCGAGCAGCCGGTGCAGCAACAGGATCGTCTTCGCCTGCGGCAGCTGGCGCAGCAGCCTGTGCAGCGGCCGGAGCGGCGGCAGCGGCGGCAGCGGCTGGAGCGGCAGCAGCGCCGCCCGCTTCGATGGAGCCCAGGACTTCGTCGGACAGAACGGTGTCGCCTTCGTTCTTGACGATAGCGCCCAGCACGCCATCAGCGGTAGCCAACACTTCCAGTACGACTTTGTCAGTTTCGATATCGACGATCAGGTCATCGCGCTTGACGGCGTCGCCCGGCTGTTTGTGCCAGGTGGCAACGGTGCCATCGGCAACCGATTCCGGGAAAGTGGGGGCTTTGATTTCGATAGCCATTATCTGTGGGTCCTTAAATTCGGTTTCAGGTGCGCGAAGGCGTTAAACAGTAAAGGCGTCTTGCAGCAGTTTTTCCTGCTGCTCAGCGTGCATCGATGCGTAACCACAAGCAGGTGCGGCAGACGCCTCACGACCCGCATATTCCAGGACCAGGCCTTTCTTGTGGTTGGTCAGACTGCGACGCATGTGATGCTGGCTGCTGTACCAGGCGCCCTGGTTCATCGGCTCTTCCTGGCACCAAACCACGTGTTTGAGGTTGGTGTAAGGGGCGAGCGTCTCCATCAGGTCGTCCTCAGGGAACGGGTACAGCTGCTCGAGACGCACGATAGCGATGTCTTCACGACCTTCGGCACGGCGTTTTTCCAGCAAGTCGTAGTAGACCTTGCCGCTGCACAGAACAACGCGCTCGACCTTTTTCGGATCCAGTGCATCGATTTCCGGGATAACGGTCTGGAACGAACCTTCGGCCAGATCTTCCAGGGTAGACACGGCCAGTTTGTGACGCAGCAACGACTTCGGCGTCAGCACGATCAACGGCTTGCGCAGCGGGCGAATCACCTGACGACGCAGCAAGTGGTAGATCTGAGCCGGTGTAGTCGGGACGGCTACCTGAATGTTGTGCTCGGCGCACAGCTGCAGGTAACGCTCCAGACGAGCCGACGAGTGCTCCGGCCCCTGACCTTCATAACCGTGCGGCAGCAGCATGGTCAGACCGCAGAGACGGCCCCACTTGTGCTCGCCACTGGTGATGAACTGGTCGATAACCACCTGGGCACCGTTGGCGAAGTCGCCGAACTGGGCTTCCCAGATGACCAGCGCCTCAGGCGTGGTGGTCGAATAACCGTATTCGAACGCCAGGACCGCTTCCTCGGACAGGAACGAATCGTACAGGTCGAAGCGTGGCTGACCTTTGTACAGATTCTGCAGCGGAATATAGCTGCCGGTGTCTTTCTGGTTGTGCAGGACGGCGTGACGGTGCGAGAACGTACCACGACCGATGTCCTGACCCGTCATGCGAATCGGGTGACCTTCGAACGCCAGGGTCGCGTACGCCATGGTTTCGGCGTAACCCCAGTTGATCGGCAGGCCGCCGGCTTGCATCTTCTGACGGTCTTCGTAGATTTTCGAGACCTGGCGCTGAACCACGAAGCCTTCCGGAATTTCCAGCAGCTTGGCGGACAGTTCCTGCAAGGTTTTCAGATCGAAGCGAGTGTCGTGACGCGCGGTCCAGGCGTGGCCCAGATACGGACGCCAGTCCACGAACAACTCTTTGTTCGGCTCTTTGACCAGGCTTTTTACAACATGCAGGCCATTGTCCAGCGCGTTGCGGTATTCATCGATTTTCGCCTGAACACGCTCGGCGTCGAGTACACCGGCCTGGGTCAGACGATCGGCATACAGTTCACGGGTGGTGCGCTGCTTGGCGATCTGCTGATACATCAGAGGCTGGGTACCGCTTGGCTCGTCGGCCTCGTTGTGGCCGCGACGACGGTAGCAGACCAGGTCGATCACCACGTCGCGCTTGTACTGCATGCGGTAGTCGATGGCCAGCTGGGTCACGAACAACACGGCTTCCGGATCATCGCCATTCACATGGAGGATCGGCGCCTGGATCATTTTCGCAACGTCGGTCGCGTACTCGGTGGAACGCGAGTCCAGCGGGTTGCTGATGGTGAAACCGACCTGGTTGTTGATCACGATGTGCACGGTGCCGCCGGTCTTGAAACCGCGGGTCTGCGACATCTGGAAGGTTTCCATCACCACGCCCTGACCGGCGAATGCCGCGTCACCGTGGATGGAAATCGGCAGAACCTTCTCGCCGGTAGGGTCGTTACGACGATCCTGACGGGCCCGAACCGAACCCTCGACCACTGGAGATACGATTTCCAGGTGGGACGGGTTGAAGGCCATTGCGAGGTGAACTTCACCGCCGGTGGTCATGACGTTGGACGAGAAGCCCTGGTGATACTTAACGTCACCGGAACCCAGCTCGACCTTCTTCTTGCCTTCGAACTCGTCGAACAGCTCGCGCGGGTTCTTGCCGAAGGTGTTGACCAGCACGTTCAGACGGCCACGGTGGGCCATGCCGATCACGATTTCCTTGGTGCCGTAGGAACCGGAACGCTGGATCAACTCGTCGAGCATCGGAATCAGGCTCTCGCCGCCTTCCAGGCCGAAACGCTTGGTGCCCGGGTATTTGGTGCCCAGGTATTTTTCCAGGCCTTCGCCGGCGGTAACGCGCTCAAGCAAGTGGCTCTTGATGTCGGCGGAGTACGTCGGACGGCCGCGCACGCTTTCCAGACGCTGCTGGAACCACTGGCGCTGCTCGGAATCGGTGATGTGCGTAAATTCAGCGCCGATGGTGCGGCAATATGTCTGCTGCAACGCTTCGTGAATTTCGCGTAGGCTCGCCTCCTCTTTGCCGATGAACAGGTCGCCGGCACGGAAGGTCGTATCAAGATCGGCATTGGTCAAGCCGTAATGATTGATCGACAGGTCTGCAGGTGCAGGACGCTGCCACAGCCCCAGCGGGTCAAGCTGGGCTGCCTGGTGGCCACGCATACGGTAGGCCTGGATCAATCGCAGCACTTCAACTTGCTTCTTCTCGTGCTCACTGCTCACGCTGCCGGCGGAAACCGGTTGGGCGCGGCGCTGGTTCTTTGCCAGCAAGACGAAATGATCGCGAATCGTGGAGTGCGAAACATCGGTGGCAGTGTTGCCGTCGGCAGGCAACTTCTGAAAGTAGGTGCGCCACTCTTCTGGCACAGCGTTAGGGTCGTGCAGGTAGAGCTCATAGAGCTCTTCCACATAGGCAGCGTTACTACCGGATAGGTAGGCGCTGTTCCACATGCGCTGCATCACGCTTTCTTGCATGCTTGGTCACCCTCGGTTAGGGGAACACCACCGGCGTCGACACCGAGCAAACTTGCAGAAGTCCGAATGCAGCGACCAAAACAAGCCACCTAGGATCACGCTGATAGTCCGGGTACCAGCCCGGATGCCCCTGCTTGTCTCATTTCTTCAAAATAAGAGCCGCAGCCTTTGTAGCTGCTGCTCAGGTTAAAACTACGGCGCCGGTTGAAGCCTGCGCCGTAGCATCTACGGGTACTGCGGTACTACTTGTTACAACAGCCGGGTTACTACAGCTGAATCACACGCCGCTTTGCAGAAGCATGTTACGAATGTGACCGATGGCCCTGGTCGGGTTCAGGCCTTTCGGACATACGTTGACGCAGTTCATGATGCTCCGGCAGCGGAATACGCTGAACGGGTCATCCAGCGCAGCCAGACGCTCGGCAGTCTTGGTATCACGGCTGTCCGCCAGGAAGCGATACGCTTGCAGCAGGGCAGCTGGACCCAGGAACTTGTCCGGGTTCCACCAGAAGGACGGGCAGGAGGTCGAGCAGCAAGCGCACAAAATGCACTCGTACAGACCGTCAAGCTTTTCACGTTCTTCCGGGGTCTGCAGACGTTCGATGGCCGGAGCCGGCGTGTCGTTCTGCAGGTAAGGCTGAACTTTTTCGTATTGCTTGTAGAAGATGCTCATATCGACGACCAAGTCACGGATAACCGGCAAACCTGGCAGCGGACGAACGATCAACTTGTTACCTTTTACGACGGCAGACAGCGGCGTGACGCACGCCAGGCCGTTTTTGCCGTTGATGTTCATGCCGTCGGAACCGCAAACACCTTCACGGCAAGAGCGACGATAGGAGAAACCCTCGTCCTGCTCTTTGATCAGGGCCAGCACGTCCAGCACCATCAGGTCTTTACCACCGGTATCGACCTGGAATTCCTGCATGAACGGCGCAGCGTCCTGATCAGGGTTGTAGCGATAAACACTGACTTTCAACATGGCGGCCACCCTTAATAAGTCCGAATCTTAGGTTCAAAAGTCGGAACAGTCTTCGGCGAGAAGTTCACAGCACGCTTGGTCACGCGCTTGTCACCCGGGAAGAACAGGGTGTGGCACAGCCAGTTTTCATCGTCGCGGTCTTCAAAGTCTTCACGGGCGTGAGCACCGCGGGACTCTTTACGGATCTCTGCAGCGATGGCGGTGGCTTCGGCCACTTCCAGCAGGTTCTGCAGTTCCAGCGCTTCGATACGTGCAGTGTTGAACGCCTGCGACTTATCGTTGATCTTGACGTTGGCGATACGCACGCGCAGGTCAGCCAGCTGGGCAATACCCTTCTGCATGTATTCGCCGGTACGGAATACACCGAAGTAGTTCTGCATGCAGCTTTGCAGCTCTCGACGCAGGGTCGCCACGTCTTCGCCATCGGTACGCTCGTTCAGAGCGGACAGACGCGCCAGGGCGGTTTCGATGTTGGCGTCGGTAGCGTCATCGTATTCGATGCCGTCAGTCAGCGCTTTTTCCAGGTGCAGACCGGCCGCACGACCGAACACAACCAGGTCGAGCAACGAGTTGCCGCCCAGACGGTTGGCACCGTGAACCGATACGCAAGCCACTTCGCCCACTGCGAACAGGCCAGGAATGATGGTGTCGACGCCTTCGGCATCCTGGGTGATCGCCTGGCCATGAATGTTGGTCGGAACACCGCCCATCATATAGTGGCAAGTCGGAACAACCGGAACCGGAGCAACAACCGGGTCAACGTGAGCAAAGGTCTTGGACAGTTCGCAGATGCCTGGCAGACGGCTGTGCAGTACTTCTTCGCCCAGGTGATCGAGCTTGAGCAGTACGTGGTCGCCATTCGGACCGCAACCATTGCCGGCGATGATCTCTTTAACCATCGAACGGGCAACAACGTCACGACCGGCAAGGTCCTTGGCGTTCGGAGCGTAACGCTCCATGAAACGCTCGCCGTGCTTGTTGATGAGGTAGCCACCTTCACCACGGCAACCTTCGGTAACCAGTACACCAGCGCCGGCGATGCCGGTCGGGTGGAACTGCCACATTTCGATGTCTTGCACCGGCACGCCGGCACGCAGGGCCATGCCGACGCCGTCACCGGTGTTGATCAGGGCGTTGGTGGTGGACGAGTAGATACGACCGGCACCGCCAGTGGCCAGAACGGTGGCCTTGGCGCGGATGTAGCTGGTTTCACCGGTTTCGATGCAGATGGCGATAACGCCAACGAACTCGCCTTGCGAGTTCTTCACCAGGTCAACAGCGTAGTACTCGTTCAGGAACGTGGTGCCGGCTTTCAGGTTGCCCTGATAAAGCGTGTGCAGCAGCGCGTGACCGGTACGGTCGGACGCGGCGCAGGTACGGGCAGCCTGGCCACCTTTACCGTAATCCTTCGACTGACCGCCGAATGGACGCTGGTAGATACGACCTTGCTCTGTACGGGAGAACGGCAGACCCATGTGGTCCAGTTCAAAGACCGCAGCAGGGCCTTCCTGACACATGTATTCGATAGCGTCCTGGTCACCGATGTAGTCGGAACCCTTGACGGTATCGTACATGTGCCAGCGCCAGTCATCGTTCGGATCGGCCGAAGCGATGGCGCAGGTAATGCCACCCTGGGCGGATACAGTGTGCGAACGGGTCGGGAACACCTTGGTGATCACGGCAGTCTTGTGACCGCCCTGCGCCAGTTGCAGCGCTGCGCGCATGCCGGCACCGCCACCACCAATAATGATGGCGTCGAAAGAAATCGTTGGAATGTTAGCCATGAATCAGATACCCCAAAGAATCTGCACACCCCAGACGAAGTAAGCGAACATCGCAACGCCGCATACTGCCTGGAAAAGGAAACGTACTGCAGTCGCGGACTTGCCCAGCGCCATTGGCGTCAGGTAGTCGGTCGCGATGGTCCACATGCCGACCCAGGCGTGAGCGCCCAGGGCCACAAGGGCCAGCAGACTGAAGATACGCATCCCGTTGTGGGCGAACAGGCCGTGCCATTGGTCGTAGCCAATGCCCGGGTTCGCAACGAGGTATCCGATCAGGAAAATGAAATAAGCCGCGAGAACGACCGCAGACACACGTTGCGCCATCCAGTCGTAAAGACCGGAACGCGAAAGGTTCGTAACGCTGGTTACCATATCCAAACTCCTGCCAGAACGATCAACACCACGGAAATGGCGATGACAATTTTCGAGCCCAGTGTGCCGCCTTCCAGCGTCTCACCGATGCCCATGTCCATGATCAAGTGGCGCACACCGGCTACCAGGTGATACAGAAGAGCGGACAGGAGGCCCCATGCTACGAACTTGGCCAGCGGACTGGTCAAGGTTGCCTTCACGTCGGCAAAACCTTCCTCGGAACCCAGGGATTTGCCCAATGCATAAAGCATGAAGCCAAGGCCCAGGAAGAGAATGATGCCGGAAACACGGTGAAGAAACGACGTAACGCCGGTGATGGGGAGTTTGATGGTCCTTAGGTCTAGGTTTACAGGTCGTTGGCTTTTCACGGCTTTTTTTTCACACTGAAGAGCCCCTAACAATCAGGGCAAAGTTGTTGGGGAGTGCACTGGTCAGGTAACCACCACCCAGGGATGCGACCCCCAATAAAGCAGGCCCAAAAGCCCCTGGCGGTCGGTGGCCGAGTATAGACAGTTAGGTCACTAATGACAACGCGTTCACCTTCCCCTAATAGCGCATTGCACAAGTTGGATAAAAGGCGTAAATGGCAGTCAATTTCGAGGAAAAAGTCGGGTTAAAGCCTTCTGGAGCAAGAGTTTAGGCAAATTGACATTCGAATTTATCTCACTATAGTGGTGCGGGCCCTGCGTGGGGGGTCTGTCTGATGATTTCAAGCATAAATAGGAGGCCACATGGCTGACAAAAAAGCGCAGTTGATCATCGAGGGCGCAGCCCCCGTCGAGCTGCCCATTTTAACCGGCACCGTTGGTCCCGATGTTATCGATGTTCGGGGCCTGACGGCCACGGGCCGTTTCACCTTTGACCCAGGCTTCATGTCGACCGCTTCCTGCGAGTCGGCGATCACCTATATCGACGGCGACAACGGCATCCTGCTGCACCGCGGTTATCCGATCGAACAGCTGGCTGAAAAGTCGGACTACCTGGAAACCTGCTATCTGCTGCTCAACGGCGAGTTGCCGACCGCAGAACAGAAGGCCCAGTTCGTCAGCACCGTGAAGAACCACACCATGGTTCACGAGCAGCTGAAGACCTTCTTCAACGGCTTCCGTCGTGACGCCCACCCGATGGCCGTCATGTGCGGTGTAGTCGGCGCCCTCTCGGCCTTCTACCACGACTCCCTGGACATCAAGAACCCGCAGCATCGCGAAATTTCCGCGATCCGCCTGGTGGCCAAGATGCCGACCCTGGCAGCGATGGTTTACAAGTACTCCATGGGCCAACCCATGATGTACCCGCGCAACGACCTGACGTACGCGGAAAACTTCCTGCACATGATGTTCAACACCCCGTGCGAGATCAAACCGATCAGCCCGGTACTCGCCAAGGCCATGGACAAGATCTTCATCCTCCATGCCGACCACGAGCAGAACGCATCGACCTCCACCGTACGCCTGGCCGGTTCGTCGGGTGCCAACCCGTTCGCCTGTATCGCCGCCGGTATCGCTGCACTGTGGGGCCCTGCCCACGGCGGCGCGAACGAAGCCGTTCTGGCCATGCTTGACGAAATTGGCGATGTCTCGAACATCGACCAGTACATCGCCAAGGCCAAGGACAAGAACGATCCGTTCAAACTGATGGGCTTCGGTCACCGGGTCTACAAAAACCGCGACCCACGGGCCACCGTGATGAAGCAGACGTGCGACGATGTGCTGAAAGAGCTTGGCATCCAGCACGATCCGCAACTCGAACTGGCCATGCGCCTGGAAGAGATTGCCCTGACCGACCCGTACTTCATCGAACGCTCGCTGTACCCGAACGTCGACTTCTATTCGGGGATCATCCTCAAGGCGATCGGCATTCCAACCAGCATGTTCACCGTGATCTTCGCCCTGGCGCGGACCGTCGGCTGGATCTCCCACTGGAAAGAAATGCTCTCCAGCCCGTACAAGATCGGCCGTCCGCGGCAGCTGTACACCGGTTACGAGTCGCGTGACATTCCTGATCTGGAAGACCGCAAATAAGATTTGTCTTGCGATAATGTCTTGAGTTGTACCGGGAACGGCCTCTATTTATAGGGGCCGTTTTTGTTTGTGTGCCTTTTTTGATGCGCGGCGGCCTGCGGGCCGACCGGGCTGTTTGGTTGTGTACATATCCGTTTCTTTGGTCACGGCGACTTAGGGTTCCGCCCTTACGGCGGGTCACTTGGAAGAGCGCCAAGTAACCAAGCGCTCTTGCCCCTGTCGTTCGGTGCCTCGCCTAGGCTCGGCATGCCCTCGCTCCGGTCCTGCTCCGTGGGCCCGCCGCGATCGGCCATCCATGGCCGTGCGCGGCTAACCCGGCATCCATGCCGGGTTGCCCACTGCGCAGAACCTCCACTCGGCCTCTCGAGGGGGCGTACACCGCAAAAGCAACGCGAGGCGGCCTACCGGCCGGCCTATCCCTCAAGCGTACGCGTACCCCTGTAGGAGCGAGCTTGCTCCGGGCGGCGTTCCGACGATGGTCGTTAACGATAACGCGTGTTGCCTGATTAGTGTTGCCTGATTAAACGCGGCGCTATCGAGTCCATCGTCGGAACGCCGCCCGGAGCAAGCTCGCTCCTACAAGGGGATCGGCGTACACCCGCGCTCTTCACCACTCATCAGGCCGAGCCTTCGCTGCAGTACGGCGATCCGAAAAGCCAGCTCCAACAATGATCGGCAGCAAAGTAGAGTCCGATAACCGCCCCAAAAAAAATGCCCCGATCTCTCGACCAGGGCATTTCATACAACTCAGCTTATATAGGGTAAACCCGAAGCCTTAGTGAGCAACCGCCCCACTCGCCCCCAACCCTGTCTGCGAACGAACAAACTGCGGGAAGAACAGCGCACGCTCATTGTCAGCCGCCTTCGACTTGTCGGTGATCGAGAAGAACCAGATCCCGATGAATGCAATGGCCATGGAGAACAGCGCCGGGTACTCATACGGGAAGATCGCCTTCTCGTGATGCAGGATCTGCACCCAAATGGTTGGCCCAAGCACCATCAAGCCAACGGCACTCACCAGACCCAACCAGCCACCGATCATCGCACCACGCGTGGTCAGGTTCTTCCAGTACATGGAAAGCAACAGCACCGGGAAGTTACAGCTCGCCGCGATGGAGAACGCCAGGCCCACCATGAACGCAATGTTCTGGCTTTCGAACAGGATACCCAGACCGATTGCCAGCACACCCAGGCAGACGGTAGTGATTTTCGAGACGCGGATTTCATCCTTGTCGTTGGCCTTGCCCTTCTTGATCACACTGGCGTAAAGGTCGTGGGACACCGCTGTGGCACCGGCCAGCGTCAGACCGGCAACCACTGCCAGAATGGTCGCGAACGCTACCGCCGAGATGAAGCCCAGGAAAATACTGCCACCCACCGCATTGGCCAGGTGCACCGCCGCCATGTTGTTGCCGCCCAACAGCGCGCCAGCCGCATCTTTAAAGGCAGGGTTGGTGCTCACCAGCAGGATCGCGCCGAAGCCGATGATGAAGGTCAGGATGTAGAAGTAACCAATGAAGCCGGTTGCATACAGCACGCTCTTGCGAGCTTCTTTCGCGTCACTCACGGTGAAGAAGCGCATCAGAATGTGCGGCAGGCCAGCGGTACCGAACATCAGGGCCAGACCCAGGGAGAACGCGGAGACCGGATCTTTGACCAGACCGCCCGGGCTCATGATCGCCTCACCTTTAGGGTGAACCTTGATCGCCTCGGAGAACAGCGCGCTGAAGTCGAAGTTGACGTGCTTCATGACCATCAGCGCCATGAACGAGGCACCGGACAGCAGCAACACAGCCTTGATGATCTGTACCCAGGTGGTCGCCAGCATGCCGCCGAACAACACGTACATGCACATCAGGATACCGACCAGGATCACGGCGACGTAGTAGTCGAGACCGAACAGCAGCTGGATCAGCTTGCCGGCACCGACCATTTGCGCGATCAGGTAGAACGCTACCACCACCAGCGAGCCGCAAGCGGACAGCGTGCGGATCTGGGTTTGCCCAAGGCGATAGGACGCCACGTCGGCAAAGGTGTATTTACCCAGGTTACGCAGGCGCTCGGCGATCAGGAACAGAATGATCGGCCAGCCCACCAGGAAGCCGATCGAGTAGATCAGGCCGTCGTAGCCGGAGGTGAACACCAGGGCGGAAATACCCAGGAAGGACGCCGCGGACATGTAGTCACCGGCAATGGCCAGACCGTTCTGGAAGCCGGTGATCTTGCCACCCGCCGCATAGTAGTCGGCCGCCGAATTGTTGCGCTTGGAAGCCCAGTAGGTGATGCAAAGGGTCAGACCAACGAACGCGACGAACATCAGGATCGCGGAAACGTTGAGCGGTTGTTTGTGCACTTCGCCGGTCAGGGCTTCACCTGCCCAGGCGGCAGGTGCAAAGGCTGCGATGCTCAATAGAGCCATTAGACGCCGGATCATTGCTGAGCCTCCTTGAGAATCGCATTGTTCAGGTCGTCGAATTCGCCATTGGCGCGTCGTACGTAGATTGCCGTCAGGATAAAGGCCGAGAGAATCAGCCCGACACCAATGGGTATGCCCCAGGTAATAGATGACTCAGGATTGATTTTCGCGCCCAGGATATGCGGCCCGTAAGCAATCAAAAGGATGAATCCGGAGTAAAGCCCAAGCATGATCGCCGAAAGAATCCAGGCGAACCTTTCTCGCTTACTAACCAGCTCCTTGAAGCGCGGGCTGTTTTGAATCGAGAGGTAAATGCTGTCGTTCATTGTTTTTATCCTCGCAGCACAGATGAAGTTGTAACGTCATCCACTCTATGCGGCTGCGGAACAGGTTCCAGACGACCTTAGTATTAGAACGACATGACAGAATCGCCAAACTGTAGGAGCGAGCTTGCTCCGGGCGGCGTTCCGACGATGGACTCAAAGGCGCCGCGCTCATCCAGAATGCACGCGTTATCGTTGACGACCATCGCGAGCAATCGAGCGTCGACCGGCTGCTCCTACAGAAAAGCAAAGGCCGCTTGGCATGAATGCCAAGCGGCCTCGGGAGGTACTGACCAGAAGGGTCAGCTCAAATCATTTGGTCCAGTCTGCAACGCGTTCCGGGTGTTTGGCCACCCAGTCCTTCGCCGCCGCTTCAGGCTTGGCACCTTCCTGAATCGCCAGCATCACTTCGCCGATTTCGTCTTTCGACGCCCACTGGAAGTTCTTCAGGAACTTGGCCACTTCCGGTGCCTTGGCATCCAGGCCCTTGCTGCCGATGCTGTTCACGGTCTCGGCCGCGCCATAAACGCCTTTCGGGTCGTCCAGGAAGCGCAGTTTCCACTTGGCGAACATCCAGTGCGGCACCCAACCCGTGACGGCAATGGATTCCTGTTTCTTCTCGGCACGGGTCAGCTCGGCAATCATGCCGGCGCCGGAACTGGCCTTGAGCTGATAGCCGGTCAGATCGTAGTCCTTGATCGCCTGCTCGGTCTTGAGCATCACGCCCGAACCGGCGTCGATGCCGACAATGCGTTTTTTGAAGCTGTCGTCGGTTTTCAGATCTTCAAGCGACTTGGCCTTGACGTACTCCGGCACGATCAAGCCGATCCTGGCGTCCTTGAAGTTCGGGCCGTAGTCGACCACCTGATCCTTGTTCTTGGTCCAGTAATCGCCGTGAGTCACCGGCAGCCAGGCTGAGAGCATGGCGTCGAGTTTGCCAGTGGCGACACCCTGCCACATGATCCCGGTGGCGACCGCTTGCAGCTTCACGTCGTAATCGAGTTTCTGCTTGATCACTTCGGCTGCCACATGGGTGGTCGCAACGCTATCGGACCAGCCGTCGACGTAACCGATGGTCACGGCTCCCTTCGCAGCCAACGCCTGGGTGGAGCCGATCGCAAGCGCCAGTGCGGCACTTGCGCCTAAAAGTCGTCGCATCTTCATCGTTACTTCCCCGAAAGTGCTGCGCTCGGCGGATGCCGAGTCGCGTCAACGTATTGTTATGGTGCGCGGCGCCCCCATCACGCCTCACCGCAAACTCGTTCCACATCAGCGCGATTTTTCGATGAGAGCGCTGACGCCTCGATAATCAACCTGACGACAACTGCGACCTGCTCTGCCAGCGACCTCAAGGCATCGAGAAACGACATCAGAACGCCATTAATCTAGACCACCGAAAGTCCCCCGGCCAATCCGCCCGAACTTTGCATGTCAAAATCATGCCGCCCACCAGACGCGCGGCAAATGCAGGTAACATGCGCGGCTTTGCTCCCAGACGGCCTGACCATGCCCGCGACATCGCGCTTTCCTTTTTTTGCTTATCTGTTTGCCTGCCTGCTGGGGCTTTTTGCCTTGGGTGGCTTCTGGTACGGCCTCGGCAAACCCGTGGTCCTGCCGGACGTGGCCAGCGCGACGCACAAGCTGCAATGTGCCTCCTACACCCCGTTCGACAAGGACCAATCGCCATTCGATGTGCCGTTCAACTTGCGCCCCGAACGCATGGACGCCGACCTTGCGTTGCTGGCCAAAAGTTTCGAATGCATTCGCACCTATTCCATGACCGGCCTCGAGGCCGTACCCGATCTGGCGCGCAAGCACGGCCTGAAGCTGATGATCGGCGCCTGGGTCAACAGCAACCCGGTGGACACCGCGAAGGAAGTCGACCTGCTGATCGCCTCGGCCAATGCCAACGCGGACGTGGTGACCTCGGTCATCGTTGGCAACGAGACCCTGTTGCGCAAGGAAATCACTGGCGCACAACTGGTGAAGCTGATTGACCGGGTCAAAAGCCAGGTCAAACAGCCTGTCACTTATGCCGACGTCTGGGAGTTCTGGCAAAAGCACCCGGAAGTTGCCCCGGCGGTAGACTTCATCACAATTCACTTGCTGCCGTACTGGGAGGATCACCCTTCGAACATCGACGTCGCCCTGTCCCAGGTGGCCTCCGTGCGTCAGTCTTTCGGCAGCATGTTCGCGCCCAAGGATGTGATGATTGGCGAAACCGGCTGGCCCAGCGAAGGCCGCCAACGTAAAACCGCCCTGCCGAGCCGGGTCAATGAAGCCAGGTTCATCCGCGGTTTTGTCATCATGGCCGAGCAACAAGGCTGGCATTACAACCTGATCGAAGCCTTCGACCAACCGTGGAAACGCGCCAGCGAAGGTGCGGTCGGCGGGTACTGGGGGTTGTTCGACGCCGATCGCCAGGACAAGGGCGTGCTGGCGGGTCCGGTGTCGAACGTACCGTACTGGTCGCAGTGGCTGGCGGTCGGCGGCTTGATCTTCCTCGGCACGCTGATCCTCGGCGGTCGTGTACGCAGCACCCGCGCGGCGCTGGTGCTGCCGCTACTCGGTGCGCTGGCTGCTTGCTCGATCGGCGCCTGGGGCGACCTGGCTCGCGTCACCACCCGTTTTGCCAGTGAGTGGTTATGGGTCGTTTTGCTAACGGCGTTGAATCTATTGGTGCTGGCTCATGCGGCACTGACCTTGAGCGCCCATACCGGCTGGCGTGAACGGGCATTCAACTTTCTGGAACGTCGTGCTGGCTGGTGGCTGGCAGCAGCAGGGTTCGCCGCGGCGGTGACGATGCTGGAACTGGTGTTCGACCCGCGTTATCGCAGCTTCCCGAGTGTTGCGTTCATCCTGCCGGCGCTGGTGTACCTGTGCCGCCCGGTGACCGTGTCGCGCCGGGAGATCGCCTTGCTGACCTTTATCATCGGTGCGGGGATTGCGCCGCAGTTGTATCAGGAAGGTTTGCAGAACCAGCAGGCATGGGGTTGGGCATTAGTGAGTGTGTTGATGGTGGCGGCGTTGTGGCGGTGTTTGCGAGTGAGCAAAGGCCAGCGCTGATCGAAAAAAACATCATCATTGCTGGAAAGACTTCCGCCTCTCGGTGGACCGAATAGTAGCGGCAACTTCTTTGTAGTCCTGGGGATACCTGGCGAAATAATTATTTTTCGCGTGTTCAAGAGCCGCTTCCGCATCAGCAACGCCACGCTCAGCAAAGACAAGCCGTCTAGAAGCTGATTGATTCACGATGTGCGAAGCGTCGAAATTCGGTATTTCTTTCAATGGCGGGGAAGCGGCAAAACGCTGCAGAACTGAGTAATTTTCTCGGGCAGTATTCAATGTTTCTTCCGCTTGCACTCTCACCGCAATGGCATGGCGCATCCTTCCCTGATCAATCGGGTTAAGCGCCTTCGGAACGGCTAAGTCTAGAGCGTCAATCTGGGGTGTATTCAGGCTCTCTAATTTTGAAGCCAGGCCTGCAGATTTTTTTGCGACAGGTTTACCAACTGCTTGGGCGGAAAAAGGCAGGTTACTTACGGCGTTCTTGGCGTTGCCAGATAAAGCCCTGCCCGCCGCGCGCTCTAGAAATCTGAAATAAGAAGAAAACAAGGGACTGTGCCCATTCGGATCCACACCATTAACTGGATCCCCCAAGCAATACGCATACGCGTTCACCCCACCCTTCCCAAACGGACTCAAACTGTCCGGGCTGTTGAATCGCATCAACACGGGGTTAAAAGCGCGATACCCATTCCCAAGCAAATAATGCCCGGTCACCGGATCCCGACGCTCGCCATCGAACCCCAGGAGACTGCCCAAGCCATTTTCAGGCGATCGATGACCATAGGGGGAATAAATAGGTTGTTGATGCTGATCGACCGCAACCGAATGCAAAACCGAACGTTGCAGATCAGTGGCTAACAGAGCTGAATCAACTCGACCGCCCTCACGCTGCTGCTGTGCCATAAGCTGCGATTCATGCTCAAACACCGAGTACTGCACTTGCCCCTGTATCTCAGTGGCCAAACGGTTCTTTCGATAAAAGCGCTGAACACTGCAGTGATTCAACGGCGCGCAATTCGCAATCCGATCCAGCGGGTCGTACCGATAGCGGCAGAGCAACGTTTCTCGCTGAACAGTCATGATGGTGCTCCGCTTCAAGGACTCTTATTGCTAGATTCGGAGTTATGAGACTGGTTGTCTACTATCAGAACTGATAGGTAGAAAGTGGGACGCCACTGTGCCAGAGGCAATCTTCGCCAGCTTTAAGGGCCTCATCGCGAGCAAGCTCGCTCCTACAGGGTTCTTCAGCAAATACAGAATTTGTGTACGACAAAAATCCCTGTGGGAGCTTGCTCGGGCGGCGTTCCGACGACGATCTATCAGGCGCCGCGAGACGCCCGGACCAGACGCAACGCCGCAATCACCACCGCAAAAACCGCCAACGTAGTGTTATACAACGCCAGCGCCGGCAGGCCGAACACCAACGCCAACACGGCCAACCACCACCCTGCCCGCCCCGGCAGTACAAAACCGATCATCGCAGCGGCCAATGCCGCCCAACCCAATACCTTGAAATGAATCATCAACCCAAGGTTCGAACGGACCTGGCACTCCCACCGGCCCGCTTCGTCCACACAGATGCCGACCCACTGCGCATCCTCCATGAAGCCATAACGGGCGCCATAACTGGCGGCCAGCCATAATGGCAGCAGAACAAGCAGCAGTATCACGGACAGACGGCGGGACATGAAACACTCCAATAAGCGAAAACGGCGGCCAGCTTAATCCCCCGGCAGCAGTTAGCAAGCGCACGACACAGATAACTGGTCATGGAACAGCTGCAAAGTGTATCGTCCAGCTACCATTGCTCCGAATCAGGCCTGATTGGTGCCGCTCCATGGCACTTTGACGCAAAACCCGTGGTCATAGCCTGCGAACTTCATTCGGCACCTTCCTCTAAGGGATCTAGTCATGCTCCGTTCCTTGCGCTTCGCCGCCCTGTTTGGCGGCATTATTTTGAGTGCGTCCGCACTGGCGGTCGATATCGACGCCGCCAGTTATGGCTACCCCTTGACCAACCCGTTCGAGGCGACCATTGCCACGACGCCGCCGGACCTGCGCCCGGAGCTGCCGCTTGACGATGACATCGATCAGTCGACTCGCAGCGTCACCTTGCGTCCGGAGCGCGAGTTCCAGCTGCCGGACAACTTCTGGCCGGTGAAGAAGCTCACTTACCGCATTGCCACCCAGAACAAAGCCGCGCCGCTGATCTTTCTGATCGCCGGTACCGGCGCGCGCTATGACAGCACCCACAACGAATACCTGAAGAAGCTTTACTACAAGGCCGGCTACCACGTGGTGCAATTGTCGTCGCCCACCAGCTTCGACTTCATGAGCGCTGCCTCACGCTTTGCCACGCCGGGCATCACCAAGGAAGACGCCGAAGACATGTACCGAGTGATGCAGGCCGTGCGGGCGCAGAACCCCAACGTCCCTGTCACCGACTACTACCTGACCGGCTACAGTCTGGGCGCACTGGACGCAGCATTCGTCGCCCACCTCGACGAAACCCGTCGCAGCTTCAATTTCAAGAAAGTCTTGCTGCTCAACCCGCCGGTCAACCTCTACACCTCGATCACCAATCTGGACAAGCTGGTCCAGACCGAGGTCAAGGGCATCAACAACTCCACCACCTTTTATGAATTGGTGCTGGACAAGCTCACCCGCTACTTCCAGCAAAAGGGCTACATCGACCTCAACGATGCCCTGCTCTACGACTTCCAGCAGTCCAAGCAGCACCTGAGCAACGAACAGATGGCCATGCTGATCGGCACGTCGTTCCGCTTCTCCGCGGCCGATATCGCCTTCACCTCGGACCTGATCAACCGTCGCGGCCTGATCACGCCGCCGAAATACCCGATCACCGAAGGCACCACCCTCACGCCGTTCCTCAAGCGCGCGCTGCAATGCGACTTCGATTGCTACATCACCGAACAGGTCATCCCGATGTGGCGTGCCCGAACCGATGGCGGCAGCCTGCTGCAACTGATCGACCAGGTCAGTTTGTATGCGCTGAAGGACTACCTGCGCGACAGCCCGAAAATCGCGGTCATGCACAACGCCGACGACGTGATCCTCGGCCCTGGCGACCTGGGTTTCCTGCGCAAGACCTTCGGCGATCGCTTGACTGTCTATCCACTGGGCGGCCATTGCGGCAACCTTAACTACCGCGTCAACAGCGACGCCATGCTGGAGTTTTTCCGTGGCTAAATACCCCCTGCTTATCGCCGCGTTACTCTGTGCAAGCGTCGCCAATGCCGACAACAGCAAAGCCAATGCACCGGTCGTGATCGACAGTGACGGTTTCAAGGAGCCGCTGAGCAAACTCAAATTCAACCCGGGGCTGGATCAGCGCGAGTTCGAGCGTTCGACGCTCAACGCGCTGAACGTCTACGACCCGCTGGAGGAGTGGAACCGCCGCGTCTACCACTTCAACTACCGTTTCGACCAATGGGTGTTCCTGCCCGTGGTGGACGGTTATCGCTACATCACCCCGAGTTTCCTGCGCACCGGCGTCAGCAATTTCTTCAACAACCTCGGTGATGTGCCGAACCTGTTGAACAGCCTGCTGCAGTTCAAGGGCAAGCGCTCGATGGAAACCTCTGCGCGCCTGCTGCTCAACACCACCGTCGGCATCGCCGGCCTGTGGGACCCGGCCACGGCCATGGGCTTGCCGCGCCAGAACGAAGACTTCGGTCAGACCCTGGGTTTCTATGGAGTACCGAGTGGCGCCTACTTCGTGTTGCCGATCCTCGGTCCTTCGAACATCCGCGACACCGGCGGCCTGGCCGTGGACTTCACCGCCGAGAACGCGATCAACTTTCTGAACGTCGCGCAAGTCAGCGCCAGCCATCCCGAGGTCTGGCTGCTGCGCAGCGTCGACAAGCGCTATCAGACCGGCTTCCGCTATGGCCAGCTGAATACGCCGTTCGAGTACGAGAAGGTGCGTTACGTGTACACCGAATCGCGCAAGCTGCAGATCGCCGAGTAACTCCATCGGCTACAAAAAAAGGCCATTCGATGCAGATCGAATGGCCTTTTTGCTGAGGTGTCCCAAACACCACAAAACCACTGTGGGAGCGAGCTTGCTCGCGATAGGGCAGTGTCAGTCGCCATATATGTTGACTGACCCACCGCTATCGCGAGCAAGCTCGCTCCCACAGTTGAACAGTGTCAGGCTTCAGCTTTTCACTGTTTTCCAGATCTTGCTGACGATCATCACCCCCGCCAACACCACCGCACCCGCCACAATCCCCGCCACCGCATTCAGCAACGTCGGCACGATAAACCCGGCACCACCCGCCCCAGCGCTGACGTTTTCAATCCAGTGATGAACCACCGGCACGCCATGGGTCAGAATGCCGCCGCCCACCAGGAACATCGCCGCCGTGCCGATCACCGACAGGCTCTTCATCATGTACGGCGCCGCACGCAGAATCCCGCCGCCGATGCTTTTGGCCATCTGCCCGGGTTTCTGCGTCAGCCACAAACCGAGGTCGTCGAGCTTGACGATACCGGCCACCAGGCCATAGACGCCGATGGTCATGACGATGGCAATGCCCGACAGCACGATGACCTGCTGGGTCAGCGACGCGGCCGCCACGGTGCCCAGGGTGATGGCGATGATTTCCGCCGACAGAATGAAGTCGGTGCGAATCGCGCCCTTGATCTTGTCTTTCTCGAACGCCACCAGGTCGATTGCCGGATCGGCGACCGCTTCGACCAGCTCTGCATGCTCGGCTTGATCCTCGGCCTTGCTGTGCAGGAACTTGTGGGCGAGTTTCTCGAACCCTTCGAAACACAGGTAGGCGCCGCCGACCATCAACAACGGCGTGACCAGCCACGGAATGAATGCACTGATCGCCAGGGCCGACGGCAC
Source organism: Pseudomonas silesiensis (assembly GCF_001661075.1). NCBI lineage: Bacteria > Pseudomonadati > Pseudomonadota > Gammaproteobacteria > Pseudomonadales > Pseudomonadaceae > Pseudomonas > Pseudomonas silesiensis. The sequence continues at coordinate 4,845,326 of NZ_CP014870.1, forward strand.
CAGGATCAGCTTGTTGATGAACGAGCCCTTGGCCACCGCCCATACCACCGGGATTTCCCGCTCGGCGCGTACGCCGCTGACCTGCTGGGCGTTGAGCGCCAGATCGTCACCGAGTACGCCGGCAGTCTTCTTCGCTGCCATCTTGGTCATCAACGCCACGTCGTCGAGCACCGCGGCAATGTCGTCGATCAGCAACAGTAAACTGCTTCCTGCCATGAATCAGGTTTCCTTCTTGAATGAATGCTGCGCAGCATAGCGCGGCTCAACCGGCTGCGGGGCATTCTTGAGCGTCGCGCGAGGCCGGTGCTACCATGCGCAACCGCCAGTACAGGCAAGGAACCACCTGGTTTATGAGCACTATCCGCGAGCGCAACAAAGAACTGATCCTGCGTGCCGCCAGTGAAGAATTTGCCGACAAGGGCTTCGCTGCGACCAAAACCAGTGACATCGCAGCCAAGGCGGGATTGCCCAAGCCCAACGTCTACTACTACTTCAAATCCAAGGAAAACCTCTACCGCGAGGTCCTGGAAAGCATCATCGAACCGATCCTGCAGGCTTCGACGCCGTTCAATGCCGACGGCGTGCCCAGTGAAGTGCTGAGCGGCTACATCCGTTCGAAGATCCGCATTTCCCGCGACCTGCCCTTCGCCTCCAAGGTGTTCGCCAGCGAAATCATGCACGGCGCCCCGCACCTGAGTCCCGACCTGGTCGACCAACTCAACGGCCAGGCCAAGCACAACATCGACTGCATCCAGACCTGGATCGACCGCGGCCAGATCGCCCCCATCGACCCCAACCACCTGATGTTCAGCATCTGGGCCGCGACCCAGACTTATGCCGACTTTGACTGGCAGATCACGGCCATTACCGGCAAGACCAAGCTGGATGACGCGGATTACGAAGCGGCGGCGCGGACGATTATTCGGTTGGTGTTGAAGGGGTGTGAGCCGGATTGATACACCGCAGTGCGGCCATCGCTGGCAAGCCAGCTCCCACAGGCTTCTCAGTTGAATTCAAATTCTGTGAACGACACAAATCTCTGTGGGAGCGGGCTTGCCAGCGATGAAGGCGACTCGGTACCGGCTCAAACCCAGATGGCATCCCAAAGCGGATAATCACCAAGCTTTTCAACAAGCCCGGCCCGCAATGGGTTTGCCACGACATACCGGGCCAATTTCACCAAGTCTTCCTCTCGCCTCAACGCCCGGTCGTGATAACCCTGCTGCCACAGCGGCCCACCTCTACTACTCGAAACATTTACCTCCCTCGTAATCAGGGATTTAGTCTGGCGCATCAGCTTTCTGAGCGAACAATTTTCCAATTCGACCAGCCAATGAAAATGGTCGGGCATGACGACCCAAGCCAATGATTTTGCCAATCCGAGATCTTGTGCTCGACGAAATTGATGAACCACCAATCTGCCCAAAGCGAAGTTGGCAAAAATCGGCTCGCGATCCAGAGTGTTGGTGGTCAGCAAATAGATTCGATTGGGTTCGGCATAACGGCCCGTTCTCAGGCGATGTGAAGCGGGTAAATCAGGCATTCCTTTGCCTCTTTCATGATGGGTTCATGAAAGGCTAGACCTGGAATGCTGGGTGGTGATGCAAACTTTTAGCTGGATGTGTCTGGTAGATAGCCATCGCGGGCAAGCCCGCTCCCACAAGGATCGATGGTCTTCACACATTTTGTGTCCACCTGCAGGATCCTGTGGGAGCGGGCTTGCTCGCGAAAGCGGTAGATCAAACTACAAAGATGTCAGGCACTCACCCCCGCATCCGCCCGCAACCCCAACGCCTCGATCGCACTGATCGCGCACTGTTCATCCACATCCGACAAATCCCCGCTGATCCCTACCGCCCCCAACACATTCCCGTCCTGATCGCGAATCAACACCCCACCCGGCGCCGGCACGACACTGCCCTGCCCCAAGCTGTTCAAGGCCGCGATAAACGCCGGGCGTTGTTGGGCGTCCAGCGCCAGCAGGCGTGAGCCTTTGCCCAGCGCAATGGCGCCCCAGGCTTTGCCGATGGCGATCTGCGGGCGCAGCAGGCTGGCGCCGTCTTCGCGTTGCAGGGAGACCAGGTGCCCGCCGGCATCCAGTACAGCGATGGTCAATGGGGCTGCGGCAATTGCACGCCCGGCGGCGATCGCCTGAGTGGTCAGGTTGACTGCGACTTTCAAGGTTAAAGCGCTCATGGTGCTGTCCTCATTTTGTTATAGGGAAAGCCATTGGACTGCTTTTCGTTTCGCAGTCCGATGCGACAAATAGAACACAAAGAGTTATTTTTTTGTATACAATAATTATCGAAAAGCGCCACATGCGACGAAAAGCCACAGCAGGCAGGGCTTCCGACGAATGAAACAGCTGCTTGAGAAAATGAATTGACCTGCGCCGTCCGCCGTGAATACACTCTGCGCAAAGCCACTTGTATACAATTACAAAACGTAAGAGGCACAAAACCATGAGCAAAATGAGAGCAATCGAAGCCGCCGTTCTGGTGATGCGCCGCGAAGGGGTTGATACCGCTTTTGGCATCCCCGGCGCCGCGATCAACCCGCTGTACTCCGCCTTGCAGAAGGTCGGTGGCATCGATCACGTCCTCGCTCGCCACGTCGAAGGTGCCTCGCACATGGCCGAGGGCTACACCCGCACCAAGGCCGGCAACATCGGCGTGTGCATCGGCACTTCCGGCCCTGCCGGGACCGACATGGTCACCGGGCTCTACAGCGCCTCGGCCGACTCGATCCCGATCCTGTGCATCACCGGGCAAGCACCCCGCGCCCGTATGCACAAGGAAGACTTCCAGGCGGTCGACATCACCGCCATCGTCAAGCCGGTGACCAAGTGGGCAACCACCGTCATGGAGCCGGGCCAGGTGCCGTACGCATTCCAGAAAGCGTTTTACGAAATGCGCTCCGGTCGTCCAGGTCCAGTACTGATCGACTTGCCGTTCGACGTGCAGATGGCCGAAATCGAATTCGACATCGACGCCTACGAACCGCTGCCGCTGGCCAAGCCCACCGCCAACCGCGTGCAGATCGAGAAGGCCCTGGCCATGCTCGATCAGGCCGAGCGCCCATTGCTGGTCGCCGGTGGCGGCATCATCAATGCCGATGCCAGCGAGTTGCTGGTGGAGTTCGCCGAGCTGACCGGGATTCCCGTCATTCCTACCCTGATGGGCTGGGGCACCATCCCGGACGATCACCCGCTGATGGTCGGCATGGTCGGCCTGCAGACTTCGCACCGTTACGGCAACGCCACGCTGCTGAAGTCGGACGTGGTGCTGGGCGTCGGTAACCGTTGGGCCAACCGTCACACCGGTTCGATCGACGTGTACACCGAAGGCCGCAAGTTCATCCACGTTGACATCGAGCCGACGCAAATCGGCCGCGTGTTCAACCCGGACCTGGGCATCGTTTCCGACGCCGCGGCCGCATTGACCGTGTTCATCGAAGTCGCTCGCGAATGGCAAGCCGCCGGCAAGCTGAAAAACCGCAGCGCCTGGCTGCAGGACTGCCAGCAGCGCAAGGCCAGCCTGCAGCGCAAGACTCACTTCGACAACGTGCCGGTCAAGCCACAGCGTGTTTATGAAGAAATGAACCAGGTGTTCGGCAAAGACACCTGCTACGTCAGCACCATCGGTCTGTCGCAGATTGCCGGCGCGCAGTTCCTGCACGTGTACAAGCCGCGCCACTGGATCAACTGCGGTCAGGCAGGCCCTCTGGGCTGGACCATTCCGGCAGCGCTGGGCGTGGTCAAGGCCGACCCGACCCGCAAGGTCGTGGCACTGTCGGGCGACTATGATTTCCAGTTCATGATCGAAGAACTGGCGGTGGGTGCGCAATTCAAGCTGCCGTACATCCACGTTGTGGTGAACAATTCCTACCTGGGGCTGATCCGTCAAGCCCAGCGCGGTTTCGACATGGACTACTGCGTGCAGCTGTCCTTCGATAACCTGAACGCTCCGGAGCTCAACGGTTACGGGGTCGATCACGTCGCGGTGGCCGAAGGCCTCGGCTGCAAGGCACTGCGCGTGTTCGAACCGGCTCAGATCCAGCCTGCCCTGCGCAGGGCCCAGGAACTGATCGAAGAGTTCAAGGTGCCGGTGATCGTCGAGATTATTCTGGAGCGCGTGACCAACATTTCCATGGGCACCGAGATCAACGCCGTCAACGAATTCGAAGACCTGGCGCTGGTCGGCAACGATGCGCCGACGGCGATTTCGTTGCTTGATTAACTGCTGATCGCTCCCTCCTGTAGGAGCGGGGCTTGCCCGCGAAGGCGTCGTACCATTCAACATTGATGTCGACTGACACGACGCCTTCGCGGGCAAGCCTCGCTCCTACAGGGGGACCTCACAAATTCAAGGGAGACCACCATGCCGCGTTTCGCAGCCAACCTGTCCATGCTGTTCACCGAACAGGATTTTCTTGCCCGTTTCGACGCGGCCGCCAAGGCCGGCTTCAGTGGCGTCGAATACCTGTTCCCCTACGACTTCAATTCCGCCGAGATCAAGGCCAGGCTCGACGCCAACGGCCTGACCCAGGTGCTGTTCAACCTGCCGGCCGGTGACTGGGCCAAGGGTGAGCGCGGTATCGCCTGCCTGCCGGACCGGGTCGAAGAGTTCCGCGCCGGCGTCGATCTGGCCATCGCCTACGCCAAAGTCCTGGGCAACACCCAGGTCAACTGCCTGGCGGGTATCCGTCCACAAGGCGTCGATGAGGCCACTGTGGAAAAAACCTTCGTCGCCAACCTCAAGTACGCGGCCGACAAGCTGCAGGCGGCGGGCATCAAACTGGTGATGGAAGCGATCAACACCCGCGACATCCCCGGTTTCTACCTGAACAACACGGCGCAAGCCCTGTCGATTCGCGAGCAGGTCGGCAGCGCCAACCTGTTCCTGCAATACGACATCTACCACATGCAAATCATGGAGGGCGACCTGGCCCGCACCATGGCCGCGCACCTGGGCGAGATCAACCACATCCAGTTGGCCGACAACCCCGGGCGCAACGAACCGGGCACCGGTGAAATCAACTACCGCTTCCTGTTCGAACACCTGGACCGTATTGGTTATCAAGGTTGGATCGGCTGTGAATACAAGCCGCTGACCACCACCGAAGCGGGTCTGGGCTGGCTCAAAACCCATAACGCAATTTGATCTGACACCGCGTCATCGTTTTTCGCGGGCAAGTCGGATCGCCGCACCGCTCGCTCCTACGGGAGGATTGTCTGTAGGAGCGAGGCTTGCCCGCGAAGGCGTTCTCGCGGCCTCCCCACGAATTTTGCGAACAAAGCAATAAAAACAAGAGGAATTTCTCATGGCTAAAATCGGATTTATCGGCACCGGCATCATGGGCCACCCAATGGCGTTGAACCTGCAGAAAGCCGGTCACAGCCTGTTCCTGTCGGCGCACCACGACGCCGCCCCGGCCGACCTGATCGCCGCTGGCGCCGTCGCCCTGGCCAACCCGAAAGAAGTCGCCCAGGAAGCCGAATTCATCATCGTCATGGTCCCGGATACTCCGCAGGTCGATGACGTGCTGTTCCGCGCCGACGGCGTTGCAGCCGGTGTGGGCAAAGGCAAAGTCGTGATCGACATGAGCTCGATCTCGCCGACCGCCACCAAGGCTTTCGCTGCGAAAATCAACGAAAAAGGCGCGCAGTACCTCGACGCGCCAGTGTCCGGCGGTGAAGTCGGCGCCAAGGCCGCGACCCTGAGCATCATGGTCGGCGGCGATGCCGATGCCTTCGAACGCGTCTTGCCGCTGTTCCAGGCCATGGGCAAGAACATCACCCTGGTCGGTGGCAACGGCGACGGTCAGACCGCCAAAGTGGCGAACCAGATCATCGTGGCGTTGAACATCCAGGCCGTGGCCGAAGCCCTGCTGTTCGCCTCGAAGAACGGTGCCGATCCAGCCAAGGTCCGCGAAGCGCTGATGGGCGGTTTCGCCTCGTCGAAGATCCTCGAAGTCCACGGCGAGCGCATGATCAAAGGCACCTTCGACCCGGGCTTCCGCATCAGCCTGCACCAGAAGGACCTCAACCTGGCCCTGGCCGGTGCGCGCGAACTGGGGATCAACCTGCCGAACACCGCCAACACCCAGCAAGTGTTCAGCACCTGCGCGGCCATCGGTGGCAGCAACTGGGACCACTCGGCACTGATCAAGGGTCTGGAACACATGGCGAATTTCTCGATTCGCGATAAATAGTCCCACCCGCTCCCTGTAGGAGCGAGGCTTGCCCGCGAAGGGATCGCCTCGGTGCAGCAGAAACAATGAGGTGTCCGGTTCGCGGGCAAGTCGGATCGCCGCACCGCTCGCTCCTACAACGGGTAAGCAGTCTTCCCAATAACAAGAATTCCGGGAGCCCGCCATGTCGGTCGATCCGCAACAATTGCTGCGCGAGCTGTTTGCCACAGCCATCGACGCCGCCCATCCACAGCAAGTCCTCGAAGCCCATTTGCCCACTGACCGCAGCGGTCGGGTGATTGTCATCGGCGCCGGCAAAGCCGCGGCGGCCATGGCCCGGGTGGTCGAGCGTTGCTGGCAGGGTGAAGTGAGCGGTCTGGTGGTGACCCGTTACGGCCACGGCGCCCCGTGCGAAAAAATCGAAGTGGTCGAAGCCGCGCATCCGGTACCTGATGCCGCCGGCCTGGCAGTCGCCAAACGCGTGCTCGAACTGGTCAGCAACCTGACTGAAGAAGACCGGGTGATCTTTCTGCTCTCCGGCGGCGGCTCGGCATTGCTGGCCCTGCCCGCTGCCGGTATCACCCTGGCTGACAAGCAATCGATCAACAAAGCCCTGCTCAAATCCGGCGCCACCATTGGCGAGATGAACTGCGTGCGCAAGCACCTCTCGGCGATCAAGGGTGGCCGTCTTGGCAAAGCCTGCTGGCCCGCCACTGTTTATACCTACGCGATTTCCGATGTACCGGGCGACCTTGCCACGGTCATCGCTTCCGGCCCTACCGTGGCCGACCCGAGCACCTCCACCGAAGCGTTGGCGATCCTCAAGCGCTACGGCATCGAGGTGCCTGCGTCGGTGCGCAACTGGCTGCAAAGCCCGGAGTCGGAAACGGTCAAACCTGGCGATCCGAGCCTGGCGCGCAGTCATTTCCAGTTGATCGCCCGCCCCCAGCAATCACTTGAAGCCGCCGCGGTGATAGCCCGTCAGGCCGGTTTCAGTCCGCTGATCCTTGGTGACCTGGAAGGCGAAGCCAGGGAAGTGGCCAAGGTTCACGCCGGCATCGCCCGTCAGATCGTGCTGCATGGTCAGCCATTGGCGGCACCCTGCGTGATCCTCTCTGGCGGTGAAACCACCGTAACAGTGCGCGGTAACGGCCGTGGCGGACGCAACGCCGAGTTCCTGCTGAGCCTGACCGACAGCCTCAAAGGCCTGCCCGGCGTTTACGCCCTGGCCGGTGACACCGATGGCATCGACGGCTCCGAAGACAACGCCGGCGCGCTCATGACCCCGGACAGCTACGCCCGCGCCGCCGCTCTCGGCCTGAGCGCCAGCGACGAGCTGGACAACAACAATGGCTATGGCTATTTCGAGGCGCTGGACGCCCTGATCGTCACCGAGCCGACCCGCACCAACGTCAATGACTTCCGCGCCATCCTGATTCTCGAGAGCACAAAAAATGACGCCTGACAAAAAGGTCAAAATCCTCGCCACCCTCGGTCCTGCCACCACCGGGATCGACGGCATCCGTGAGTTGGTGCAGGCCGGGGTCAACATCTTCCGCCTGAATTTCAGCCACGGCGATCATGCCGACCATGCCCAGCGCTACCAGTGGATTCGTGAAGTCGAGCGCCAGCTGAATTATCCGCTGGGCATTCTGATGGACCTGCAAGGTCCGAAACTGCGGGTCGGCAAGTTCGCCGACGGCAAGGTGCAACTGCATCGCGGCCAGGCGTTGCGCCTGGACCTGGACCCGACGCCGGGGGATCAGCGCCGGGTCAACCTGCCGCACCCGGAAATCATCGCTGCGCTGGAGCCGGGCATGGACCTGCTGCTCGATGACGGCAAACTGCGGCTGCGTGTGGTCACTAAATACACCGATGCCATCGACACCACCGTGCTTAATGGCGGCGAATTGTCGGACCGCAAAGGAGTGAACGTGCCGCAAGCGGTGCTCGAGCTGAGCCCGCTGACCACCAAGGATCGTCGCGACCTGAGCTTCGGCCTGGAACTGGGTGTGGACTGGGTGTGGACTGGGTGGCGCTGTCGTTCGTACAGCGTCCGGAAGACATTCGCGAAGCTCGCGAGCTGATCGGTGATAAAGCGTTTTTGATGGCCAAGATCGAGAAGCCGTCGGCGGTGACTCAGTTGCGTGAAATCGCCGAATTGAGTGACGCAATCATGGTCGCCCGCGGTGACCTGGGCGTGGAAGTGCCGGCCGAAAGCGTGCCGCAGATTCAGAAAAATATCATCGGCATCTGTCGCCAGCTGGGTAAACCGGTGGTGGTGGCGACGCAGATGCTGGAGTCGATGCGCTTCTCTCCTGCGCCAACCCGCGCCGAGGTGACCGACGTTGCCAACGCGGTGGCCGAAGGCGCAGACGCGGTGATGCTGTCGGCGGAAACCGCGTCCGGCGAATACCCGCTCGAAGCAGTGCAGATGATGAGCAAGATCATCCGCCAGGTGGAAAACGGCCCGGATTATCAGGCGCAACTCGACGTCAGCCGACCGAAGGCGGAGGCCACTGTATCCGACGCCATCAGCTGTGCGATCCGCCGCATCAGCAACGTGCTGCCGGTGGCGGTGCTGGTGAATTACAGCGAGTCGGGTACTTCGAGTCTGCGGGCGGCGCGGGAACGGCCGACGGTGCCGATCCTCAACCTGACGCCGAACCGGCAGACCGCGCGGCGATTGACCGTGGCGTGGGGCGTGCACTCGGTGGTCAATGATCGGCTGCGGCAGGTGGATGAAGTGTGCTCGACGGCGCTGGAGATTGCGCAGGCGCAGGGCATGGCTCAGCGCGGGGATACGTTATTGATCACCGCGGGTGTGCCGTTCGGGCAGCCGGGGTCGACTAATTCATTGCGTATCGAGACATTGATTTAGCATCTGCACCGGCCCCTTCGCGGGCAAGCCAGCTCCTGTAGGAGCGAGGCTTGCCCGCGAAGAACGATTACACGGTTCCCCTGACATACAAAAAAAATGCCTGCCCACCACTTCAACACCCACTGCCCCGACTGGGCCACAGCCCTGCTCAACGGCTTCAGCCAGATCTTCCTCCAGCGTCACCCGCTGTGCGGCCTGCTGTGCCTGTTGGCGATTCTTCTCACCGCGCCCTCCCTGCTCGGCGGTGCGCTGCTGGGCGGCGTCGCCGGATTGCTCACCGCCCAACGTCGCGGCTACGCCAAGGCCGATCGCCAGGCCGGGCTGTTCTGTTACAACGGTGTTTTGCTCGGCTTGCTGCTGAGCCTTTGTTTCCCCTGGTCCGCCATGTTGCCGCCACTGATCATCGCCGCCGGCGGCCTGAGTGCAATGCTTACCCAACAATGGCTCAACCGCGCCCGCGATCACCGTTGCCTGCCCGCCTACACTGCGCCCTTTGTCGGAATCAGTTGGTTGCTACTCTCCTTTGCCGCCCCGGCCCAACCCGCACCGCTGATCGAACTGAACACGCTCAACCTGCTCGCAGCGTCGTTGAAAGGGCTCGGCCAAGTCATGTTTCTGGGTCATCCGTTGGCCGGTGCGCTGATAGCCGCGGGTCTGCTGATCGCTGATCGTCGGGCCTTTTTCTGGGCTTTGCTTGGCTCGACTGCCGGTCTTGGATTCGCTCTGTTGCATCACGAAACTTCAAACGCGCTGCTGGGTTTGAACAGCTACAACCCGGTGCTCGCCGCCCTCGCCTTCAGTCAGGTTCGCCGCCAACCCTGGCTGCCCTTGCTGGGGATTGTCCTGGCAATACTGCTCACCCCAGGCTTCGCCGCACTCGGGCTGGCCACCTTGACCGCGCCTTTCATCCTTGCCTGCTGGCTGATCCGGGCGGGCATGCGTGTGCTGCGCCAGGCTGCCGAGGACAGTGCGCCTTGCGCAACCACCGGGAATCACCCTAGGCTTCGCTGAATTCCGGTTCAGGCGTTTCCCATGGACAGCAGCAAAAACTGGCGTGATGAGCTTTACGTCATGATTTTCCAGAGCGACACCAAGGCTGGGCGGCGCTTCGACGGCATTCTGCTGTTGATCATCCTTGCCAGCCTGGTGATCGTGATGCTCGACAGCATCGACACGATCCATCAGAACTACGCCAATGTGCTGGCGTATATCGAATGGGGCTTCACGGTCATCTTCGTCATCGAATACGGTCTTCGCCTGTATTGCTCGCCCAAGCCGCTGCGCTATGCGTTCAGCTTCTACGGGCTGGTGGATTTGCTGGCGATCGTGCCCGGCATCCTGGCGCTGTATTACAGCGACGCGCAGTACTTGCTGATTATCCGGATCATCCGGATGCTGCGAATTTTCCGCGTGCTCAAGCTCAGCCCGTATCTGAAGCAAGCCAATTACCTGATGTCGGCGTTGCGCGGCAGCAAGCAGAAGATCGTGGTGTTTCTGGTCAGCGTCTGCACGCTGGTCACGGTGTTCGGCACGCTGATGTATGTGATCGAAGGCCCGGAACACGGGTTCACCAGCATTCCCAAAGGCATCTATTGGGCTATCGTGACGCTGACCACCGTAGGCTTCGGCGACATCGTGCCCAAGACGCCATTGGGCCAGGTGATTTCGTCATTGGTGATGATCACCGGCTACTCGATCATCGCGGTGCCCACCGGGATTTTCACTGCCGAACTGGCGAACGCGATGCGCGGTGAGCAGCAGCAGACCGATTGTCCGGTGTGCAAGAAAAACAGCCACGAACAGGGTGCGGCATTCTGCTCGCGTTGCGGCAATGCGTTGTTTAAGAAACTGGAATAAGCAAAGCACCTTTTAATCTTTAAAGGACTATGTGCGTCCGGCTATAGTCGCTGGCAAAACGGTGGCAACACCTCTTTTAATGACTGAAAAAACCCTGTAGGAGCGAGGCTTGCCCGCGAAGGGATCGCCTCGGTGCAGCAGAAACACCGAGGTGCCTGGTTCGCGGGCAAGTCGGATCGCCGCATCGCTCGCTCCTACACACACAACAAGGAATGCGCAGTGAAAAAACTATTTGGCGCCTCACTTCTGGCCGCTGGCCTGGCACTGACCAGCGTGGCTCAAGCCGCACCGACCCTGCTCAACGTTTCCTACGACGTGATGCGCGATTTCTACAAGGACTACAACACTGCCTTCCAGAAACACTGGAAAGCCGAGCACAACGAAAACATCACCCTGCAGATGTCCTTCGGTGGCTCCAGCAAACAGGCGCGTTCCGTGATCGACGGCCTGCCAGCCGACGTCATCACCATGAACATGGCCACCGACATCAATGCCCTGGCGGACAACGGCAAACTGATCCCGGACAACTGGGTCACTCGCCTGCCGAACAACAGCGCGCCCTTCACCTCGGCCACCGTGTTCATCGTGCGCAAAGGCAACCCGAAAGCCCTGAAAGACTGGCCGGACCTGCTCAAGGATGGCGTGCAAGTGATTGTGCCGAACCCGAAAACCTCGGGCAACGGCCGCTATACCTACCTTTCGGCCTGGGGCTATGTGCTGAAAAACGGCGGTGACGAAACCAAGGCCAAGGATTTCGTTGGCAAGCTGTTCAAACAGGCGCCAGTGCTGGACACCGGTGGCCGTGCAGCCACCACCACCTTCATGACCAACCAGCTTGGCGACGTGCTGGTCACCTTTGAAAACGAAGCGGAAATGATCGCGCGCGAGTTTGGCCGCGATCAGTTCGAAGTCATCTACCCAAGCGTCTCCGCCGAAGCCGAGCCGCCGGTTTCCGTGGTCGACAAAGTAGTCGAGAAGAAAGGCACCCGCGCCGCCGCCGAGGAATACCTGAAGTATCTGTGGTCGCCGGAAGGTCAGGAGATTGCCGCGGCGAACTACCTGCGTCCGCGCGATCCGGCGGTGTTGGCGAAGTACACCGACCGCTTCCCGAAAGTGGATTTCCTGTCGGTGGAAAAGACCTTTGGTGACTGGCGTACCGTGCAGAAGACCCACTTCAATGATGGCGGGGTTTTTGATCAGATCTACAGCGGCCAGTAATCGCTAGGCCCAACGAAAAAGGCGACCGGCAGAGGTCGCTTTTTTTGTGGATTTTCTGCGGGAATGTATCATCAGGCCTCGAATTTTTGACGCAAGGTACTTCGGCAACCATGCGAGGCGGAGTTATTCATTGCGCACAGGAATAATGACTATCACGTCAATCCCTCTTCCGCCGCTTTGGCCTGCCGCTTAGCCTGCGTGCCTTCACTTCAGTTTAGCGAGACCCGTTATGCGCCCTGCAACCCAGGTGCCCCACGGCACTGCGACAATGACTCGAGGGATGGTGCTGCTATTCGCCTTCTGCTGCGGCGCCATTGTGGCCAACCTCTATTACGCCCAGCCGATCATCGAGCTGATCGCTCCGGATGTCGGCCTGACCAGCTCCATGGCCAGTTTCATCGTTTCGCTGACCCAGATCGGTTACGCGCTGGGCATGTTATTCCTGGTGCCGCTGGGTGACCTGCTCGAGAACCGCCGGCTGATGATCATCACCAGTGTGGTGGCGATTGCCAGCCTGTTGAGCGCGGCGTTCACCGATCAGCCGAACGTGTTTTTGCTGATTTCGTTGCTTGTGGGATTCAGTTCGGTGTCGGTGCAGATCCTGATTCCGCTGGCTGCGCACCTGGCCCCGGAAGAGTCTCGCGGTCGCGTGGTCGGCGGGATCATGGGCGGTTTGCTGCTGGGGATTCTGTTGGCGCGACCGGTGTCCAGCGTGGTGGCTGACCATTTCGGCTGGCGGGCGATGTTTGTGATTGCAGCGCTATTGATGGCGGCGATCAGCGTCGTTTTGGCCGTGACCATTCCCAAGCGCCAGCCAGATCACAGCGCTACTTATGGCCAGTTGCTGGGTTCTCTCTGGACCCTGTTGCGTAAAGAACCGGTACTGCGTCAACGCGCGTTTTACCAGGGTTGCATGTTCGCGACCTTCAGCCTGTTCTGGACCGCCGTACCGCTGGAACTGGCACGCAATCATGGCTTGTCGCAAACCCAGATCGCGGTTTTCGCCCTGGTCGGAGCCATCGGCGCCATTGCCGCACCCATCGCCGGTCGCCTGGCCGATGCCGGCCACACCCGCATCGCTTCGTTGCTGGCGCTGCTGTTCGCCAGCCTGAGCTTCCTGCCGGCCTTCATCCATCCGGTCTACAGCGTCATCGGCCTGGCGGTCACCGGTGTGGTACTCGACTTTTGCGTGCAGATGAACATGGTCCTCGGCCAACGCGCCGTCTACGCCCTCGACGCCAAAAGCCGCAGCCGGTTGAATGCGCTGTACATGACCAGCATCTTCATCGGCGGCGCGTTTGGTTCGTCGGTGGCCAGTGCGGTGTATGAGCATGGCGGCTGGTTGTGGATCGTGATCGTCGGCAGTGCGTTTCCATTGTTGGCGCTGTTACGATTTTTGAGTGTTTCAGAAAAGCGTACGCTCGCTACCGCGTAAACCATCAAAAGCAGTGTCGGATCACCACCCGGGCGATCCGACGATGGTGATATGGCTGACACCACTCAATGCCGAACCAGCTTCTCCATCGCCGCATCCGCCAGAAAGGAAGAGCGGCTTTTGACATTGTGCTCGCGCACATAGTGGTCGATACGCTGGATCACATAGCCCGGCAGCGTCACATTGACCTTCTCGGTCTTGCCCATATAGGGCGCGATGTCCAGCTCCAGCATGCCCCAGCCCATGTCGGCAAACTCGGGATTGTTGCGATGTGCAGCCGCCGAACTCGGCATGGGAATCGATTCCCCGTCGGCCGCCATTTCCTGCAGCATGATGTGGGCTATTTCGATTGCAGCGTTGTAGGCATCTTCAAACGTATCCCCGGCGGTTACCGCACCTGGAATATCGGGGATCTGAATACCGATGGCGGTGTTCTCGTCGCCCCACTCGATACAGATTGGATATTGCATTATGGATCTCCTGTGCAACCGGCTCGCGGGCAGATCAGCCCGGCGCGCCTCCTGATGCTTTTGACCGTCCCGATCGGTAAATCCTTTTTCGGATGAGGGACGGGAATCGTGTATGGGTTGTAGCGGTGAGTGAAGAGGTGATGACTGCCAGTGACCCGATCCAGCGTCCAGCCCGCCTCTTCCAGCTCCTTGATCAATAACCTGCTCTGCACCCCAGCCTCCTTGCTTTGGCTTCGACAAACGTAACCCTAGAGTTATCTTTACTCAAGCACAAAAATAGGAAGGACGACGTTCGGTTGTTTTACGGGGTGTGATTGAAGTTCCACCCAGCATGAAGCCCTATCCTCATCGCTTCTGAACGCCTCGCTTTGTCGATTTGATGGACTATAAAAACCGGCGCGACGCTGCCAGCGAGCGAGCAATGACGCTTCTTGCCGAGCAGGCACAGGCGTTAAGGACAGGATACGAGTGAGGCACTCCTCTTTTACCGCTGTTTATGACGCCTGTGTGCCCTACCCCGCACCCCTGAGAGATTTTCTGATGTGGCTTGCGCTTTCCGGATGTTTCAGAGCGAAATGGTCTCTGGAGATACACAACGAATGGAAGCGCAACCTGCTGAAAAACCGTCCGGATCTGACCGCAGAACAACTCGATCGCACGTCCGGGCTGATGGATCAGGCGTTACCCGACGCTTGTGTAACGGGTTACGAAAACTAAACCACACACCCATCAAATCCCACAGTGACATTCCCCGGCAACTTGCCCCGATGCTCCAGCAACCACGCATCCAGCGCATGCCCAACATGGGTCAGCACCGCCAACTCCGGTTGCAAATCTTCAATGCACCGCAACGCCAGGTTCAGATCGTTGTGGTTACGCGGCGCCTGGGGCTGTGGCGGTATCGAGCAGTCGAGTACCAAGACATCAAGGGGCGCCTGTTGCAGCCAGGTGGTGGTGGCCGGCGGCAAGCCTACGGTGTCGGTCAGGTAGGCGATACGCCGTCCCTCGCCTTCCAGCAGGTAGCCGAGGGTGGGCCTGGAGTGTTGCAGCGGTAAAGCCGTGACGCTGAGCGTGCCGAACCGGCGGGTGTCGAAGGCTTCGAACGGCTGACTGAAGTCTAGGATGCCGGGGTGTTTGTAGAGGTCGGCCAGGCCTTCCGGGTCCACCGGCCCATGCACCGGAATGACCAGCCCCTGGCCCCAGCGCAAATGCAGCAGGCCCTGGGCGTGATCGGCATGGTAGTGGGTCTGGAAAATGCCGTTGAAGCTGCGCGGCGGGAAGCGTTCGGTCAGATCCGGCAGGCCGCTGTCGATCAACCAGCGCTGGTCGCCACATTCGATCAAGGCGCTGCAGGGTCGACGCCTGCGGCGTTCGTCCTTGCGGGCCAGGTTGCAGGCCGCGCAGTCGCAACCATAGACTGGCACCTGTCGCGCATCAGCGGTGCCCAGCAGGGTCAGGCGCATTCGGATTGTCCGTCGACGCAGGCCAGCAAATGTTCGACCGTGTGTTCCAGCGGCCCGGAGTTGTCGATCACGCGCACTGCCGGATCGTGCCCGGCGAGCACGCGCTCGCTGAAGCGGGCATTGCGCGCCAGCCGCGCCTCGATCTCGGGCACCGACTCCCGCCTCCGTGCCAGCAGGCGCTGGCGCAAAACGGCTTGATCGACGGTCAGCAACAGCACGAGCAGGTTTGGATAACGCCGGCGCGTAGCCGCCAGATGGCCGCGCGAGCCATTGACCAGCACGTCCTGCCCCGCCGCCAGCCAGCCGTCGATTTCCCGCGGGATGCCATAGGCCAGGCCATTGGCATGCCAGCTCAGGGCAAACGCCCCCTGCGCCTCCAGCTCGGCAAACTGTTGCGCACTGACCCCTTGCGCCGCCTCCCCCACCGCTTCCGCCGAGCGGGTGATGACCCGTCGCACCAGGCGACAGCCGCGATCGGCCAATGGCGCTCGTGCCGCATCCAGCAGGCTGTCCTTGCCCGAACCGGAAGGTCCGATGAGATAAATCAACCTGCCTGTCATCAAAACACCCTCTTCGCCTGTCGCCAGACTTGTTGTACGACCGGCAATCCGTCCCGACTCCGGGCCTGCACCAGGTCCGCCCGCAAGCCAGGCGCAATTTCGCCGCGATCATTCAACCCTGCCGCTCTGGCCGGGGCCTGGGTGACCATGCGCACCGCCTGCGCCAGGTCGCACTGCTTGTCCTGGGAAGCCAGCAAAAACGCTGCCTGCAGCAGACTGGCCGGGTAATAGTCACTGGACAGGATATCCAGCAGCCCTGCCGCAGCCAGTTCTGCAGCGGCGACGTTACCCGAGTGGGAACCGCCGCGCACGATGTTCGGTGCGCCCATCAACACCTTCATCCCCTGTCGCCGGCTGCCCTGCGCCGCCTCGAGGGTGGTCGGGAATTCGGCGATGGTCATGCCGTAGCGGGCCGACTCTTCGACATGCGCCAGGGTCGCATCGTCATGGCTGGCCACCGAGAGGCCGAGGTCCAGGCAATGTTCCACAATCGCCGCGCGATAGCGGGTGCTGTACTGACGTGAGTTGGCCATCTGCAACTCGATGAATTCGTCCATTTGCAGGGTCGTCAGGTGGTACTTGCCCATGTAGTACTCACGGTACTTGGATTCCTGCACAAACTGGCGCTGACCCGGCGAGTGGTCCATCACCGACACCAATTGCACCAGGGGATGTTGCACCAGGTCGCGGAACACACTCAGGGTGTCCGGATGACAGAGTTCGCAGCGCAGGTGCAAACGGTGTTCTGCGCGGGTCAGCCCGGCGCTGGACGCACTGGAGATCGCCTCGAGCATCGCCGGCAATTTCTGCATGCGATTGCCCTTGGGGTTCACATCGCCGATGGACACGGCGTCGAACACCGTGGTGATGCCGGCGGCGATGATCTGCGCATCGTGGCTGAGCACCGCCGAGGTCGACGGCCAGTCGACGCCGGGACGCGGGGTCATGTGCTTTTCCAGGTTGTCGGTATGCAACTCGACCAGGCCTGGCAACAGGAAATCACCGTTCAGGTCCTGGGCCTGGGGCAACCGGCTCGGGCCTTCGGCGATGTCGGCGATCAAGCCGTCGCGCAGCACCAGGGTACCGAGGAACACGCGGTCAGCGGTGACCAGGCGGGCATTGCTGAGGATCTGTTCAGCGGGCATCGGCGTATTCCTCTTGGTTCACAGCGGCTGGGGTCATGTCGAGATGGCGATCGGCAACCGCCTCGCGGGCTGTGCGGTCGTGGAAGATGCCGATCAACGCGGCGCCTGCCGCCTTGGCTTCGTTCATCAGCTCCAGCACCACCTGGCGATTGCTGTCGTCCAGGGACGCGGTCGGTTCGTCGAGCAGCATCACCGGCCAGGTCACCATGAAGCCGCGGGCGATGTTGACCCGTTGCTGTTCGCCCCCGGAGAAGGTGCCGGGGGCCAGTTGCCAAAGGCGTTGCGGAATGTTCAAACGGCTGAGCAACAACTCGGCCCGCGATTGCGCCAGCTGTTTCGACCAGCCACGGGCCAATGCCGGTTCCATCACCACGTCCAGGCAGGCCACCCGTGGAATCACCCGCAGGAACTGACTGACATAGCCCAGGGTTCGCTGGCGCACCTGGAGAATGTCTCGCGGCTCGGCGCCCACCAGCTCCAGCCAGCCACCGTCGTGTTGCACGCGAATGCTGCCGCCGGCCGGCAGATAATTGCCATAGAGGGTGCGCAACAAGGTGCTTTTACCCGCGCCGGACTGGCCATGCAGCACCAGGCACTCACCCGCTGCCACGCTGAAATCGACCCCGCGCAGCACGTTGAGGACAACACCGTGCTGTTGATGCAAGGTGAAGGTTTTCGAGAGGTCACGGACCTCGATCAAGGTATTCATCGCTCGATTTTCCACAGATGGACAGGGCTTCACGGCTGCAACACCGAAGACACCAGCAGTTGCGAGTAAGGGTGCTGCGGATCGTCGAGGATCTGGTCGGTCAGGCCGGTTTCCACCACCCGCGAGCGCCGCATCACCATCAGCCGATCCGCCAGCAGACGCGCCACGGCCAGGTCGTGGGTGACGATGACCACCGCCAGGTCCAGTTCCCGCACCAACCCGCGCAGCAGGTCGAGCAAACGCGCCTGCACCGACACGTCGAGTCCGCCCGTCGGCTCGTCCATGAACACCAGGCGCGGGCTCGACACCAGGTTGCGGGCGATTTGCAGGCGCTGCTGCATGCCGCCGGAGAAAGTCCGAGGCAGGTCGTCGATGCGCAGCGGGTCGATTTCCACCTGGCTCAGCCAGTCGATCCCGGCACCGCGCAGTTGCTGGTAATTGCGCACGCCCTGGGCCATCAGGCGCTCGCCGATGTTGGCCCCGGCGGAAACGCCCATGCGCAAGCCGTCGCGCGGGTTCTGTTCGACGAAGCCCCATTCGGTGCGCAGCAACGTTCTGCGCTCGGCTTCGCTGGCGCTGTACAGATCGAGCCATTGCCTCTGCTTGTCGCGGTAACCGATGCTGCCGCGTTGGGGCGGCAGGCGTCCGCTGAGCAACGAGAGCAAGGTCGACTTGCCGGAACCGGACTCGCCGACAATTCCCAGTACCTCACCCGGGTACAGGTCGAAACTGACGCCTTGGCAGCCCTTGTCCGGGCCGTACAACAGCGACAAGTCCTGCACTCGCAGCAAGGGTTCGGCGGTGATGGTAGACGGTTGATTCTTCAGCGCCTGGTTCATTGGCCCTGCTCCTGCTGGCTGACGCGCTGGGCGCAGTAATAGGTGTCGGAACAGACGAAGCGCTGGGTTCCGGCGTCGTCGACGATCAACTCGTCGAGGAAGGAATCGCGGCTGACGCAAATGGCACAGCACTGGTCCCACTTCTGCACTTCGAAGGGGTGATCCTCGAAGTCGAGGCTGGTGACCCGGGTGTACGGCGGCACCGCGTACAAGCGTTTCTCCCGGCCGGCGCCGAACAGCATCAGCGCCGGGCTCATGTCGAGTTTCGGGTTGTCGAATTTGGGGATTGGCGACGGGTCCATCACGTAGCGCTCGTCGACCATCACCGGGTAGGCATACGCGGTGGCGATGTGGCCGAAGGTGGCGATGTCTTCGTAGAGTTTGACGTGCATCACCCCGTAATCATTGAGTGCGTGCATGGTCCGGGTCTCGGTTTCCGAGGGTTCGATAAAGCGCAACGGCTCGGGGATCGGCACCTGATAGACCATGATCTGGTCGGCGTGCAGCGGGGTTTCCGGGATGCGGTGGCGGGTCTGGATCACCGTGGCATCCGGGGTGCTTTCGGTGGTCGCGACACCGGCCGTGCGGGCGAAGAAGCGGCGGATCGACACCGCATTGGTGGTGTCGTCCGCGCCTTGGTCGATGACTTTGAGCACGTCGTCGTCGCCGAGAATGGCCGCGGTCAATTGCATGCCGCCGGTACCCCAGCCGTAAGGCAGCGGCATCTCGCGCCCGCCGAACGGTACCTGATAACCGGGGATAGCCACGGCCTTGAGCAAGGCGCGACGGATCATGCGCTTGGTCTGCTCGTCGAGATAGGCGAAGTTGTACGCCGCATCGCGCGAAAGCGCCCGGCCCTTCATGGGGTTGCTCAGGTCATTCATGGCTGCGCCCCTCGGCAGGTTTGCGAAGTTTGCGGATCAGTTCCAGTTCGGCCTGGAAATCCACGTAGTGCGGTAACTTGAGGTGCGAGACGAAACCGGCAGCCTCGACGTTGTCACAGTGCATCAGCACGAATTCTTCCTGCTGCGCCGGGGACACGATCTCTTCGTTGTACTCCTCGGCCCGCAACGCACGGTCGACCAGCGCCATGCCCATGGCCTTGCGCTCGGCGTGGCCGAAGGCCAAGCCATAACCGCGGGTGAACTGCGCCAACTCGGTGGCGGAGCCGACGAACTGGTTGACCATTTCGCATTCGGTGACTTCGATGTTGCCCAGCCAGATGGGGAAGCCCAGCTCTTCGGGATCGATCCACACCTGCACTTCACCGATGCGAATCTCACCGGCGAACGGATGGTTGCGGCCATAGCCCCGTTGAGTGGAATACCCCAGCGCCAGCAGAAAACCTTCATCGCCACGGGCCAGGGCTTGCAGGCGCTCGGCGCGACTGGCGGGCAGTTCCAGCGGGTCGCGGGTGATGTCAGCGACGCTGTCGCTGTTGTCGGCCTCGCTTTTGATCAGGCCTTCCCTGGCCAATAAACCGAGGACCCGTGGGCAGGGTTCCAGGCTGGCATCCGGTGCGACGGCCGGCCCCGGATAATCGCCTTCGGCAAGCAACGCAAAGTCCAGCAGACGATGGGTGTAATCGAAGGTCGGCCCCAGCAACTGCCCGCCCGGCACGTCCTTGAAGGTGGCCGACAGGCGTCGACTGAGTTGCATGTTTGAGGTGTCGATAGGCAGGCTCGGGCTGAAGCGCGGCAACGTGGTGCGATAGGCCCGCAGCAGGAAGATCGCCTCGACCAGATCCCCCGCCGCTTGCTTGATTGCCAGTGCGGCCAGTTCCTCGTCGTACAGCGAACCTTCGCTCATCACCCGGGCCACAGCCAGGGGCAGTTGCTGGCGGATCTGCTCGACGCCGAGTTCAGTGACCGCCGTATCGCCCCGGCGTTTTTTCGCCAGCAGACGGTGGGCGTTGTCGATGGCCTGTTCGCCACCCTTGACGGCTACGTACATCAGACAGGCTCCTGGTGTGTGCGGATGACCCGCGTGCTGCGCGGCAGGCCGATAACGTCGTGACCGGCGCTGAAAAACACATCCAGTCCACGGGGAAAGCCGTTGCGCTGTTCACGTTCGCGCCAGAATTCGTCGACCACGGGCAGAGTGACGCAGTGCTCGGCTTCGATCCCCGGCCCGCGCCAGGCCAGCCCTGCCCCGCCGCCCAGGTCCGGCAGCTGAACCAACAAGGTGCAGGACTGATCGGGGTAGCGGTCATTGCCATGATCGAAACCGCTCAGGTCGGTCAGATCGTCGGCGGCGAGCAAGGCAAACCGTGCGTCTTTTTGGTTGGCGGTGATCGGGCAACCACAATGAAATGCCAGGTTGGCGCGGATCACCGGGGTGTCGAAAGACGGCGCCAGCCACAGCGGCGTGTCGGCATCCAGCAAGGCCAGGCACAACCCGTAAGTCGCCGGCGCCAGCCCGTCAAGGCTTGGGGAGGCGTGCAGGGACTGGATCGATCCGGGGCCGGCCAGCGCCTTGAGCGCGGCGCGAAAACCGCGCTGAGCATCCAGCACCGGGTCGTTGAACGCCGGTTGCAACAACTGTGCGTGCATCAGTTTTCTCCTCGCACGAGGGTGAAGAATTCGACTTTGGTGGCGGCGGTTTCCGCCTCTTTCTGCGCCCGGCGTTGCGCCTGGGCGTTTGCCAGCGGCGTGATCACTTCATCGAGCCAATGACGCTGTTGCGCCCCCTGCAAATGCGCATCGGCCAGAGCGGCCAACTCGGCGTGGACCTTGTCCCGGCCCGCCAGGTAGCTGTAACCGGTACGCCCATCGGCCAGGCGCACCACGCAACGGGTCACGCTCATTTCGCCGACGTTGAAGGGCGCACCGTTGCCGCCCATGCGGCCACGGACCAGGGTCATGCCGATTTCCGGGGCGCGGATCAGTTGGTATTCAATGTCGCGCAGCGCGGCATCAAAGGGCTGCAATTCGCTGCGACGGGCGCGGGCCAGCACGCCGATCCAGCGTTGCCGCTCGTGAGGAACAGGGTTCATGGTTGAGTTCTCCATCAAATGACGACCTGGTACTGGAAGCGATCCGAACGGCTGGTGGACTGGGCCAACTCCACCGGACGGCCGTCGCGATCGCGGGAAAGGGTGAACACACTCAGCGCCGGCAAATGCCGGGGCATCATCAACAACGCGGCTTCTTCACGGCTGGGTAAACGGGCGCCGATCAGGCTCAGGGTGCGGGTCAGCGGCAGGTCCCGTTCGCTCAAGTACTGGCGCAGGGAACCGCCGGTGTAGTCCGCCAGCAACGGCGCGTGGCTGGCGCAATAGCGATGGCGGATCAGGCTGACCGGCTGGTGATCGAGCTTGCGCAGGGTTTGCAATTCGATCATTGGCGCCATCTCGGCAATGCCAAGGTGTTGCGCCTCTTCGCGGCTGGCGAAGCAGTAACGACGCTTGAGCAGCACCGCCTCCACGCCCAGGCCCTGGGCCGACAACGACTGGCTGTAGGCACTGTCGGCCGCCATCGGATAAATCAGCGGCCGCTCCAGCACCTGCGTGCCCTTGCCCTGGCGGCGCAACAGGCTGCCTTCGAACACCAGCTCATCGATGGCGCGGCGCAAGGTATGGCGGTTGACCCCGAAACGTTCGGCCAGCTGCACCTCTGCCGGCAGGAAATCCCCGGCCTGATAATCGGCCAGCTCGCGGCGCAGGATGTCCGCCAGTTCGCGGTACACCGGTTCATCTTGTCTAGACAACTGCATGCTTTAAAAAAAGCGCCCAGGGGCACCCCTCCGAAATTCAGATGAACCGCTTGCGCAGGCGTTGCGACAGGATGTCGATCAGGCTGACCACGACGATGATTACCAGCAACACCGCACAGGTCTGGACGAACTGAAAGGCGCGGATGTTCTCCCACAGAATCACGCCGATCCCGCCGGCACCGACCATCCCCACCACCGTCGCCGAGCGCACGTTGGCCTCGAAGCGGTAGAGCGCGTAGGAGACCCAGAGCGGCATCACTTGCGGAATCACGCCGTAGATCACCTCTTGCAGGGCGCTGGCGCCGGTAGCGCGAACACCTTCCACCGGGCCCGGGTCGATGGCCTCGACCGCTTCGGCGAACAGCTTGGCCAGCACCCCGGTGGTGCTGATCCACAGCGCCAGCACCCCGGCAAACGGCCCCAGCCCGACCGCCACCACGAACAACATGGCGAACACCATTTCGTTGATCGAACGGAAGGCATCCATCACCCGCCGCAGCGGCTGGTGAATCCACCAGGGTGTGATGTTCTCGGAGCAGAGAATCCCCAGGGGAATCGAGCAGACAATCGCCAACACCGTGCCCCACAGGGCGATTTGTACGGTGACGATCATTTCCTTGAGGTAGGCGCGCCATTCGTGGAAGTCAGGCGGGAAGAAATCGGCGGCGAAGGTCGCCATGTTTCCCGAATCGCGGTACAGCGCCATCGGGTTCATTTCGGCACCGCGCCAGGCCCAGGCCAGCAGGACCAGGAACAGGCCCCAACCGGCGTACTGCGGCCAGGTACGCTTGCCGACAGCTTCAGCGTGCAGAGTGGTCATAAGGTTTCTCTAAATCGGTTTAAAGAGGCGCGACACATGAGTAATGCCTGGTGCAGAACCTGTGGGAGCGGGCTTGCCCGCGAAGGCGCCGGCCCATGCACCATCGATGTCGACTGACACACCGCCATCGCGGGCAAGCCCGCTCCCACATGAATTGCGCCGTGAATCAACCGGCGTTGGCGGTCTTTTTATCGGTGGATTTCTCAAGGAGGGTCAGGCGTTCTTGCAGCTTTGCCAGTTCGGCATCGATCTCGGCCAGGCGCTTGGCCTTGTCCGCCGCCTCAAGCTTGCTGTCGGCATCGATCGTGGTGCGCAGCTTGAACAGCTCAAGCTGACGGATCGGCAGTAACTGGTCGTCGGTGGAGGCCAGGAACTTGCCCAGTTGCATGCCCTTGAGCACCGCTTTCTCGGACTCGGTGTCGCCATAGCTGAAGATGAAATCGCGGATCTTTTGCTTCTCGCCGTCGCTCAGGGCCTTGCTCCACACCAGGGGATCGGCGGGGATCAGCGGCGACTTCCAGATCACCTTGAGCAGTGCCGCCTTGTCGGGTTGCGTGACCTCCAGGCGATCCCAGCTTTCAGTGTTGAAGGTCGCTACATCCAGTTGCCCCTTGGCCACGCTCAGGGCGTTGACCTCATGGCTGGAATTGAGGGTGCGCTTGAACGCGGTGGCCGCATCGACACCGTTCTTGGCGAACACGTAGTAGCCAGGCACCAGATAGCCCGAGGTAGAGTTCGGATCACCGTTGCCGAAGGTCAGGGTCTTGGCGTTTTTCAGCATGTCGTCGACGGAGTTGATCGGGCTGTCCTTGCGCACGATCAGCACGCTCCAGTAGCCGGTGGCGCCACTGGCGGCAGCGGTCTGGGCGAAGATCTCGCCGTTGGAACGGTCCACCGCTTCGATGGCGGCCTTGTTGCCCAGCCAGGCGACGTCGACCTTGTTGAAGCGCATGCCCTGGATCAGCCCGGCATAGTCGGAGGCGAAGGTGGCGTTGATTTTCAGGCCGGTCTTCTTGTGCATGTCATCCAGAAACGGCTGCCAGATGCTCTTGAGGTTCTGCGAAGACTCAGTGGACATGATGCCGAAGTTGATGGCTTTTTCTTCAGCCTGGGCGGTGCCCAGTACGCAGCTTGCAAGAAGTGTTGCGCCAGCAAAAACGCGACCGATACGGTTCAACATGGAGAGAATTCCTGAGGGTGCAAAATGGGGGTGTTCACACGCGAGCCAGCACCAGCCGGGGCGCGGGTTCGGGGCGGCGGGCCTGGTCGGAAAACATCAGGCTGGCGTCGAGGTCGGCGCCATACAGGTCATTGAGGAACTGACTGCTCAGGTCGGCGGCAGGGCCATCGAAATGGATGCGCCCGCCCTTGAGCGCCACGGCACGGGGGCAATAACGTGTGGCGTAATCGACCTGATGCAGGGTCACCACCACGGTCTTGCCGTCGCGGCGGTTGATGTCGGCGAGGATCTCCATGACCTTGCGCGCCGACTCCGGGTCCAGGGAGGCGATGGGCTCGTCGGCCAGAATCACCTCGGCACGCTGGGTCAATGCCCGGGCAATCGCCACCCGTTGCTGCTGGCCGCCGGACAAGGTCGACGCCCGTTGCTCCGCCAGGTCGGCCAGGCCGACCCGGTCCAGGGACTCCATGGCGAACTGTTTTTCCTCGGCATTGAACAGACTCAGATTGCCGCGCCAGCGTGGCATGCGCCCCAGGCAACCGAGCAGCACGTTATCGAGCACGCTGAGGCGGTTGACCAGGTTGAACTGCTGAAAGATGTAGCCGATATCGGCGCGCAGGCGACGGACCTTGCCATTGAGCCGGCCGGACGCCTGCACTTCCCGCCCCAGCACCTTGACGCTACCGCCGTTGTTGCGATCGCAACAGGCCAGGCCCGCGAGGTGCCGCAACAAGGTGGATTTGCCGGAGCCGGAAGCGCCGATCAGCGCGACCATCTCACCGGCACCGATGGTGAGTTGGAGGTCGACCAGTGCGGTCTTGCGCGCAAAGGTCTTGTTCAGATGATCGACATGGATAGCTGCGTTCATGGGCTTCTCTGTCTGGTTGAACAGCCGTCCCTGGCCGCTTTGAAGTTCAACCGACTTTAGGCAAAGGCTGTGTCAGCCCTATGACTTGCACATGTCGCTGGATCATCTATTTGATGAAGGTTTTGTGAAAGGTTGAGCCGCAAAGGTCAGCCGCACACTGTGTGAGCCACATCTGTCCCCTGTGGGAGCGAGCTTGCTCGCGATGGGGGCGGCACAGCCAATATCAATGTCAACAGACACTCAGCTAGCGTCGGAACGCCGCCCGGAGCAAGTTCGCTCCCACAGGGTATTGGGTGAATCCACAGTCTATTTCTCTGCAGGCATAAAAAAGGCGACCCGAAGGTCGCCTTGTTCTGTGCTGACTGCTATTGCCCGAACTGCCGTCCCAACCCACCCGGCACACCCTGGATAGTGGTGTCTTCCCACGGCCCGTTCGGGCTGATCGAACGGCTCCAGCCGTTGTTCCAGCGGTAGTAGGTGCGCTGGCGGTAGAAGGTGTTGGTCTGGTCTTCAAGCACGTACACGCCGAGCTTGGGATCCCAGTGGCTGTTGCCGCCGGGCGGCGGGGCGAAGCTGGCGGAGGTGCGAGGCAGCGGTTTGGCGGGCTTGGCCGGAATGCTCGGCTTGCTCGGCGTCGGCGAGGTAGACGGCGTCGGGCGGGGCTGCGAGGGCGGGATCGGCGGCAGTGGCCGCGGCGTCGGCTCGGGCCGCTGGACCGCGCAAGCGCTTAACCCCAAAACCATACTGAGCAGGGTG
This sequence comes from Pseudomonas silesiensis, assembly GCF_001661075.1. Classification (NCBI taxonomy): domain Bacteria; kingdom Pseudomonadati; phylum Pseudomonadota; class Gammaproteobacteria; order Pseudomonadales; family Pseudomonadaceae; genus Pseudomonas; species Pseudomonas silesiensis. The sequence goes on from NZ_CP014870.1 coordinate 4,871,433, forward strand.
ATTCGAGCGAAGGCGGTCATGGTTGCATTTCCTGTCATTTATCCGGACTGTCGATAGTCAGTTGTTGCTGTGCGGTGGTGCTGCTGGCCAAGGGCTGGCTGCGACCGATCCATTCGCCCGCCGTGGGTTGGCCGGCGCGGGAGACGCGTGCAACCAGTTGGACTTCAGGGAAGTTCGACAGTTTCAACTGCGGCATCATGGCATCGGCATCGCCCAGCTCGACGGTCGCCGGCAAGTCGGCCACGGTCAGGCGCTTGGCGGCCAGTGGCGCGGGAGGGCCGGAGGTGGCGCGGGCAAAGATGAACACGCTGTCGCCCGGCTGGACCTTGGCCTTGAGCTCGGGTGAAAGATCCACACGCACCTTGAGCACCGCTGCGACCTTGGCCACTGGCGCCTCGGACACCTTGCCGCCGCTGGCGACGAGTTTTTCGCTGGCCCGCGCAATCCCGCCTTGCAGCGCGGCACGGGAATTGTCATCCGGCGGCAACTGCGCGAGCAGGCGATTCCAATAGTCGATGGCGTCCTGGTAACGCTCGCTTTCGAAGGCGGCAATACCGAGCAGGCCGAGGCTGGTGACTTCCTTCGGATCGGCCTTGAGCGCTTCGTCGGTGAGTGCCTGGATCTTGTCCGACCACTTTTTGCCGTCGGCGAAGTATTGGGCCTGGGCCCATTGGCCGAGCAACTCCGGCTGACGACCGGCCACGTTAGCTGCACGTTCGAAGATCTTCGCCGCATCGGCTGGACGATCCTGCGCCATGTAGGTGCGACCGAGGAAATACAGGCCTTCAGCCGAGTCCGGCTGCGCCTCGACCGCGCGCTCCAGGCGACGGGTCATCTCTTCCATCGACTGTGGCGCCTGGGTGAATTCCCGTGTCAGTTCGACCTTGTCGCTGGCCCCGAAATGCAGGTACAGGCCCAGGCCCAGCACCGGCACCAGAATCGCCGCGAGCAAGGGCAACGGTTTGCCCAGGCGCGACACGCGCGGTGCCTCGACGCCTTCGGTGTCCGCCAGCAGCTCACGCGCCGCTTCGGCACGGCCGGTGTCCATTTGCCCGGCGTCGAGCACGCCCTCCTCCTGCTGGGTTTGCAGTTCGGCCACGCGCTCCTGATACAGCGCGACGTTGAGGGCAGTACGATCCTCTTCAAGCTGGGCACGACGGCCACGCAGAACGGGGATCAGCAGAAAACTCAGGGCAACCAGAAGCAGCAGACCTGCAGCGAGCCAGAAATCAATCATTCTTGGTTTTATCCAACAGTTGGTCGAGGCGCTCACGCTCCTCGACAGAAAGCTCATCCTTGGTGGCAACGCTTTGCACGCGTCGGCGCCGGACGATCACGGCGATGATCACGAAACCGCCCAGCAGCAGGCCGGCGGGGCCGAACCAGAGCACGGCGGTCTTGGCATTCAGCGCGGGTTTGTAGCGCACGAAATCACCGTAGCGATCGACCATGAAATCGATGATTTGCTGATTGTCCTTGCCCTCGCCGAGCATGCGGAAGATCTCTTTGCGCAGGTCGGCGGCAATCGGTGCGTTGGAATCGGCGATGTCCTGATTCTGGCACTTGGGGCAGCGCAGTTCTTTGGTCAGTTCGCGAAAACGCTCGCGATCGTTTTCATTGGCAAACTCATAGGTGTCGATGGCCGCATGTGCCACGCCGGCCATGCTCAAGCCCAACACCACAGCGGCTATCCAGCGCTTCATGGCTTGGCCTCATCCACCAGCGCCTGATACTTGGCCGCCAGTTTTTCACGCCAGACCTGTTCGTCGATCACCCCGACGAACTTGTCGCGGATGATGCCCTTGGCGTCGATGAAGAAGGTTTCCGGGGCACCATACACGCCGAGGTTCAGGCCCAATGTGCCTGCGTCGTCGCGGATGTCCAGCTGGTACGGGTTGTGGAATTCATCCAGCCACTTCAAGGCATCGGCGTTGATGTCCTTGTAGTTGATGCCGTAGATCACCACGCCCTTCTCGGCCAGCTTGTTCAGCACCGGGTGCTCGACCCGGCAGGAAATGCACCAGGTGCCCCAGACGTTGACCAGCGCCGGCTTGCCGAGGAGATCGGCCCTGGTCAGGGTCTTGTCGCCCTGCACCGCCGGCAGGGAAAACTCCGGGAACGGCTTGTTGATCATCGCCGAGGGCAACTCGGCCGGGTTCAGGTACAGGCCGCGGTACAGGAACACGGCAACCACCAGGAAAATCGCCAGGGGCAACAGCATAAGCCAACGTCTCATGCCGTCGCCTCCGACATGCCAAGTGCTTCGCGCACGCGGCTTTTCACCTTGACCCGATAACGCGGATCCAGCGCCGCCAGCAACCCGCCGAGACCGGTGAGCAAGCCGCCGAACCAGATCCAGCGCACAAACGGCTTGACGTGCACACGCACGGCCCAGGCACCCTCGCCCAGCGGTTCGCCGAGGGCAACGTAGAGGTCACGGGTGAAACCGGCGTCGATCCCGGCTTCGGTCATCACCGAGTTCTGCACGGTATAGAGGCGTTTTTCCGGGTGCAGCACGCTGATTTCCTTGCCACCCTTGATCACGCGTACGGTGCCCTTGTCGGAGGTGAAGTTCGGGCCTTCGTAGTGTTTGGCGCCTTCGAACACGAATTGGTAACCGCCCAGGTCCATGGATTCGCCCGGCGCCAGACGCAGGTCGCGCTCGGCACTGTTCTGGCTCGAGAGCACGACACCCAGGGCGCAAACGGCAATGCCGAGGTGCGCGACCTGCATGCCCCAATAACTGCGGGTCAAGGTCGGCAAGCCCTTGATCAGGCCCTTGTGGCGCGTCTTGTCGAAAATGTCGCGAACGCCGGCCAGCAACACCCAGGCGGCGAGCATGAAGGTGGCGATCACCGCCCAGTTGAAATCACCGTAGGCGATGCCGGCCACCACAGCCAGCGCGGCGCTGCCGAGCAACACCGGGGTCAGCATGCCCAGCAGCCATTTGACCGGGGTGTCTTTCCAGCGCACCAGCATGCCGACCGCCATCACCACCATCAACAACGCCATCAAGGGAATGAACAACGCGTTGAAGTACGGTGGGCCGACCGACAGCTTGGCGCCGGTCATCGCATCGAGGATCAGCGGGTACAAGGTGCCGAGCAGAATCATCGAAGCCGCCACCACCAGCACCAGGTTGTTGCCCAGCAGCAGGGTTTCCCGGGACCAGAGGTTGAAGCCGACGTGACTCTTGACCACCGGTGCGCGCAGGGCGAACAGCGTCAGCGAACCGCCCACCACGAACAACAGGAAGATCAGGATGAACACGCCGCGCTCGGGGTCGGACGCAAAGGCGTGCACCGATGTCAGCACCCCGGAACGGACGAGGAAGGTGCCGAGCAGGCTCAACGAAAACGCGGCGATGGCCAGCAACACGGTCCAGCTCTTGAACACGCCACGTTTTTCCGTGACCGCCAACGAGTGAATCAGCGCCGTGCCGACCAGCCATGGCATGAAGGAGGCGTTTTCCACCGGGTCCCAGAACCACCAGCCACCCCAGCCGAGCTCGTAATAGGCCCACCAGGAGCCCAACGTGATACCGATACCGAGGAAGGCCCAGGCGACGATGGTCCACGGACGGGACCAGCGCGCCCACGCCGCATCGAGACGCCCACCGAGCAACGCGGCGATGGCAAAGGCGAAGGCCACGGAGAAACCGACATAACCCATGTACAGCATCGGCGGGTGAACGATCAGCCCGATGTCTTGCAGCAAGGGGTTGAGGTCACGACCGTCCGTTGGAATCTGCGGCAGGATCCGTTCGAAGGGGTTGGACGTCAGGATCAGGAACAGCAGGAAACCGATGCTGATCATGCCCATGATCGACAACACACGGGCAAGCATCACCTGCGGCAACTGCCGGGAGAACACCGACACGGCGAAGGTCCAGCCGCCGAGGATCAGCGCCCACAGCAGCAACGAGCCTTCGTGAGCGCCCCATACCGCGCTGAATTTGTAGTACCACGGCAAGGCGCTATTGGAGTTACCGGCGACATAGGCCACGGAGAAATCGTCGGCCATGAAGGCGTACGTCAGGCAACCGAAGGCAAACAGCAGGAACGCGAATTGCCCCCAGGCGGCCGGCTGGGCCAGGCTCATCCACAAACGGTCGCCGCGCCAGGCACCCAGCAACGGCACCACGGCCTGGACCAGCGCGAAGCACAGCGCCAGGATCATCGCCAGGTGGCCCAGCTCAGGAATAAAGATGCCGGAAGTCATGGTTCAACCCTCCTTCGCGGGCGTTGGAGCAGATTGACCGCTGTCTTTCAAAGCCTTGGTCACTTCAGGCGGCATGTATTTTTCATCGTGCTTGGCCAGCACTTCGTCGGCCACCACCACGCCATCGGCATTGAGCTTGCCCAGGGCAACGATGCCCTGCCCTTCGCGGAACAGATCCGGAAGGATGCCGCGGTAGCTGATAGTCACGGATTCCTTGAAGTCGGTGACCACGAATTTCACGTCCAGGGAATCGCCGGAACGTTGCAGCGAACCTTTCTCGACCATGCCGCCGGCGCGGATGCGCGTATCTTGCGGGGCTTCGCCGTTGGCGATCTGGGTCGGGGTGTAGAACAGATTGATGTTCTGTTGCAGGGCGCTCAGGGCCAGGCCGACCGCAGCGCCGACGCCGACCAGGATCGCGAGAATGATGATAAGACGCTTTTTACGCAGGGGATTCACTTGCCGTTCTCCCGGCGCAGACGACGCGCCTCTTGTTGCAGATACCGCTTGCGGGCCAGGACCGGCGCCGCCACGTTGAGAACCAGTACCGCCAGGCAAATGCCATAGGCCGACCAGACGTACAGGCCGTGATGGCCCATGGCGAGAAAGTCGCCGAATGAAGCAAAACTCATCGCGCGACCTCCAGGCTGTTTTGCACTTCGGCCTTGACCCAGCTCGCGCGGGCTTCGCGCTTGAGCACTTCAAGGCGCATGCGCAGCAACAGCACGGCGCCGAAGAAACAGTAGAAACCCAACACCGTCAGCAGCAATGGCAACCACATTTCCACCGGCATCGCCGGTTTTTCGGTGAGGGTGAAGGTGGCGCCCTGGTGCAGGGTGTTCCACCACTCCACCGAGTATTTGATGATCGGGATATTGATCACGCCGACGATCGCCAGCACCGCACAGGCCTTGGCCGCGCTGTCACGATTGCTGATCGCGTTGCCCAGCGCAATGAGACCGAAGTACAGAAACAGCAGGATCAGCATGGACGTTAGTCGCGCATCCCAAACCCACCACGAACCCCAGGTCGGTTTGCCCCAGATCGCGCCGGTGACCAGTGCCACGGCGGTCATCCAGGCACCGATGGGCGCCGCGCATTGCAGGGCGACGTCCGCCAGTTTCATCTTCCAGACCAGCCCGACGATGCCGCACACAGCCAGCATCACGTAGATGGACTGCGCGAGCATGGCGGCCGGAACGTGGATATAGATGATGCGAAAGCTGTTGCCTTGCTGGTAGTCCGGCGGCGCGAAGGCCAGCCCCCATACTACGCCAACGCCGATCAGCAGCAACGCCGCGACACTGAGCCACGGCAGCAGCTTGCCGCTGATGCCATAAAACCATTTGGGTGAGCCGAGCTTATGAAACCAGGTCCAGTTCATTGCTGTTTCCATCACGGTTGCTCCTGGCTTCAAGCGCCTGGAGTCTGCCTTTCTTCCAAAGAAGTGGTCAAAATTTGACCAGGCCTCATTATTATTCGCCGACGCTGATCTTCAGGCCAGCAGCTATTGCAAAAGGTGTCAGGGTTATCGCCAGGGCGGTCAGGCTGCCAAGCCACAGGAGATAACCGGTCGCTGGCATGCCCTGCAGGGCCGCCTGCAAGGCGCCACTGCCCAGGATCAACACCGGGATGTACAACGGCAGGATCAGCAACGCCAGCAGCAGGCCGCCTCTCTTCAATCCCACCGTCAGCGCCGCGCCCACCGCACCGAGCAGGCTCAGCACCGGTGTACCCAGCAATAACGAAAGCAGCAACACCGGCAGACAGGCGGCAGGCAAACCGAGCATCAACGCCAGCAATGGTGCGAGCAAAACCAGTGCCAGGCCAGAGAAGGCCCAGTGTGCCAGTACCTTGGCCAATACCAGAAGAGGCAGGGGGTGCGACGAAAGGACCCACTGTTCCAGGGAACCATCCTCGAAATCACTGCGGAAGAGCCCGTCCAGCGAGAGCAAAACCGATAAAAGGGCCGCCACCCAGACCAGTCCTGGAGACAAGGTTTGCAACAATTGAGACTCGGGACCGACCGCCAACGGGAACAGGGAAACGACGATCGCGAAGAATACGAGCGGATTGGCCAATTCCGCGGGACGGCGGAACAGCAAACGGGCCTCACGGGCGACCAACAGGCCGAAGACAGTCATACGGCCCAGTTCCCCAGATCAATGTCGCGATAACCGGCCGGCATCCGGCTCAGGGTGTGGTGCGTGGTCAGCACCACCATGCCACCGCTTTCGCAATGTGCGGCCAGGTGTTCTTCGAGTTGCGCCACGCCTTGTTTATCGAGCGCGGTAAAGGGCTCATCGAGGATCCACAGTGCCGGGCTGTCCAGGTACAACCGCGCCAGTGCCACGCGGCGCTGCTGGCCGGCGGACAGGGTGTGGCAGGGAACATCCTCGAAACCGCGCAGACCGACCGCGGCCAACGCTTGCCAGATCGCCTCGCGGGAAGCCGGTTGATGCAGGGCACAGAGCCAGCTCAAATTTTCTTCCGGGGTCAGCAGGTCCTTGATCCCGGCGGCATGGCCGATCCACAGCAGGTTGTGCGCCAGTTCACTGCGTTGCTCGTTCAGCGGCTGGCCGTTGAGCAGTACTTGACCGGCGGTCGGCTGCATCAGACCGCAAAGCAGACGCAGAAGGCTGGTCTTGCCGCTGCCGTTAGGGCCACTGATCTGCACCATTTCGCCACTGGCCAGTCTCAATTCGAGATTTTCGAAGAGCAGCCGAAGGTCTCGCTCACAGGCAAGGGCAACGGTTTGCAGGACAGGACTGGTCAAGAGATCACGGGCCTTTACGGTTCAAGTCGGCAGCGGTGCGGCCGCTAAAGAGATGCAGGATAAATGCTTTGGCGGCTCGGTCTAAGGCGCCAGATCAAGTATTTGCAAATGATTTCAGCGCCCCGGATACAACGGGGCCGCATTATACATGCCATGCCCTACTCTCAAGAGGGCAATTTCCTCAGGTTGTGACCGCATATGACAGGCGAAATGAACATCCTTCCGCTACCGCCAACCGTGTCTGCGACGCCACGTGCGCAGGCGGTCGGCGGCGAGTTGATCAAATTGCTGACGCCGACGGAGGGCCTGATCGGCACAGGTCAGGGCGCCAAGGCGGAAGTGCTGTCGCTCAAGCAGGCGGAACAGACGTTTCAACTGCTGCTGAAGGTCACCCTCGACAGCGGCCGCCAGACCACGGTTCAAGCCACCAGTACCCAGCCGCTGCTCCAGGGCACCCACCTTGCGATCACCCAGCCATCGGCAGGCAACCTGGCGATCAGCGTGCAACAGGCCGTCGCCTCCAGCGTCGCCACCCTCACCCGCATCGACACCGCGCAACTGCCGGCCGGCACCCTGCTTCAAGGCAAAGTGCTGACCTCGCAAGTGATGCCCCAGGTTCCGGGTCAGCCAATGGTCTTTCGTTCGATGGTGAGCCTGCTCAATACGGCGTTGAGCGGCAGTACACTGAGCATCGACGGCCCACGGCCACTGCCCGTCGGCACCTTGTTGAGCGCGCGGGTGCAGGACGCCCATACCTTGAAATTCGTGCCCTTGAGCAGCCGCCAGGAACAACTGGCGGTGACTCAACAACTGGTCAGCCAGCAGAGTCGCCAGGGTTCGATCAACGGGCTGTTGAAACTGCTGCAAAACCTGCCCGCGGATCAGACATCCAGCGAAGTGCGCGCTGCCGTGGACAAGCTGCTCGCCGACCTGCCAGACATTCATCAACTCAGTACGCCCAAGGGCCTGGCCCAGGCACTGGCCGGCAGCGGGCTGTTCCTCGAAGCGAAACTGCTCGGCGGGCAGAACCCGACGCTGGCGCCGGACATGAAGGGCGACCTGCTCACGCTGATCGCACAATTGACCCCGGGGTTGCCGGCCAACACCAATCTGAATGCGATCATAGCCGCCAATACCCTGGCCCAGGCCCTTCCGGGGTTCGTGCGCAGCGCCCTCGGCATGCTGGGACAGGTCAGCGCCAAACCGTCGCCGACCAGCTTCCCCCTGCCCGAGCGCCTGTTGCAAAGCGCGGATGGCGAGGACGATCTCGAACACCTGCTGCGCCTGGCCGCGGCAGCGGTGTCGCGCTTGCAAAGCCATCAGCTGTCGAGCCTGGAACAGACCGGCGTGACCAGCGACGGGCGCCAGATGAGCACTTGGCAGCTGGAAATACCGATGCGCAACCTGCAGGACATCGTGCCGTTGCAAGTCAAGTTCCAGCGCGAAGAAGCGCCCGAACAGCAACAGCCCAAAGAACGTCACGAAGAACGCCCGCCCAAGCAACAACTCTGGCGCGTCGAGTTGGCGTTCGACATGGAGCCGCTGGGGCCGTTGCAGGTTCAAGCGCAGTTGATCAGTGGCAGCCTCTCCAGCCAGCTATGGGCCGAGCGGCCGTATACCGCCAGCCTGATCGAAAGCAATCTGGCGGCACTGCGTCAACGCCTGCTGGATTCGGGCCTGAACGTCGGTGACATCGATTGCCACCTCGGCACACCGCCGCAAGGCGCCCAAACCCGTCTCGAACAACGCTGGGTCGACGAAACCGCATGAAAACCCCTGACACTCCACGCCAGGCGATCGCCCTCAAATACGACGGCAACCACGCCCCTACCCTCACGGCGAAAGGTGACGATGCCCTGGCCGAAGCCATTTTGAAGATTGCCCGCGATTGTGAAGTGCCGATTTACGAAAACGCCGAACTGGTGAAGTTGCTGGCGCGGATGGAATTGGGAGAGAGTATTCCGGAAGAGTTGTATCGTACGATTGCCGAGATTATTGCGTTTGCGTGGAATTTGAAGGGTAAGTTTCCCGAGGAGCATGACCAGAACGCGCCAGGGGGAGAGAAAGACATCACCGACCGTGGAGAGGACTACTGAAATAATCAGGCGCACTATCCACGAACCGTCATCGGAAAGCCAACTCACCCTCATAAAAGACAGCGATTAAAATGTGTCGCTCAATCGCTGCAATTATTATGAGAGCGAGCCTATTAGTTACCGCATCGACTATCTCCACATGAGAAACAATCAATTCATACTAGTTACTCCAACTCAATATCCTCAGCAATGAGGTGCCCACTACTTCCTGTTCTCGAAAAGCGAATACGTTTACCGACGAGCGGCAAATGTTCCATCAACCAAAAATGGTCAATGATCCGCACCAAAAAAATATCGTTAGCATGATTATCATCCCTGACCGTACAAGTCGCGAGTTCAGAATGACCCGGAGCGCCCGGATCAAAGGTAATAATTTCTCCTGCTGTGCGAATTGCATTAATTTCCATATGACCTCTCATTAATCACAGACGAATATTAGAATCACCAGTCCCATATCGACACTTCGAATGAGAACGTCCATTACACGCACCACCGAAAAAAATGTCTACCGCCATACATACCAGTAGACATTTTTGCAAAAATACATCAATCAAAAATTATCACGAAGAAAAAACAGTTGCAAAATATGCGAATTATTACGTGACATTAAAAATAGTGTATGACGTTGCATAACAAAAGCCGTTGGCGCTGGCGACACTGGCATCCATCCCGACCAACTTAATTGAGTTCAGTAACAAAACATCGAATGGGTGAAACCGTTAGCGCGAATGAAAGCTAAGGGAGAGTATTCCCTTGTATCGTACGATTGCAGAGATTATTGCGTTTGCGTGGAATCTGAAGGGGAAATTTCCTGCGGGGCAGGATCCGGATGCGCCGATGGTCGAGAAGGACATCACCGATCGCGGGGATGACTACTGAGCTGTAGGAGCGAGCTTGCTCGCGAAAAACCAACTGGCGCCGCGGGGTGTTAGGTATAACGCGTTATCGTTGACGATTTTCGCGGTGTAGAAACGGACACATCCTTTACGACTGAAACCGGGGACATCCTTTACGTTTCTGTTGGCTTGAAAGGCGGCTCTCGCCGCTTTTCAGTCTGCCTAAAAGGTAGTTGCAAAGGTAAATATCCCACACATCATCGTCCACTTCCTTCAGTCCTAGCGCCTCACCTGCCAAAGATTCACTGACGAAAATCATTTTGCCTTTCCATTTCATCGATCCATTTTGTCGGATCATGCGGATCCTCATATCCGAAGCGTAATCAGCCTCAGGCACGCGTCCGTCGTACTGCCTTGGCGAAGGCTTATACAGATCCGCAGGAACCTTCATCTCTAAAGCCTTATGAGGTCTTACGTAATTGAACTCCTGTCGAAACTGTTCAAATGCCAACTGTTGTTCCACCAGATTACGTTCAGGCGCATGAAGTAATGCAGCCTTGAGCGTTCGATGCATGCGCTCATGACGGCCATTCTGGTCAGGCCGCCCCGGCTGGATTCGCTCAGGGTAGATCCCTAGGCGTATCCACCAAGCCGCCAGGCTGGATATGCGCGAAATGCCGGTGGAGGCAAAGGGGGAGCCGTTGTCTGTGCGAATCACATTAGGCAACCCGTACTCCCGAAACGCCCAGTCGAACCCTTCGCGAGCCCCGGCAACGCTGCTTTGCGCTCTGCACAGCAATAGAAATCGGCTGACGTGATCAGTAATGGTCAGTGGGTAACAACGTTGGCCGTTCTGAAGCGCGAAGTCACCTTTGAAATCCGCCGCCCATGTCTGATTAGGCGCAGTAGCGTCGCGCAGCGGATTTTTCCCCGCTGGCGGGCGATTGAGGAAACGACGTTTTTGCACCAGACCTGCTCGCTTAAGCCATTCGCCTGCCGTGCTGACTGTTGGCCAAGACAACTCTGGATGATCAATCTTAAGGTTATGCACCAGCTTCTCAGGTCCCCAGCTGTGATGCTCGCGCTTGTACGCGACTAGCAGCTCAAGCACCTCATCGCTGATTTTGAAAGGGCTCGTATGCGGACGCCGTGACAGTTCCTTGAGCCCATCAATGCCCTGTGTTTCGTAGCGCGCAAGCCATTTATCCAAAGTGGGTCGGCTGAGCCCGTAGTGACGGGCCAACTCGCTTTTGGAATAGCTGCCTTGCAGCCAGTCGCCTATGAGTTTGATTCGTTGATCCATTGGGGACTCTCGATTCCAGGGCATGGTCAGGCACCTCCTGACCGTATTTCATACCTGTAAACGATGTCTCCGGTTTAAAACGTAAAGGATGTCTCCGGTTTCTACCCGGGCAAGCCCGCTCCCACAGGGGACCGCGGAAACCAACGGCGCTGCGGGGTTTCAGGTATGGCGCGTTATCGTTGACGATTTTCGCGAGCAGGCTCGCTCCCACAGGGGACCGCGGAAACCAACGGCGCTGCGGGGTTTCAGGTATGGCGCGTTATCGTTGACGATTTTCGCGAGCAGGCTCGCTCCCACAGGGGACTGCGGAAACCACTGGCGCTGCGGGGGGTCAGGTATAGCGCGTTATCGTGACGATTTTCGCGAGCAAGCTCGCTCCTACAGGGGATCGTGGATGGCCCTGTCAGCTTTTGTGCAGCTTGCTCATCAATTCCGCCTCGGCCTGGGTCAGGCCGCAGGACTGAGTCAGTTCATTGACACTCGCGCCCATGCCCACCAGGCGAGCAGCCTGGGCGAATGACAGGCTCGAGGGGTCGCGCTGTTCCAGCTGGATCAGCTTGTCCGGCAACGGTCCGACCACCGCGCGCAATTCCTGCAGCTCCTGGCCCATGCGCACGTTGCTGTTCTGGTAATCGTCGACGCGCCTGGCCAGGTCCTTGATGCGCTGGTCGCGCAGCGCGTCGCCCCCGGCCTGTTGCGCGGCGATCAGCTTTTGCGCGCGAACGTAGGCCAGGAACATCGCCAGCGTGCCTGCCCACAAGAGGAACAGGACAATGACCGCCGCCTCAAGGATCAATCAGATGTTCTCCAGGTCCGACCATTCTTCTTCGCTCATCATCTTGTCCAGTTCGACCAGGATCAGCAATTCGTTGTTCTTGTTGCACACGCCTTGAATGAACTTGGCGGACTCGTCGTTACCGACGTTAGGCGCGGTTTCGATTTCCGACTGGCGCAGATAAACCACTTCGGCCACGCTGTCGACCATGATCCCGACCACTTGCTTGTCGGCTTCGATGATGACGATGCGGGTGTTGTCGCTGATCTCGGCGTTCATCAGGCCGAAGCGCTGACGGGTGTCGATCACGGTGACCACGTTGCCGCGCAGGTTGATGATGCCCAGCACATAGCTCGGGGCACCCGGGACCGGGGCGATTTCGGTGTAGCGCAGGACTTCCTGAACGCGCATCACGTTGATGCCGTAGGTTTCGTTGTCCAGCTTGAAGGTTACCCATTGCAGGATCGGATCTTCGGAACCCTTTGCAGCCGCAGCCTTGTCATTCATACCCTGACCCCTCGATAAACCGCCCTGGCGGTGTGTGTTCTGTGCGACGACATGAAGTGCCGCCCTCTGTGTTGTCATGTAGCTGTTATGTCGGTTGACGCGCCGGCTTGTTGCCGTCCATGTGTTTTGCCCCACCGCTGGCGATCAACTCGGCCAGTTCGGCAACGTCGAGCAGCGCACACATGTGTTCGATCACCGTGCCTGCCAGCCATGGCCGTTGACCGCGGTGGCTGCGCCATTTGATTTCGTTCGGGTCCAGGCGCAACGAACGGCTGACCTGATGCACCGCCAGCGCCCACTCATAGCCTTGCACCGAAATGACGTATTGCAGGCCCTGGCGGAAATCGTCGCGGTAACGATCGGGCATGACCCAGCGCGCGGTATCGAGCACCTTCAGGTTGCCGGCCTGGCTTGGCAGGATCCCGAGGAACCACTCCGGTTGACCGAACAGGGGTGTCAGTTCGTGACCGGTCAACGAATAGATCGAACCCAGGCACACCAGCGGCACCGCCAGGGTCAACCCGGCGACATCGAACAACAGGCATTCGAATGGCTCGGCGGCCCATGAAGGGCGACCGTTTGTTTCAATCGTTGGCGGCGTGGCGCCGGAAGCTTGATGGACTTCGACTAGTGGTGGGACCAGGGTTTGCAACGGCGCGGATAGGGTGGCATCCGGTGCTGGCGCTTCGATCACGGTCACCGGGATCGAAGCCAATGGCACTGGCACGACCTGCGCATCACGGGCTTGCTCTTCAAGCACCGCCGCCTGGAATTCATCCAGCGCACTGTCGTCCTCGACCACTTCGGGGAGCGTTTCGACGTCCGCCGTGAGTTCGTCGGTCGCGTCCATCAGCAAGCTGTCCAGATAGGACTGCAGCGCCAGTTGCGGACGAGAAGTGATCTTTACCGGCCGATTCACCGACACGACCCTACTGTAGGAGCGAGCTTGCTCGCGAAGAACCTGAGGACGCCGCGGGGTGTCAGGTTTTTAGCGTTATCGTTGACGTCCATCGCGAGCAAGCTTGCTCCTACAGCGAAGAACCTGAGAGCACCGCGGGGTGTCAGGTTTTTAGCGTTATCGTTGACGGCCATCGCGAGCAAGCTTGCTCCTACCGGGGGCGGGTTCATCTCAGGCCACCTGCGGGACAAGTTGTGCCGCCAACAGGTGCTTGAGCAGGGCGCGGTAAGCGAGGACGCCACGGCTCTTGCTGTCGAATTGCGAAGGTGTCATGCCGGCACGGCTGGCGTCCCGCAAGCGGGTGTCGACCGGGATGTGGCCCTGCCAGATTTCCTCCGGGTACATGTCGCGCAACAACCGTAGCGTCCCGATGGAAGCCTGGGTGCGGCGATCGTACAAGGTCGGCACGATGCTGAACGGCAGCGCCTGTTTGCGTGAACGGTTGATCATCGTCAGCGTGCTGACCATGCGCTCCAGGCCTTTGACCGCCAGGTGCTCGGTCTGTACCGGGATCACCAGCTGCTGGCTCGCCGCCAAGGCATTGACCATCAGCACGCCGAGCAACGGCGGGCTGTCGATCACGGCGTAATCGAAGTCCTGCCACAACTGCGCCAGGCTCTTGGCAATCACCAGGCCCAGGCCGCTCTGGCCCGGCGACTGGCGCTCGAGGGTCGCCAGTGCGGTGCTCGACGGCAACAACGAAATGTGTTCATGACTGGTGGACAACAACAGCTGACCGGGTAAACCCGCGGGCACGCTGCCCTTGTGCAGGAACAGATCGTAGACGCTGTGTTCCAGGCGATCGGGGTCATAACCGAAGTAACTGGTCATGGAGCCATGGGGGTCGAGATCGACCACGACCACGCGCTTGCCCGCCTCGGCCAGTAACCCGGCTAAAGCGATGGAGGAAGTGGTTTTACCGACACCACCTTTTTGATTGGCGACTGCCCAGACTCTCATTTGGATTGTTCCTCCCGGTCGACAGGTACGATCGAGAAATAGCTCAGCGTATTAATGCGGGTGACGGAGAATTGACGGCACTCTCTCGTCCCGGCGACTTGATCGGGGTCGGTGCAGTTTGTGTGCCAGCACGCTTCAAGGCGGCATCCGGTTTGGCATTGGCGGATCCGGTACCGGTCAGGCTGCGACGTATATCGAGATTTCGCGACACCACCAGCACCACGCGACGGTTGCGCGCCCGGCCCTCGGCGGTCGCGTTGTTGGCCACGGGCTGGAACTCGCCGTAACCCACCGACGCCAGACGACCGGGGTTCACCCCCTGCATCGCCAGCATGCGCACGATGCTCGCCGACCGGGCCGAGGACAGCTCCCAGTTGGTCGGGTATTGCGCGGTGCGGATCGGACGATCGTCGGTGAATCCTTCGACGTGAACCGGATTATCGAACGGCTTCAGGATCGCGGCGACCTTGTCGATAATGTTGAACGCGATGTCGCTGGGCATGGCGTCGCCGCTGCCGAACAACAGGCTGGAATTGAGCTCGATTTCAACCCACAACTCGTTGCCGCGCACGGTCATCTGGCTGGAGCTGATCAGGTCGCCGAATGCCGCGCTGATGTCATCGGCGATGCTTTTCAGCGGATCGCTGGCGGCCTGGGCGATGCCTGCGTCGATTTGCTCGCTGTCTTTCACCAGCGGCTTGGCCGGGGTCACGGTCTTCGGTCGTTCGTCGCCGACGGGAATCGGCTGGAGCGCGCGATCAGCGTCGTTGAAGACCCCGATCAACGCTTCGGAAATGACCTTGTACTTGCCTTCGTTGACCGAAGAGATCGAGTACATCACCACGAAAAAGGCGAACAGCAAGGTGATGAAGTCCGCATAGGACACCAGCCAGCGTTCGCGATTGACCGGTTCTTCAGGTTGCCGGCGACGAGCCATCGACCATGACCTCCTCAATCCATGAAGCCGTGAAGCTTCAACTCGATAGAGCGAGGGTTTTCACCTTCGGCGATCGACAGGATGCCTTCGAGCAGCATTTCGCGATATCGCGACTGGCGCAGGGCGACGGACTTGAGCTTGGCGGCAATCGGCAGCAGGATCAGGTTGGCACTGGCCACGCCGTAGATGGTGGCGACGAAGGCCACGGCAATGCCGCTGCCCAATTGTGACGGATCGGCCAGGTTGCCCATCACGTGAATCAGGCCCATCACTGCACCGATGATGCCGATGGTCGGCGCGTAGCCGCCCATGCTTTCGAAGACTTTGGCGGCCTCGACGTCACGGCTTTCCTGGGTGTAGAAATCCACCTCCAGAATGCTGCGAATCGCCTCCGGCTCGGCGCCGTCCACCAGCAGTTGCAGGCCTTTGCGCGAGTAGCTGTCGGGTTCGGCGTCGGCCACCCCTTCCAGGCCGAGCAGACCTTCCTTGCGCGCGGTCAGGCTCCAGCCCACCACGCGATCGATACCGCCCGCCAGATCCACCCGCGGCGGGAACAAAATCCAGACCAGAATCTGCAGGGCCCGCTTGAACGCGCTCATCGGCGACTGCAGCAGCGCCGCCCCGACGGTCCCGCCGATGACAATCAATGCCGCCGGGCCGTTGGCCAATGCGCCGAGGTGACCGCCTTCAAGGTAGTTGCCGCCGATGATCGCGACAAATGCCATGATGATCCCGATCAGGCTCAGTACATCCATCAGATGCACGCCTCGACCAGATGCTTGCCAATCTCGTCCAGGCCATACACCGCATCGGCCAGTTCGGCTTTGACGATGGCCATCGGCATGCCGTAGATCACGCAGCTGGCTTCATCCTGAGCCCAGATCGAGCTGCCGCTCTGCTTGAGCAGCCGTGCGCCTTCGCGCCCGTCTGCGCCCATGCCGGTCAATACCACCGCCAGAACTTTGTCGCCGTAGGACTTGGCGGCCGAACCGAAGGTGATGTCCACGCACGGACGGTAGTTCAGGCGTTCGTCACCCGGAAGGATTTTCACCGCGCCACGGCCGTCGACCATCATCTGCTTGCCACCCGGGGCCAGCAGTGCGAGCCCCGGACGCAGGATGTCGCCATCCTCGGCTTCCTTGACGTGGATGCGGCAGAGCTTGTCCAGCCGCTCGGCGAATGCCTTGGTGAAGGCCGCCGGCATGTGCTGGATCAACACGATCGGTGCCGGGAAGTTGGCCGGCAACTGGGTCAGCACCCGCTGCAGGGCAACCGGGCCGCCGGTGGACGTGCCGATGGCGACCAGTTTGTAGGCTTTACGCCTGGGTGCTGGCGACGACGATGCCGGGGCAGGCGTTCGCGCCGGAATGGGTGCCGGGGCCGGACGCGCCGGCGCGCTACTGCCGTAACTGCTGACGCTCGAAGGCGCAGGTGTCGGGGCTGGCGCTGGCGCGGCGACCGGCGCCGGGGCGCTGTAGGTGCTGTAGGTGCTGGCACGACGATTACTGCGCGAGATGCTCAGAATCTTCTCGCACAGCAGTTGCTTGACCTTCTCCGGGTTGCGCGAGATGTCTTCGAAATTCTTCGGCAGGAAATCCACCGCGCCGGCGTCCAGCGCATCCAGGGTGACCCGGGCGCCTTCATGGGTGAGCGAGGAGAACATCAACACCGGGGTCGGACAGCGTTGCATGATATGCCGCACGGCGGTGATGCCATCCATCATCGGCATCTCGTAGTCCATAGTGATCACGTCCGGCTTGAGGGCCAGCGCCTGATCGATTGCCTCTTTGCCGTTGGTCGCCGTGCCGACGACCTGGATATTCGGATCGGCTGAAAGAATTTCCGAGACGCGGCGGCGGAAAAACCCCGAATCATCCACCACCAGGACTTTGACTGCCATAAACACTCCATATGGACGGAGCAAGGCTCAGTCGCCCCGCCCCGCCAGAATCAAATACGCCGCGTGGCGTAACGCTTGAGCATGCTCGGAACATCGAGAATCAGCGCAATGCGGCCGTCACCGGTGATGGTGGCGCCCGACATGCCCGGGGTTCCCTGGAGCATTTTGCCCAATGGCTTGATGACCACTTCTTCCTGGCCCACCAGTTGATCGACGACGAAGCCGATCCGCTGGGTGCCCACAGTCAGGATCACCACATGGCCTTCACGCTGCTCTTCGTGAGCGGCGGAGCGGACCAGCCAGCGCTTGAGGTAGAACAGTGGCAGCGCCTTGTCGCGCACGATCACCACTTCCTGACCGTCCACCACGTTGGTGCGCGACAGGTCGAGGTGGAAGATCTCGTTGACGTTCACCAGCGGGAAGGCGAACGCCTGGTTGGCCAGCATGACCATCAGCGTCGGCATGATCGCCAGGGTCAGCGGCACCTTGATGACGATCTTCGAGCCCTGGCCCTTGGCCGAGTAGATGTTGATCGAGCCGTTGAGCTGGGAAATCTTGGTTTTCACCACGTCCATGCCCACGCCACGACCCGACACGTCGGAGATCTCGGTCTTGGTCGAGAACCCCGGGGCGAAAATCAGGTTGTAGCACTCGGTATCGCTCAGGCGCTCGGCCGCGTCCTTGTCCATCACCCCGCGTTTTACCGCGATGGCGCGCAGCACGTTCGGGTCCATGCCTTTGCCGTCATCGGAGATCGACAGCAGGATGTGGTCGCCTTCCTGCTCGGCCGCGAGTATCACCTTGCCGCCCCGGGACTTGCCCGCGGCCTCGCGTTCTTCCGGCGATTCGATGCCGTGGTCGACGGCGTTGCGCACCAGGTGGACCAGCGGATCGGCCAGGGCCTCGACCAGGTTCTTGTCGAGGTCGGTTTCTTCGCCGACCAGCTCCAGGTTGATCTCTTTCTTGAGCTGGCGTGCCAGGTCGCGGACCAGGCGCGGGAAGCGTCCGAAGACCTTCTTGATCGGTTGCATCCGGGTCTTCATGACCGCGGTCTGCAGGTCGGCCGTGACCACGTCGAGGTTCGACACGGCCTTGGACATGGCCTCATCGGCGCTGTTGGCCCCCAGGCGGACCAGGCGGTTACGCACCAGCACCAACTCGCCGACCATGTTCATGATTTCATCGAGCCGCGCGGTGTCGACCCGCACGGTGGTCTCGGCTTCGCTGGCGGGTTTCTCAGGCGGTGGCGCCGCAGGTGCACGCACAGGCGCCGGGGCGGCCTTCGCTGCTTCGGCTTTTGGCTCGGGGGCTTTTGGCTCGGCGGCTTTGGCGACCGATTGAGGCGCTGCTGCCTTGGCGAGCGGTGTGGCCACCGGCGCACTGGCGCCGGTCGCGGTGCCGATTTCCGAAAACTTGCCCTTGCCGTGAAGTTCGTCGAGCAGCGCTTCGAACTCGTGATCGGAGATCAGATCGCTGCCCACCGCTGCGGCCGTTGGCGCAGCCGGGACCGGAGCCGACGCAATCGCCGACTCCAGCGCTTCGACCGCGAAGTTGCCCTTGCCGTGCAGCTGATCGAGCAGTGCTTCGAATTCTTCGTCGGTGATGTCGGAGCTGTCGCCTGCCGCTTTCGGCGTGGCCGGGGTCGCGGGCGCTGCAGGCGCGGCGGGCGCAACCACTGCATCGACGGCGAACCGGCCTTTGCCGTGCAACTGATCGAGCAATGACTCGAACTCGGCATCGGTGATTTCATCGCTGGCCGCGGCATTGCCGCTGACCGGTGCCGGCGCGCAAGGCGCCGCTTCGGCCTGCGCCTTGACCGCGTTCAGCGAGTCCAGCAACTGTTCGAATTCATTGTCGGTGATGTCATCCGACGGGCTGTCAGCCACAGGCGCCACGGCCGCAGCCGGTGCCGCCTGGTCGGTCGACTGCGGCTCGGCCAGACGCGCCAGGGCCGCCAGCAACTCAGGCGTGGCCGCCGTGACCGGGCTGCGTTCGCGGACCTCGGTGAACATGCCGTTCACCGCGTCCAGGGCTTCAAGAACCACGTCCATCAGTTCCGAGTCGACGCGACGTTCACCCTTGCGCAGGATGTCGAACACGTTCTCGGCGATGTGACAGCACTCCACCAGCTCGTGGAGCTGGAGGAAGCCGGCGCCTCCTTTTACAGTGTGAAAACCGCGAAAAATTGCATTGAGCAAGTCTGCATCATCCGGTCGGCTTTCAAGCTCGACCAGTTGTTCGGACAGTTGCTCAAGAATCTCGCCGGCCTCAACCAGGAAATCCTGAAGGATCTCTTCATCGGCGCCGAAGCTCATTAATGGGGTGCTCCTAACAGGTCTTAAAATCCAAGGCTGGAAAGCAAATCGTCCACATCGTCCTGACCGGACACAACGTCTTCTCTTTTATCGGCATGAATCTGCGGACCTTCACCCTGAGAGAGCTGTTTTTGCGGATCTTTTTCTGCCCGCATCGCTTCACGGTCATGTTCGATGCCCGCAAAGCGGTCCACCTGACTGGCCATCAGCACGAGTTTGAGCAGGTTGCTTTCAACTTCGGTGACCAATTGAGTCACACGCTTGATCACTTGACCGGTGAGGTCCTGATAATCCTGGGCGAGCAGGATATCGTTGAGGTTGCTCGACACAATGCGGTTGTCGGCGCTGCTGCGTGTCAGGAAACCGTCGACCCGCCGGGCCAGTTCGCGGAACTCTTCAGCCCCGACTTCGCGACGCATGAAGCGCCCCCAGTCCGTGCTCAGCGCCTGGGCTTCGTTGCTCAGGCTGTTGACCAGCGGCGTGGCGTTCTCTACCAGGTCCATGGTGCGGTTGGCCGCGGCTTCGGTCAGCCTGACCACGTAGCCCAGGCGCTCGGTGGCGTCGGTGATCTGGGACACTTCCTCGGCTTGCGGCATGTGCGGGTCAATCTGGAAATTGACGATCGCGCTGTGCAGCTCGCGGGTGAGCTTGCCCACTTCCCGATAAAGGCCGCGGTCACGGGTCTGGTTGAGCTCATGGATCAGTTGCACCGCGTCGCCGAACTTGCCTTTTTCAAGGCTTTCGACCAGTTCGACCGCGTGTTTTTTCAGGGTCGACTCGAAATCGCCCTGTGAAGATTCTTTATGCTCCATAGCTTCCCCGTGGCGCCGTTGCTCAACCAATGCGTTCGAAAATCTTCTCGATTTTTTCTTTCAGCGCTTGGGCCGTGAAGGGTTTGACCACATAGCCGTTAACACCGGCCTGGGCCGCTTCGATGATCTGCTCGCGCTTGGCTTCAGCGGTCACCATCAGCACCGGCAGGTGCTTGAGCTTCTCATCGGCGCGCACGTGGCGCAGCAGATCGATGCCGGTCATGCCTGGCATGTTCCAGTCGGTGACCAGAAAGTCGATGCTGCCGCTGTTGAGCATCGGAATGGCAGTGGTGCCATCATCCGCCTCGACCGTGTTGGTGAACCCAAGGTCACGCAACAGGTTTTTTATGATCCGCCGCATCGTTGAGAAGTCATCAACGATGAGGATTTTCATGTTCTTGTCCAAGTCGACCTCCAAGCAGTCTTAAACGCGCCCAACAGCTGGACGCGCCATTTCAATCAATCCGGCGATACACTCGATGACTGTCTGGAGCACAACAGATCGAGACCGGCGCAGTTCACCACCCCGCCAGTCACGTTCGCAGTGTCCCCACACTGCCTTCAGCGCGCTCGCCACTCCCCCAAACGCGCCCGCAAACGGGCCGCGCACTGGCTATGCAACTGGCTGACCCGGGATTCGCTGACCCCCAGGACCTCGCCGATTTCCTTGAGATTCAGCTCTTCGTCGTAGTACAGCGCCAACACCAGTCGCTCACGCTCAGGCAAATTGGCAATCGCATCCGCCAGCGCCGCCTGGAAGCGATCATCTTCCAGATCCCGTGAAGGCTCCGGATGTGCACTCGCGCCATCCTCGTGCAGCCCTTCGTGTTCGCCGTCCTGCAACAGATCGTCGAAACTGAACAGCCGGCTGCCCAGGGTGTCGTTCAAAATCCCGTAATAATCGTCGAGACTCAATTGGAGTTCGGCCGCAACTTCGTGATCTTTAGCGTCGCGCCCGGTTTTAGCTTCAATCGAGCGAATCGCGTCGCTGACCATGCGGGTATTGCGGTGGACCGAACGTGGCGCCCAGTCCCCCTTGCGCACCTCATCGAGCATCGCGCCGCGGATTCGAATGCCCGCGTACGTCTCGAAGCTGGCGCCTTTGCTGGCGTCATATTTGGTCGACACTTCCAGCAGGCCGATCATCCCGGCCTGGATCAGGTCTTCGACCTGGACACTGGCCGGCAGACGCGCCAGCAAGTGGTAAGCAATGCGTTTGACCAGTGGCGCGTAACGCTCGATCAGCTCGTACTGCGCGTCACGTGCCGACTGCTTGTAAAAGTTGTAGCCACTGGCTGTCATAGCACCGGTCCTGCGGTTTGTTGCACCAGGCGTTCGACGAAAAACTCCAGGTGCCCGCGGGGGTTGGCCGGCAGCGGCCAGGTATCGACCTTCTGTGCAATCGCCTTGAAAGCCAGCGAGCACTTGGAACGCGGGAAGGCCTCATAGACCGCGCGCTGCTTCTGCACGGCCTTGCGCACGCTTTCGTCGTACGGCACGGCGCCGACGTATTGCAAGGCGACGTCGAGGAAACGATCGGTGACCTTGGTCAACTTGGCGAACAGGTTGCGACCTTCCTGCGGGCTCTGGGCCATGTTGGCCAGGACGCGGAAGCGGTTCATGCCGTAGTCGCGATTGAGCAACTTGATCAGGGCGTAGGCGTCGGTGATCGAGGTCGGTTCGTCGCAGACCACCAGCAACACTTCCTGGGCGGCGCGAACGAAACTGACGACCGACTCACCAATGCCCGCCGCGGTGTCGATCACCAATACGTCGAGGTTATCGCCGATGTCGCTGAAAGCCTGGATCAGGCCGGCATGCTGCGCCGGGCTCAGATGCACCATGCTCTGCGTGCCGGACGCGGCCGGCACGATACGAATGCCGCCGGGGCCTTGCAACAAAACGTCGCGCAGCTCGCAGCGGCCTTCGATCACGTCGGCCAGGGTACGTTTGGGTGTCAGTCCCAGCAGGACGTCGACGTTCGCCAGCCCCAGATCGGCGTCCAGCAACATGACGCGCCGGCCGAGCTCGGCGAGAGCCAGGGACAAGTTCACTGACACGTTAGTTTTCCCGACGCCACCTTTGCCGCCGGTCACCGCGATCACCTGTACGGGATGCATGCTGCCCATGTTATTTCTTTACCTTGTCTTGCATAGACGGAGGCCACATTACTGGCTGCGCGTTCACAAACGGAACAATGCATGGCAGACCATCGATGTAGGTACAAAAACTATTCATTGCTACCTCAGCCGACCTGTTTGGTCGGGCTGTGATAAATATCAGCGAACATATCAGCCATGGCTTCTTCGCTGGGTTCTTCCTGCATTTGCACGCTTACTGCACGGCTGACCAGCTGATGACGACGCGGCAGATGCAAATCATCCGGAATCCGCGGGCCATCGGTCAGGTAAGCCACTGGTAAATCATGGCTGATGGCCAGGCTCAACACGTCGCCCAGGCTCGCCGTTTCATCCAGTTTAGTCAGGATGCAGCCAGCGAGCCCGCAGCGCTTGTAACTATGATAAGCGGCGGTCAGCACCTGCTTCTGGCTGGTAGTGGCCAGGACCAGATAATTCTTTGACTTGATGCCACGCCCGGCCAGGCTTTCGAGCTGCATGCGCAGCGCCGGGTCGCTGGCCTGCAGGCCGGCGGTATCGATCAGCACCACACGCTTGCGCAGCAAGGGGTCGAGCGCCTGCACCAACGATTGCCCCGGGTCGACGTGTGTCACCGGCACATTGAGGATGCGGCCGAGGGTCTTGAGCTGTTCCTGGGCACCGATCCGGTAGCTGTCCATGCTCACCAGCGCGATATGCTGCGCGCCGTACTTGAGCACGTACCGGGCCGCGAGCTTGGCCAGGGTGGTGGTCTTGCCCATGCCCGCAGGGCCGACCATGGCAATCACGCCGCCCTCTTCCAAGGGTTCGATGTCTGGTGTATTGATCATCCGCGCCAGGTGCGCCAGCAACATGCGCCAGGCCTGACGGGGCTCTTCGATGTCGGGAATCATCGCCAGCAAATCCCGGGACAACGGGCCGGAGAGGCCGATGCGTTGCATGCGCCGCCACAGGCTGGCCTGGGCCGGGCGGCTGCCTTGCAGCTGGTTCCAGGCCAGGGAGCCGAGTTGCACTTCCATCAATTCGCGCAGGCTATTGAGCTCGAAACGCATCGAGTCGAAGGCCCGCGGGTCGACGCCGCCTGTTGCCACTGCGGCAGGCGCTGGCGCAGGACGCGCAGGTTCGGTGTAGGTCGGCTCGACCAGCGGCTCGGCGGCGGTCAACGGCAGGCCGGCGAACAGCTGGCGATTGGTCGCCTTGTCGCTCTCGCCTTCGCTACGCAGGCTCAGTTCGGCCTGGGCGGTGACGATCCGCGACTGGGTCTTGCGCAACTCGTCTTCAAGCTCCATGTTCGGCACACGCGGCGCCAGCGCCGACAGCTTGTAATCCAGGGCTGCAGTCAGCTCGACACCACCGGCGATCCGGCGGTTGCCGATGATGGCGGCGTCAGCGCCCAGCTCATCACGAACCAGCTTCATGGCCTGACGCATATCGGCGGCGAAAAAACGCTTAACTTGCATGAACCATTACCTCAGCCGTTGGGCCCTACTGTCGCAACGATGGTCACTTGCTTGTTGTCAGGGATTTCCTGGTACGCCAACACATGCAAACCCGGGACCGCGAGTCGGCCAAACCGCGACAGCATCGCGCGAATCGGACCGGCTACCAGCAGAATCACCGGTTGACCTTGCATTTCCTGGCGCTGAGCCGCCTCGATCAACGAGCGCTGCAGCTTTTCAGCCATGCTTGGCTCCAGCAGAACGCCCTCTTCCGAGCCTTGTCCCGCCTTCTGCAGACTATTGAGCAATATCTGTTCCAACCTTGGCTCCAGCGTGATCACTGGCAGCTCGGAGTCAGTGCCTACAATGCTTTGGACGATTGCGCGGGAGACGCCGACGCGTACGGCGGCCACCAGCGCGGCGGTATCTTGACTCTTGGCCGCATTGTTCGCGATGGCCTCGGCAATGCTGCGAATGTCCCGCACCGGTACCTGTTCGGCCAGCAACGCCTGCAACACCTTGAGCAGCTGTGACAGCGAGACCACGCCCGGCACCAGCTCTTCAGCCAGTTTTGGCGAGCTTTTAGCCAGCAATTGCATGAGTTGCTGCACTTCTTCGTGGCCGATCAGCTCACTGGAGTGCTTGTACAGAATCTGGTTCAAATGGGTTGCCACCACGGTACTGGCATCGACCACGGTATAACCGAGGGACTGCGCCTGGGCCCGCTGACTGACTTCGATCCAGACCGCTTCCAGGCCGAAAGCCGGATCTTTGGCGTTTATGCCGTTCAACGTACCGTAGACCTGCCCCGGGTTGATCGCCAGCTCCCGGTCCGGGTAAATCTCCGCTTCGGCCAGGATCACCCCCATCAGGGTCAGGCGATAGGCGCTCGGCGCCAGGTCGAGGTTGTCACGGATATGCACGGTCGGCATCAGGAAGCCCAGGTCCTGGGACAGTTTCTTGCGCACGCCCTTGATCCGCGCCAGCAACTGCCCACCCTGGTTGCGATCCACCAGCGGAATCAGGCGGTAGCCGACTTCCAGGCCGATCATGTCGATCGGGGTGACGTCGTCCCAGCCCAGCTCCTTGGTTTCCTGGGCCCGGGCCGGCGACGGCAGCAGCTCCTGCTGACGCTGCACCTCCTGCAGGGCCTGAACCTTGACGTTGTTCTGCTTCTTCCAGAACAGGTACGCGCCGCCGCCAGCCAGGGCCGCCATGCTGAGAAAAGAGAAGTGCGGCATGCCCGGCACCAGGCCCATCACCGCCATCAAACCGGCCGCGACCGCCAAGGCTTTCGGCGAGGCGAACATCTGGCGATTGATCTGTTTGCCCATGTCTTCGGAACCGGAAGCACGGGTCACCATGATCGCGGCAGCTGTCGATAACAACAGTGATGGCAATTGCGCCACCAAACCGTCACCGATGGTCAACAGCGCGTACACCTTGCCGGCGTCGCCGAAGGTCATGCCATGCTGGAAGATCCCGACCGCCATGCCACCGATCAGGTTGATGAACAGAATCAGCAGACCGGCAATGGCGTCACCGCGCACGAACTTGCTGGCACCGTCCATGGAACCGTAGAACTCGGCCTCCTGGGCGACTTCGGAGCGTCGGGCCTTAGCCTGGTTCTGGTCGATCAAACCGGCGTTCAGGTCGGCGTCGATCGCCATTTGCTTGCCGGGCATGGCATCGAGGGTGAAACGCGCGCTCACCTCGGAAATCCGCCCGGCACCCTTGGTCACCACCACGAAGTTGATGATCATCAAAATGGCGAAGACCACGATACCGACCACGTAGTTACCGCCGATCACCACCTCG
Source organism: Pseudomonas silesiensis (assembly GCF_001661075.1). Taxonomy (NCBI): domain Bacteria; kingdom Pseudomonadati; phylum Pseudomonadota; class Gammaproteobacteria; order Pseudomonadales; family Pseudomonadaceae; genus Pseudomonas; species Pseudomonas silesiensis. The sequence goes on from NZ_CP014870.1 coordinate 4,897,203, forward strand.
CCGAAGGCCTGGATCACCTTGCCGGCGGCGGCATGACCGTCCTGGCCGTGGAGCATCACCACCCGTGTGGAGGCCACGTTCAACGCCAGCCGCAACAGCGTCGCCACCAGCAGGATGGTCGGGAACACCGCGAAATCCAGTGGGCGCAAGGCGTAGACGCAGACCAGCAGAACCACGATCGACAGCGCAATGTTAAACGTGAAAAACACGTCCAGCAGGAACGGCGGCATCGGCAACATCATCATCGCCAGCATGACCAGCAACAACAACGGCACGCCCAGATTGCCCCGACTTAAATCGGCAACGTTGGTGCGAGCAGTGTTGAGTAGCTGAGAGCGATCCACCGGTTTTTTTCCCCGTGCCTTTGAAGCAAACTTTTGACGCCGGGTGCCGGCGTAGAGGGGGTACTGCAAGAAGCCTTCCAACTTTTGCGGGGTTTTAAGGTACGGATGTTTTAACGGGAGTTTGTGGCGACAGGAGGGGCGCTTTCGCCGGCAAGCCGGTCTCGCTCCCGCGGTGTGTCAGTGAACATCTCTATTGGATGGGATGGCCTCATCGCGAGCAAGCTCGCTCCCACAAGGTTCTGTGCCGAACGGTGATTTTTCAGTCATCCCCGATCCTGTGGGAGCCGGGCTTGCCCGCGATGAGGCCGGTACTGCCAGCGATACCTCAGAGAATGTGCGCCGCTAGCCAGCAATTCGAATGAGCAAACCCAACGTACCTATCAGTTCTGCTAGTACCCAACCCTAGCCAAACCGCCAATACTGAGCTCCCGCACTTCGGACCTTCGGAGCCCCCCCTCCATGACATCGCCGCGCGAAACCGTGCTTTGCCAATACCACTACGACCCTCTTGATCGACTCATCAGTCATACATTGACAGATACCCTCGAGCGCCAGCGCTTTTACTGCAAAAGCAGGCTGGCGACCGAGATGCAGGGGGTGATGCGTTATTCGATCGTTCAGCATGGCGAGCAGCTGTTGGCGCAACAGCGAAGTGAGGGTGATGCACCCGAGACCACGTTGCTGTCCACCGATCAGCAGCGTTCGGTGTTGCAGACGCGCAAGGCCAAGCATCCCCCGCAGCCCATTGCCTATTCACCTTATGGTTACCGCCCTGTTGAAGGCGGGTTACCAAGCTTGCTCGGCTTTAACGGCGAACGGCCGGATCCGGTGACCGGATGTTATTTATTGGGCAATGGATATCGGGCGTTTAATCCAGCTTTGATGCGGTTTAATAGTCCGGACGGTTTGAGTCCGTTTGGGAAGGGTGGATTGAACCCTTATGCATACTGCTCTGGAGATCCAATGAATTTCACAGACGCAAGCGGCCAGTCCCGTTGGAAATTATTAAGCTGGATCAGAAAAAAATTCTCGAAAACAACAACAAACGGCAACACTTCAAAGCACGCTAATAAATTCGCTAAGCCTCTGTCAGAACAACATGAATTTTTTGGTTATCATGGTTCTACTAGTGAACATGTCGCAAGTCTCGAAAACGGACTGGATCCCAGCTTCATAGGCTCCAACCGAGGTACGGGCCACGGGCTTGGGTTTTATGTAACTAAAAACCGGGAAACTGCCCAAGCTGTGGCTAAAGAAGCGACAAGGAACAAAAATGATGTCACACCCGTAATCTTTGATGTGTATTTGAAGCGTTCCACATCCAGTAACTGGGTAGACGGGATAAAAGAAGCCGGTGACAAGGAGCATTTCGTCATCAGCACCACTCGCTATGAAGATGTGGTGCTAAAAGCTAGCGATATTAGATCTGGCTCACAAAACCCAAATCAACAATAGAACACCGATTCCAATATAGAGGGGCTTATTCGAGAATTGGCGGTGTCATGGCCGGCCTCTTCGCGGGCAAGCCCGCTCCACAGGGCTCTGGGTCGACCGGTGATTTTGCGGTAGTCCTGATCCTATGGAGGCCGACAGAATCTTGATTGATGCAGGAAAAAGCAGGAAAAAGAGGAAAAAGGGAGGAAAAAGGGGACAGATTTATTTCTCAGCTACGAAATCGACAAATTTATTAACAACAAACAAGAACCGTGTATTTCGCTCCCGCTAAGCTATCCGTATCACTGCAAGGACGTAGGAAACAGCATGCCCAGAGTAGGACGCGTTGTACTGCCCAACTACCCCCACCATGTCGTACAGCGAGGCCACAATCGGCAGGTTGTTTTCGCTGATGCAGCTGATTTTGGAAAAAGGGGACAGATTTATTTCTCAGCTCATCTATGTTCGGAAAAAGGGGACAGATTTATTTCTCAGCTACGAAATCGACAAATTTATTAACAACAAACAAGAACGGTGTATTTCGCTCCCGCTAAGCTATCCGTATCACTGCAAGGACGTAGGAAACAGCATGCCCAGAATAGGACGCGTTGTACTGCCCAACTACCCCCACCATGTCGTACAGCGAGGCCACAATCGGCAGGTTGTTTTCGCTGACGCAGCTGATTTTGAGTATTACCTCTCGGACCTGCGCGAGCTGAAGCAGGCTTTTGGTGTACGCATTTATGCCTATTGCCTGATGACCAATCATGTTCATCTTTTGCTTGCACCTGGTGACACCGCATCAAGCCTGGGACAATTGATGAAAGCCCTCGCAGCTCGCATGACTCGCTATCGAAATAAGCTGGAAGGACGTTCCGGCACGCTATGGGAGAGCCGTTACAAATCCAGCGTTGTTCAATCTGACACCTACCTTCTGGCGTGCAGCCGATACATTGAGCTGAATCCCGTGAGGGCCAATCTCGTTTCCCGAGCAGAATGTTATCCTTGGTCCAGCTACCACCTTCGCGTGGTAGAACCGGCAGCAAATAACTGGCTGGATATCGATCCCTGCTTTAAAGCGCTTGGCGAAACTGAGCTTGCTCGCCGTAATCGCTATACAGAATTTGTTGAGCAGGTCGCCCCGAGGGGTGAGCTGGAGCTAATAAGAGAAGCCCTTCAACGAGGGCAATTGACAGGGTCCTCCCGCTTTGTGAAAGAAATAGAAAACATCACAGGGCTTCGAATAATAGCTCGAGGGCAAGGCAGGCCTGCAAAAAAGCAGGACGAAAATTAACGAGACCTTGAAAGTCCGCTTTTTATTTCGCAAATAAATCTGTCCCCTTTTCTCAAATAAATCTGTCCCCTTTTCTCGTCGTCCCCTTTTCTCGTCCTTTTCTCGTCCCCTTTTCCCCCTTTTCCCCCTTTTCTCTTCCGAACCTATCAGTTCTGCTAGTACCCAACCCTAGCCAAACCGCCAATACTGAGCTCCCGCACTTCGGACCTTCGGAGCCCCCCCTCCATGACATCGCCGCGCGAAACCGTGCTTTGCCAATACCACTACGACCCTCTTGATCGACTAATCAGTCATGCATTGACAGATACCCTCGAGCGCCAGCGCTTTTACTGCAAAAGCAGGCTGGCGACCGAAATACAGGGGGCGATGCGCTATTCAATCGTCCAGCATGGCGAGCAGTTGCTGGCGCAACAGCGAAGTGAGGGTGATGCGGCCGGGACCACGTTGCTAGCCACCGATCAGCAGCGTTCGGTGTTGCAGGCGTTCAAGGCCAATCATCCTCGACAGATTATCGCTTATTCGCCCTATGGCCACCGCCCCTTAGAAAACGGGTTACTCAGTCTGCTTGGCTTTAACGGCGAACGGCCAGATCCGGTGACCGGGTGTTATTTATTGGGGAATGGCCGTCGGACCTTCAATCCCGTGCTCATGCGATTTACCAGTCCGGATAGCTTGAGCCCGTTCGAAAAGGGGGGGTTAAATCCTTATGCTTATTGTCTGGGAGATCCGATAAACAGAAGTGATCCAAATGGTCAATTTTCATTCTTAAAATTGGCACAGGCGTTCATAACAAGAAAGACAAACATCTACAACGGCGGAGCACTGGTAAAAATACGCCCCGGCGTTTCAACCTTACAGGCAATGAGAGCCAGGGATGAAATGTTAAACATAACAAAAACACTAGACCATTACAAAGAACTGCAAAACATAGCATACAAAGAAGCTTATAAAAACAAGTTCCTCCACTCACCTACCCGCAATCTTAACTTGCAAAATAACGCCATATACACAATAAACTCACACCAAGAACGAATAAATCTTTTCTTCAAAAATAACGCATACCCATCCAAACTGAAAACAGCCATCAACAATGTTTCCCCCGCTCGTGAATACCTAGTGCAAAATATTGGCTATACCGGACAATTCAAAGATCTGGATAACTTTACAAGGGAATACCGTTTCCCAGAAAGCCTGCTACATCGGAACAACAATTTCGCGCCTGCAGTGAACATTGCCAACGATTACATAGCAAAAATAGACGCTATTCGAGCTCCTAATGAGAGTCAACTTCTAGATCGTTTTGACAGCCTTAGAAATCTTTTTTTGTAAAAATCAATCACAAAAATAGAAAAAATGGAATACCCATTTGCCGGTCTCGGAAAAAGGGGACCGAAAAAAGGGAAAAAGGGAAAAAGGGAAAAAGGGGACCGGAACCGCTAAATAAATCTGTCCCCTTTTCACTTTTCACTAACGTGCACACATACCCATCAATTCGTGTAGATGTAATTAGGGGTAAATTCAAACCAGTAATGCCGAGGGCTAATGAGGCCCCATTTTGATATTAACAATCACTCAGCACGACCCGGCGAGGCCGAATGGACCACTTAACGTCTCGGACGAAAAAGGGGACAGATTTATTTCTCAGCTACGAAATCGAAAAATTTATTAACAACAAACAAGAACGGTGTATTTCGCTCCCGCTAAGCTATCCGTATCACTGCAAGGACGTAGGAAACAGCATGCCCAGCATAGGACGCGTTGTACTGCCCAACTACCCCCACCATGTCGTACAGCGAGGCCACAATCGGCAGGTTGTTTTCGCTGACGCAGCTGATTTTGAGTATTACCTCTCGGACCTGCGCGAGCTGAAGCAGGCTTTTGGTGTACGCATTTATGCCTATTGCCTGATGACCAATCATGTTCACCTTTTGCTTGCACCTGGTGACGCTGCATCAAGCCTGGGACAATTGATGAAAGCCCTCGCCGCTCGCATGACTCGCTATCGAAATAAGCTGGAAGGACGTTCCGGCACGCTATGGGAGAGCCGTTACAGGGAAAAGGGGAAAGATTTATTTTCTCAATCCTGTGGGAGCCGAGCTTGCCCGCGATGACGCCTACCATGACACCGCATATCTCAGAAAGTGAGTTACTGACCAGCAAATCCAGCGCACAAACCCAGCGTACCTATCAGTTCTGCTAGTACCCGACCCTTGCCAAACCGCCAATACTGAGCTCCCGTACTTCGGACCTTCGGAGCAACCCGCCATGACAGCGCCCCGCGAAACCGTACTCTGCCAATACCACTACGACTCCCTCGATCGACTGACCAGCCACGCCCTGCCAGATATCTCCGAGCGCCAGCGCTTTTACTGCAAAAGCAGGCTGGCTACCGAGATACAGGGGGCGATGCGTTATTCGATCCTCCAGCATGGTGATCAGCTGTTGGCGCAACAGCGAAGTGAGGGGAATGTATCCGATGCAACGCTACTGGCCACCGATCAGCAGCGTTCGGTGCTGCAGGCGCTCAAGGCCGATCATCCACCGCAGCCCATCGCCTATTCGCCCTATGGACACCGTACCGTAGAAAACGGGTTGCTTAGCCTGCTTGGCTTTAACGGTGAACGGCCGGATCCGGTGACGGGATGTTATTTATTGGGGAACGGATATCGTGCGTTTAATCCCGTTTTGATGCGGTTTAACAGTCCGGACAGTTTGAGTCCGTTTGACAAAGGCGGATTAAACTCATATGCGTACTGCTTAAACGATCCGATCAATTTCTCTGACACTTCGGGTCATGCAGGCTCATTCATTTCATTAGTGAAATCTCTATTTTCTCCAGTATCCGACCCATTGAGTAGATTGTATCGCACCCGTTTCGGCAATCGGCCTTTTCCCGTAAGACACCGACGGCTGTCAGATCCCGGCCCAATGATTTCGTCACCCGTTGAACCAGACTTCCTTGGCTATCATGGAACTTCGATAGAAGGCGCCACAGGACTATTAAAAAAAGGTGTTTTACCAAACCACTCAAAAGTAGGAGAACGTCCTGGTTTTTTCCTCACCCCAGACAAGAGCGTAGCAGACGAATACGCGGAAGCTGCTCACTGGAAGAGCACAAGGACGGAGCAAACGAGATTTGGCAAAGAACATATCGTAGAAGTTCACATACAGAACTTCCGAGGCATGACACCTGGAAAAGACTACGAATTTAATCCTTATGCATTCGACCAAAGAAACTTGAACCATATGACAATGGAGTTCATAGCCAAGCCCCACATATTTAGATCCGTGATCATCAGACAATTTGGCTCCACCCCTTCCGCAAATAAAGTACGTCCTCGAGCTTTTGAGGCTCCGTTTTAGAATTTTGTGTTTTCCAAACGTGAAGAACAGGTTTATGCGAAGATTTTTCAATGCCAGAGCCGGCCAGCCGCTTCAAGATCAAAAGATCGCAGCCTTCGGCAGCTCCACAGGTACTGCGACATCCTGTAGGAACGGCCAAAGGCGGCGACCTTTTTGACTTTAAACACCGATGTTTAATCGACATCTCCAGACACTTACAGAGCCTACACAAGCTTGCGCCGCAGCCTACGACTGCTTCAGAATCCGCCGGCTTGTGCGCCTGAGGGTCGGGCTCTATCGTTTCGTGGTCGCTGAAAACAGTGATCGGGTTTGGTAGCCCGCCGCTCACACATGGCGCACAGCGTCACCTTGTCCAAGTGCTTTATCGGCACTTGCTTTCATGGTGGCTGTGCGCAGGGTGCCCTCGGGCACGCCGGTTTTTCCATGTGGGCCGGTCTACCAACCTGCGTACGGCCGCCACCTTTCGTTTGGTAGCGAAGGTGATGGCTCTTCCAATACATATGGAGTTCCATCTATGTTCAAAGTAACGCCCAACCCGCCGGAAGCCGAAGACGTTTCCCCAGACACCTCAATCAAACCGCAAAAACTCCAAGAAGCCGCCGACCGCGCCCTCGACGAGTACATCAACCGTTGCGCCCAAATAAACGCCATCGCGCGAAAGCCCAGCACGATGTTCGTCGTTGCACCCGGCATCGATACCGAGAGCCTGTTGGCCCATGCCTGTGAATCCCTGGCGTCGGCCAGTGTGTTGGCCAGTGATTTCGCGGGAGGTCTGGAGGGGTCGCAGCGCAATACGATGTTGGCGATTCAGCAGGTCATCATGCTGGGAGAACTGGCGGTGAATCGAGCGCTGGATAACATTGATCCGCAGGGCTAGTTAAGGATTCAAGTAAGGCATAACTCATGTGGGAGCGAGCCTGCTTGCGAAGGCGATGTGCCAATCTAGATCTTTATCGGCTGGGATGGCCTCTTCGCGGGCAAGCCCGCTCCCACAGGTTTTGTGTGTTGGCTGATGTGGGAGTGAGGCTGCTCGCGAAAGCGGTGTGTCAGTTGAGATCTTTGTTGGCTGGGATTGCCTCTTCGCGAGCAAGCCCGCTCCCACAGGTTTTGTGTGTGGATTGGCTGACTGGGTTGGACTTGTCAGGAATCGCGGCGCAGATCCGGCGGAATCGGGAGGTCATCCTTGAGCGGATCCGGGCGCTTGCCCTTGCCTGCGCGGTGCTGGCGGATCTGGTAGACGTAGGCCAAGACTTGGGCAACGGCTAGATAGAGTCCGCCCGGGATCTCCTGCTCCAGTTCGGTGGAGTAGTAGATCGACCGCGCCAGCGCCGGGGATTCGAGCAGCATCACTTCGTTGGCCACGGCAATCTCGCGCATCTTCAACGCCAGGAAGTCGCTGCCCTTGGCCACCAGCATCGGTGCCCCGCCCTTGTCCGGGTCGTATTTGAGCGCCACGGCGTAGTGGGTCGGGTTGGTGATGACCACGTCGGCGTCCGGAATGGCGGCCATCATCCGCCGCTGGGACATCTCGCGCTGCAGTTGGCGAATCCGTTGTTTAACTTCTGGCCGCCCTTCCTGATCCTTGTGTTCGTCGCGAATTTCCTGCTTGGTCATCTTCAGTTTCTTGGCGCTTTCCCACAGCTGCACCGGAACGTCCACCGCGGCGATGATGATCAGGCCGCAGGCCATCCACAGCGTGCTCCAGCCGACCACTTGCAGGCTGTGGATGATGGCCATGTCCAGCGGTTCATGGGCGATGCGCTGCAGGTCGTCGATGTCCGAGGACAACACGGCCAGCGCCACGAACAGGATGATGAAAAACTTGGCCAGGGCCTTGAGCAGTTCCACCACGGCCTTGGACGAGAACATGCGCTTGAGGCCCGCACCGGGGTTCATGCGGCTGAACTTGGGGGCCATGGTGCCGGCGGAGAATAACCAGCCGCCCAGGGAAATCGGGCCGATCAATGCCGCCAGCAGCAAGGTGATCATCACCGGCTGGATCGCCAGCAAGGCAATCAGCCCGGAGTGCAGCAGGTAGGTGCCCATGGCACGCTGGTCCAGCACCACTTCCCGTGACAGCGAGAAGTTCATCCGCATCAGCTCCATCAACTCCTGAGCCAATGCGCCGCCGAAGATCAGCAGCGCGCTGGCACCGGCGAGCATGATCGCCAGGGTGTTGAGTTCCTTGGAACGGGCAATCTCGCCCTTCTCCCGGGCGTCCTTTTTCTTTTTCTCCGTGGGGTCTTCTGTCTTGTCCTGACCGCTTTCGCTCTCTGCCATGACTCAGCGCGCCCGTGCCAGTTCGCGTAACCACTGCAAGGCTTCGGAAGCCAGCGGTTGATACTGGTTGATGATGTCCGCCAGCCCGACCCAGACGATGAACAGCCCGAGCACCAGGGTCAGGGGGAAACCGATGGAGAAGATGTTCAGCTGCGGGGCGGCCCGGGTCATCACGCCAAACGCGATGTTGACCACCAGCAACGCGGTGATCGCCGGCAGCACCAGCAGCAGCGCAGCGCCCAGGACCCAGCCGAGCTTGCCGGCCAGCTCCCAGAAATGATTGACCACCAACCCGCTGCCGACCGGCAAGGTGGTGAAGCTCTCAGTGAGGATTTCGAACACCACCAGGTGGCCGTTCATGGACAGGAACAACAGCGTGACCAGCATGGTGAAGAATTGCCCGATCACCGCCACCGAAACGCCGTTGGTGGGGTCGACCATCGAGGCGAAGCCCATGCCCATCTGAATGGAAACGATCTGCCCGGCGATCACGAAGGCCTGGAAGAACAGCTGCAAGGCGAACCCCAGCACCGCGCCGATGAGAATCTGCTCGGCGATCAACAGCAGCCCGCTCAAGTCCAGCGCGTTGACCGGCGGCATCGGCGGCAGGCCCGGGACGATCACCACGGTGATGGCCAGCGCGAAGTATAGGCGCACACGCACGGGCACCAGGGTCGTGCCCACGATCGGCATCACCATCAGCAACGCCCCCACGCGAAACAGCGGCAACATGAAGGTCGCGACCCAGGTGCTGATCTGGGTGTCGGTCAGCTGCAACAGCGACATGGTCTAGCCGATGACCTGGGGAATACTGCCGTACAACTGCAGGATGTATTCCATGAAAGTCTGCACCAGCCACGGGCCGGCGACGATCAGCGTCACCAGCATCACCAGCAGGCGCGGCAGGAAGCTCAGGGTCTGTTCGTTGATCTGGGTCGCGGCCTGGAACATCGCCACCAACAGCCCCACCAGCAGGCTCGGGATCACCAGCACGGCCACCATCAGGGTGGTCAGCCACAGCGCTTCGCGGAAGATGTCGACCGCCACTTCCGGGGTCATGGCGACACACCGCCGAAGCTGCTGGCCAAGGTGCCGATGATCAACGCCCAGCCATCCACCAGCACGAACAGCATGATCTTGAACGGCAGGGAAATGATCAGCGGCGACAGCATCATCATGCCCATGGCCATCAGCACACTGGCCACGACCAGGTCGATGATCAGGAACGGAATGAAGATCATGAACCCGATCTGGAACGCGGTTTTCAGCTCAGAGGTGACAAAGGCCGGTACCAGGATGGTCAGCGGCGCCTGGTCCGGCGAGGCGATGTCGGTGCGCTTGGACAGGCGCATGAACAGCTCCAGGTCGCTGCTGCGGGTCTGGGCCAGCATGAAGTCCTTGATCGGCACCTGGGCCTTGGCCACGGCATCCTGGGCCGTGAGCTTTTCCGCCAGATAGGGTTGCAAGGCATCCTGATTCACCCGGTCGAACACCGGCGCCATGATGAACAGGGTCAGGAACAGCGCCATGCCCGTGAGGATCTGGTTCGACGGGGTCTGCTGCAGGCCCAGGGCCTGGCGCAGGATCGAGAAGACGATGATGATCCGGGTGAAACTGGTCATCAGCATGACGAACGCCGGGATGAAACTCAGCGCGGTCATGATCAGCAGGATCTGCAGGCTGACCGAGTATTCCTGGGCACCCTCGGCATTGGTGCCCAGGGTGATCGCCGGGATCGACAACGGGTCGGCGGCGTACGCCAGCGGCGCGGCCAGCATCAGGGCCAGCGTCAGGACGATGCGTAACGCAGCCATCACTTCTTATCCTTGTGATCCTTGCCCATCAGCTCCATCAGGCGCTGGGCAAATTCAGGGGTGGTCTTCTCGGTGCTCGGCACCTGCACCGGCTCCTTGAGCACATGCAAGGCGGTGATGCTGCCGGGGCTGAGGCCAAGCAGAATCTGCTCGTTGCCGACCTGCACCAGCATCAGCCGGTCGCGCGGACCAAGCGCGCGGGAACCGATCAGCTCGATCACCTGCCCCTTGCCGGCCGGCCCGGCCTGCTGCACCCGACGCAGCAGCCAGGCGAGGAAAAAGATCAAGCCCAGCACCAGCAGCAAACCGAACACCAGCTGGGTCAATTGCCCGGCCACTCCGCTGCTGACCGCCGGTGCCGCCGCCGCGGCGACAGTCGCCACCGGCTCGGCGGCCAGCACGCTGAACGGCAAGGCCAGCGCCAACCCTGGTAAAGCCATCAGAACCCTTTTCACTCAGCGCAGCTTCTTGATGCGTTCGCTTGGGCTGATCACGTCGGTCAGGCGGATGCCGAACTTCTCGTTGACCACCACCACTTCGCCGTGGGCGATGAGCGTGCCGTTGACCAGCACGTCCAGCGGCTCACCGGCCAGGCGGTCGAGCTCGATCACCGATCCCTGGTTGAGTTGCAGCAGGTTGCGGATGTTGATCTCGGTACTACCGACTTCCATGGAAATCGACACTGGAATGTCGAGGATCACATCCAGGTTCGGACCGTCGAGGGTGACCGGGTTGTTGTTTTTCGGCACGCCGCCGAACTCTTCCATCGCCAGGCGGTTGGACGGAGAGCTGGCGGCATCGGCGGCCAGCAAGGCGTCGATGTCGGCCTGCCCGTCGCCGGCTTCTTCGAGGGCCGCAGCCCATTCATCAGCCAGTGCCTGGTCGTCCTGGGTGTGCATATCGTTAGCCATCATGTGTCCTCGGCGGGCACCCCGTTCAACGGGGAGCCGTCAGTTAAAAGCGAATGTGCAACGCGCCGGTCAACGGCGCACGATCGGCTCGATCACTTGCAACGCGAGGTTGCCTTTGTGCGAGCCCATCTTGACCTTGAACGCAGGCACGCCATTGGCGCGCATGATCATTTCTTCCGGCATGTCCACCGGGATAATGTCCCCCGGCTGCATGTTCAGGATGTCCCGCAGGCGCAACTGGCGACGGGCAACCGTGGCCCCGATCGGCACGTCGACATCCAGCACGTCCTGGCGCAGGGCGTTGACCCAGCGCTCGTCCTGATCGTCGAGGTCCGACTGGAAGCCGGCGTCGAGCATTTCGCGCACCGGCTCGATCATCGAATAGGGCATGGTCACGTGCAGGTCGCCGCCACCGCCATCGAGCTCGATGTGGAAGGTCGACACCACAACGGCCTCGCTCGGGCCGACGATGTTGGCCATGGCCGGGTTCACTTCCGAGTTCATGTACTCGAAGTTCACCTCCATGATCGCCTGCCAGGCTTCCTTCAGATCGACGAAGGCCTGCTCGAGCACCATGCGCACCACGCGCAGTTCGGTCGGGGTGAATTCACGCCCTTCGATCTTGGCGTGACGGCCGTCGCCGCCGAAAAAGTTGTCCACCAGCTTGAACACCAGCTTGGCATCGAGGATGAACAGCGCGGTGCCGCGCAAGGGTTTGATCTTGACCAGGTTGAGGCTGGTCGGCACGTACAGCGAGTGCACGTATTCGCCGAACTTCATCACCTGCACACCACCGACGGCCACGTCCGCCGAACGGCGCAGCAGGTTGAACATGCTGATGCGGGTATAGCGGGCGAAGCGTTCGTTGATCATCTCCAGGGTCGGCATGCGTCCACGGACGATGCGATCCTGGCTGGTCAGGTCATAACTTTTGACAGTGCCGGGTTCGGCAGCGATATCGGTCTGTACCAGCCCATCGTCGACACCGTGCAACAGCGCGTCGATCTCATCCTGGGACAGCAGGTCCTGCACGGCCATGTCGTGTTCCTACTGCAGTACGAAATTAGTGAAAAGCAATTGTTCGATGACGACTTTGCCGAGTTCCTTGTGCGCCACTTCCTGGACGCTGGCCGTGGCTTTCTGCCGCAACATTTCCTGGCCGACCGGGGATGCCAGCGTGGCGAAGTCCTGCCCGGAGAACAGCATGACCAGGTTATTGCGGATCACCGGCATGTGCGCCTTGAGCGCGTCCAGATCGGCTTGATCGCGACCCTGCAGGGTGATGCTCACCTGCATGTAGCGCTGGCGGCCGTTCTGGTTGTAGTTGGCAATGAAGGCCGGAATCAGGGGCACGAAAACCGCCGGCTGTTTGCCGACAACCACGGTTTCCGGTGCGGCGGCTGGCTTGCTCTGGGGGCTGTGCATGAAGTACCAGGTGGCCCCTCCGGACAAGCCTATCGCCAGCAGCAGGGCGCCCGCTATCGCAATGATCAACTTGATCTTGCCTTTGGTTGCGGGGTCTTTAACTGCGTCGTCGCTCTTCGCCATGCCAATAATCCGTCACTAATCGGGGTTTCACGGTTGCAGGCTTGGGAAGAGCAAGTGTTATGCCAGAAATGTCATGGGGCCAGGGAGACGGCAGGCCCTCCTGTAGGAGCGAGGCTTGCCCGCGAAGCAGACAATGCGGTTTATCATTTAAACCGCGTTACCCTTCTTCGCGGGCAAGCCTCGCTCCTACAGGAAGGGTTGTGTTTGGTCAGGCGTAATAGTCGACGGCGCTGGAGCCGATGATGCTGGTCGTGCTGGCTGCCACTTCGGCGACTGTGGGCGCACTCTCGTCATCCATGGCGTCAAGGCGACCACCGCTGGAACCGGTGCGACCACTTTCCCCCTGCCTGGCCTGTTCCTGCCCCTGGCCCTGCCAGCCACGAGACTGATCGGACACATTGACATCAACCTGCCCCATGCCCTGCTGCGCAAACATCTCGCGCAAGCGATGCATCTGCCCGTCCAGCGCTTCGCGAACACCTGGATGCGCGCTCATGAAGGTGACCTGGGTCTGCTGATCCGGAACCATGTTCACGCGAATGTCGAGGCGTCCGAGTTCGGCCGGTTGCAACTGGATGTCGGCGGCCTTGAGGTTGGCGCTGGACAGGTACATGACCCGGTTTACCACTTCTTCGCTCCAGCCACTTTGATGCATGGCGATCGGCTGGTTCACCGGCAGCGCGTTAGCGGTTTTCGGCGTGGCCGCCTGGGTCAGCGCCGCCAGACGGCTGGCAAAATCGTCGACACGGGTATCGCTGCCGGCGGCCTTCAAGTCTTTCAAACCGTCATCGAGCAGGCCGCTGAAGGCCTTGTCACCGCTTTCGGCACTGTCCTTTTCGGCCTGCACGTCAAGCATGCCCGCCTTGCCGACGACCAGGTTTTGCGCTGCGGCCGGCTCGCCATCGGCCTTGGTCGAGGTCGAGGTCGGCAACGCGGGTGGCTGGGCCTGGCTGGAAGCGGAAACGTGCCCGCTTTGCTCCATGGCCATGCGCAAGGCTGGCAGGGCATCGAGGGGGTCGGCCTGGGGATCGAATCCGGCATCAGCGGTGACGGCGGCGGTCATTGCCACAAGAATCGGCTGCTCGTCTTGGGGTGGCACGGCATCTGCCACTGGTGGAGTTTGCGCACCGAGTGCGGGATCTGCAGCATCGGTGGTCGGGTCAACCGCCGCCTCGGTGACAGAGGTGACAGAGGTGTCAGCGGCATCCGCACCTTCGCTGGCAATCTTTTCATCGGCCGCCGGTTTATCAGCGGGCAAGGATTTGCCGCTATCGGCAACGGGCGGTTTCGCGGCGGCAGCCTTGTCGTGGCTGACGTCCTGTTTGACCGGCCCATGCGCTACGTTGTCGCGCATTGGCTTGACCGGTCTTTCGTTCACCGCCGAAGGGGTATTGCGAGCCTGATTGGCGTAGACATGAGCGAAGCCGGATGCCTTGCCCCCGGGCTCGGCGACCTGCGCCGGTGGATTGGCGAAAGCCGCTTTGGCCTTGGACCGGGCGGCGGCCTGGAGAAGAATATCGGGGGTTACGGGCATGGAACGGTCTCCGCCGCACTGGGATTGTAAGTACAGTGACGGAGATGAAAGCAAAGGTCGCGCCAGGTTTAGTACCAGGCGTTAAAAGCGTGGGACGATCGCCTTGGTCGGCGAACTACGCCGACATTCCGCCTCATACAGCGGCCGGACCAGGGCGAATTCACCGTCGATGTCACCGACCAGTTTTTCCACGCCCGAAAGGTTTTTATTCTTGGCACGCTGTTCCAGCTCATGGCAGAGCGCAGCCAGGCGAACGGCCCCCATATTGCTGCTGCTACCCTTGAAACTATGGGCAGCATTCATCAGCTCCAGGGCATCGTCAGCCTTGCGCAATAAAACCAGACGCTCTTCGGCATCGGCAAGAAAGGTCTCCAGCAACTCCGGATACCCATCCTCCATGACTTCTTGCAACGCGCTCAGCACGTCGCGGTCCAGATGTGTGTCAGCCACTTGCTCACTCCTTGATCAAGAATGCGTGGATTATGCCAGAGCCTCCCAGAAAAATTCCACGCGGGCACTTCGACCATCGTCGGACCAGCTGGCATTGCGGCTCAATTGACGGATCAGACCGACGCCACGTCCCGACAGCCGGACACCATCAGCGGGGCGCTGCATCACCCGTTCGACATCAAACCCCTTGCCACTGTCTTCGACGCGAACCGTCAGGCAACCGCCCTCGCCCTTCGGTGTCACCTGCAAATGTACCCGGATGAAGCCATCGCGCAATTCATCCAGGCGCGTATTGCGCTGTTGATAATAGCGGGCAAAACCCGACGCATCCCGTTTAAGGCCGGAGTCCAGGCCCAGTACGCCATGCTCCAGGGCGTTGGAGTACAGTTCAGCCAGCACCGTGTAGAGCGCCCCGCTCTGCGCCCGCAGCCCATGGACCTCCAGCAGCAACTGCAACAGATAGGGCAGCGGGTTGAAGCGTTTGAGCGTGGCCGCGCGAAACTCGAAACTCACCGACCAGTCCAGCGGACAGCACTGGCCACTGTCGGAATACACCAACGCCGGCGGGCTCACCTGCGCCGCCTCCAGCAAACTGACCTCGACCATGCTCACGTCGTCACGGGCTTCTCCGCGAAAATCGCGCAGCGCCTGCTCGATCTCTGCGAACAACGCATCAGGCTGACGATTGGCGGCAAACACCCGCTGCAGTCGCTCGACACCGAACAGTTGTTCGTTGGCATCGCAGGTATCGATCACACCGTCGGATAACAGAAACACCCGATCGCCGACCGCCATCGGCAACACGTCGGTGCGATCGTCAAAGGTTTGCGGGCTCAGTACGCCGAGGGGCAAGTGCTGAGCCTTGAGGGGCGTGCGCTTACCGCTGGCGATGGCGTGCAGGTAACCGTCCGGCATCCCGCCGTTCCACACTTCCACCGAGCGCCGCTGAAAACTCAGGCACAGCAGCGTGGCACAACAGAACATGTCCACCGGCAGGATGCGCTTGAGCTTGGCATTCATCTCGCGCAGGATTTCAGACAGACCGTAACCCTTGGCCGTCATGCCATAGAAGACTTCAGCCAGGGGCATGGCCCCGACCGCCGCCGGCAACCCATGGCCGGTGAAATCTCCGAGCAATACATGCATGTCGCCGGCCGGGGTGAACGCCGCCAGCAGCAAGTCGCCGTTGAACAGCGCGTAGGGCGATTGCAGGTAGCGGATATTCGGGGCACTCAGGCAACCGGAATGGGCCACCTTGTCGAATACGGCCTTGGCCACCCGTTGCTCGTTGAGCAGGTAATGGTGATGCCTGGCGATCTGGTCACGCTGCTGCAACACGGTGGCCTGCAAACGGCGCAAGCGGTCCATCGCCTTGATTTTGGCGGCGAGGATCACCTGGTTGTAGGGTTTTGCCAGAAAGTCGTCGCCCCCGGCTTCCAGACAGCGCGCCAGGGCTTCGCTTTCGGAGAGCGAGGTCAGAAAGATGATCGGCACCAGGGTTTCCCCGGCCAGTGCCTTGATCTGCTGCGCCGCCTCGAAGCCGTCCATCACCGGCATCATCGCGTCCATCAACACCAGTTGCGGGCGTTGCTGACGGAACGCTTCGACGGCCTCGGCGCCGTTGGCGGCCGTCAGCACTTCATGCCCCTGGCGCCGGACGATGCTCGACAGCAGCATGCGATCGGCCGCGCTGTCTTCGGCGATGAGGATCGTCAGTGATTCGAGCGGCGGCTGCATGGCCGTCACGCGACGTCGAAGATCTGTTCGAAGTTGGAAATGGCGAGGATCTTGCGCACATCTGGATTGGCGTTGGTCAGCGTGATCTCGGCATTGTCGCCGCCAGCGTGATCACGTAGCAGCAACAACATGCCGAGTGCAGAACTGTCGAGGTAGGTGGCGTCCTTCAAGTTCACTTCGAAGGAGTCGGGTTTTGGCTGAAGATTTTCATAGGACTCACGAAACTCCTGATGCTTGGCGAAATCGAATCGCCCCTTGATCGAAATCGTCAGCTTTTGCCCACCTTGGGATACTTCTGTCACGACTGGCATGAACGGCTTCCTTGTCATTGGGGAACGTACGTGTAGAAGGTTTAGCACTTGGCGAGGGTGGGGGCAAGGCTGGTAGTTGTGGTGGGGCCGAGGACGCCTTCGCGGGCAAGCCTCGCTCCTACAGGGTTTTGTGTCGTTCGTAATTTCCGTGAACGACTCAGCCCCTGTAGGAGCGTGCGGTGCGGCGATCCGACTTGCCCGCGAAGAACGATAACGCGGTCTCACTGACTCAATATGGATCCTGCCGCGGCAACCGCTGGGACAATTCATCCAGCAGCTTCTGCTCGCGCTTGTCTTCCAGTCGTCGCGCCTCATCCATGTAGCGCTGCACCAGCTTGCGCAACCCTTCGACCCGGGCATACGCCTGCTGCCAGGTTTCCCGCGCCTTGTTCAGATTGTTCTGATGCCAGGCGAGGCTTTGTCGCTGCTGATCAATGGCCGTGCCCAGCTGCGCCAGGAAGCCTTGATAACCCAACAACCATTGACCGGAAACGCCGCTGCTGCCGCGCACGATCCATTGCTCCTGATAGTCGAGCCGAAACGCTTCGAGGTCGGCGAGTTTACTTTCGGCCAGGCGGACCTGCCCCTGGAAGTGCCCAAGGCGCTGGACCGCGGTTTTCTCGACCTTTTCGGCCATGTCCACCACCGGTGCCAGGCGGGCTGCGCGACTCTGGGACATGGCCGGTTAACCGCCGGCCGCAGGCGCGAAGATCGAACCCAGGTAGGCTTCGCTTTCACCCAGGCTGATGCTGTCGTTCAGGCCCTGGCGCTGGTACTTGACCAACTGCGGTTGCAGGGCGATCGCCAGGTCGGTTTCCCGATCACCGCCGGCGACGTAGGCACCGACGCTGATCAGGTCGCGGCTTTGCTGATAACGCGACCACAATTGCTTGAAATACTGGGCGCGGGCCATGTGTTCCTTCGACACCACCGACGGCATGACCCGGCTGATGGACGCTTCGATATCGATCGCCGGGTAGTGACCTTCCTCGGCCAGGCGCCGGGACAGCACGATGTGCCCGTCGAGCACGCCCCGGGCCGAGTCGGCAATCGGGTCCTGTTGGTCGTCCCCCTCGGACAACACGGTGTAGAACGCCGTGATCGAACCGCCGCCCTTCTCGGCATTGCCGGCGCGTTCCACCAGTTTCGGCAATTTGGCGAACACCGACGGCGGATAGCCCTTGGTCGCGGGCGGTTCGCCGATGGCCAGGGCGATTTCCCGCTGGGCCTGGGCGAAACGGGTCAGGGAGTCCATGAGCAACAGCACGTTCTTGCCCTTGTCACGGAAATATTCGGCGATGCGCGTGCAGTACATGGCCGCGCGCAGACGCATCAGCGGCGCATCGTCCGCCGGTGAGGCCACCACCACCGAACGCTTGAGGCCTTCTTCACCGAGGATGTGCTCGATGAATTCCTTGACCTCACGACCGCGCTCGCCGATCAGCCCGACCACGATGATGTCGGCCTCGGTGAAGCGGGTCATCATGCCCAGCAGCACACTCTTGCCCACACCCGTACCGGCAAACAGCCCGAGGCGCTGGCCGCGACCGACCGTCAACAAGCCGTTGATGCATCGTATGCCCACGTCCAGCGGCTCGCTGATCGGTTCACGCTTGAGCGGGTTGATGGTCGGGCCGTCCATCGGCACCCAGTCTTCGGCCTTCATCCCGCCCTTGCCGTCCAGCGCCCGACCGGCGCCGTCGAGCACCCGCCCGAGCATGCTCATGCCCATCGGCAGGCGACCGGTATCCGCCAGCGGCACCACGCGCGCACCGGGGGCGATCCCGGCGACGCTGCCGACCGGCATCAGAAAGACTTTGTTGCCCGAGAAGCCCATGACTTCGGCTTCGACCTGCACCGGGTGATAACTGTCGTCGTTGATCACCATGCAGCGGCTGCCCATGGCGGCGCGCAAGCCTTCGGCTTCGAGGGTCAGGCCGACCATGCGCAGCAGGCGGCCTTCGAGGATCGGCGCGCCGGCCAGCGTCGCGGCCTCGGCGTAACTGCCCAGGCGCTTGGCGAAGCTGGTGCGGTCAAGGCGCATCGGGCAGGTCCGGTGCGGGGGCGGCTGCCGGAGTATTGCCTATCGGCAGTTCCAGGCTCAGGTCCGGCGCAGCCGGGTGTAGCGATTGTTCATGCAACTGATCGAACAGCTTGTCCATGACCCGCGCAATCCGGGTTTCAACCGTGGCGTCAATGCGACTGTGCTCGGTCTCGACCCGGCAACCTCCCGGTAACAAGGCCTCGTCTTCGACGATGCGCCAGGTTTCTTCATGCCGCTCGCGCAGGGCCTTGACCTGTTCGAAATCCTGCGGATTGATGTACAGCCGCACGTTGCCCACGCCCAATGGCAACAACTTGAGGGCATCGCGCATGACGTGTTCGAGCTGTGTCGAGTCGATGGCCAGTTCACGCTGGATCACCTGCCGGGTGATGTGCTGCACGAGGTCGACCAGGGACTTCTCGATCTGGGTGTCCTGCTCGGCAATGGGTTCCAGCAGGTGGCCCATGAGTTTTTCCAGGGCGGCAAGCTTCGCCGTCAGCGCCACTTCGGCTTCCTGGCGGACCTTGAGCGTGGTGCTGTGAAAGCCCTCCCGCTCGCCGGTGGCGAAGCCTTCGTTGTAGGCTTCCTGGCGAATGCTTTCGAGCTCTTCGAGGGTCAGCGGCTGGACGTCCTCCAGCGGCACTTCCTGCATTGACGGCGGCTCGGGTTCAGGCTCCGGCTCGGGCTCGGGCACGTACGGATCGAAACTGGGCAACGACCAGATATCGACACCCCTGACGTCCTTGGCACGGATCAGGTCGGACTGGGACTCATCATGTTCGGTCGCCATAGTGATATCAGATCATCTCTTCGCCGCCCTTCCCGCCGAGAACGATTTCTCCGGCTTCGGCCATACGGCGGGCAATGGTGAGGATTTCCTTCTGCGCGGTTTCCACGTCGCTGACGCGCACCGGGCCCTTGGCCTCGAGGTCGTCGCGCAACAGTTCGGCCGCCCGCTTGGACATGTTCTTGAAGATCTTTTCCTTGACGTTTTCGTCCGACCCCTTGAGGGCCAGCACCAGCACATCGGAGGACACTTCGCGCAGCAACGCCTGAATCCCGCGGTCGTCGACATCGGCCAGGTTGTTGAACACGAACATCAGGTCTTCGATCCGGCCGGACAGGTCTTCGTCGACTTCGCGGATCGAGTCCATCAACTGGCCTTCCATCGAGCTGTCGAGGAAGTTCATGATGTCGGCCGCGCGCTTGATGCCACCCAGGTTGGTACGCGAGGCGTTCGAGGCGCCGGAGAACTGCTTCTCGAGAATCTGGTTGAGTTCTTTCAGGGCGGCCGGCTGCACAGTGTTGAGCGAGGACACCCGCAAGATAATGTCCAGGCGCACCTTGTGATCGAAGTTGCCCAGCACCTCGCCGGCCTGGTCCGGGTCGAGATAGGCGACCACGATCGCCTGGATCTGCGGGTGCTCGTAACGGATCACGTCCGCGACGGCGCGCGGCTCCATCCACTTCAGGCTGTCGAGACCGCTGGTGTTGCCGCCCAGCAGGATGCGGTCGATCAGGCCGTTGGCCTTCTCCTCGCCCAGGGCCTGGGTCAGCATCTTGCGCACGTAGTCGTCGGAGCCGACGCCCAGGCTGGTCTGGTCGCCGACGATCTCGACGAACTCGCTCATCACCTGCTCCACCTGCTCGCGGTGCACGTTGCCCATCTGCGCCATGGCCACGCCCACGCGCTGAACCTCTTTCGGGCCCATGTGGCGCAACACCTGGGCGGCGTCGGTGGAGCCCAGGGACAGCAGCAGGATCGCGGCTTTGTCGACCTTGGACAGTTTCGCGGCAGCGGCTTTATCATTCATCTGCGTTAATCCACTCTTTCACGACCTGGGCCACGCGACCCGGATCTTCTGCCACCAGACTCTTGATTGCATTCAACTGGGCGTCATAGCCTTCGCTCGGGCTCGGCAACAGGATGCTTTGCGGCCCGCCGAGACTGACGCGATCGTTGGCCAGTTGGCCATCCAGACCGGCCATGCCACCCAATTCGACATCACTGCCGACCCCGACCAGCTGCTTGCCTTTGCCGCCATTGGTGATGTTGTTGAGGACCGGACGCAGCACACCGAAGACCAGCACCAGGATGAACAGCACACCCAGCACCTGCTTGATCACATCCCAGAACCACGGCAGGGAGTAGAACGGCACATCGGCGATCACTTCACCGCGCTCGGCGGAGAACGGCATGTTGATCACGCTGACGCTGTCGCCACGGCTGGCGTCGAAACCGACGGCGTCCTGCACCAGACGGGTGAAGCGCGACAACTCATCGGCGGTCCATGGCGCACGGCTGGTTTCGCCGTTGGCCGGGTTGATCCTGACCTGATCGTCCACCACCACCGACACCGACAGGCGATTCAAACGGCCCTGCTGCTGTTTGGTGTGGCTGATGGAACGGTCGAGCTCGAAGTTTTTGGTGGACTGTGAACGCTTGTCCGCCGGGTACGGGGCGAGCATCGGCTGGCCGGTGGCCGGGTCCATGATTTGCTGACCGTTGGCGTCGAGCAGTGGCTGGCCAGGTTGCACCATGCCGGCCGACGCGGTGCCGCCACCGGTGGTCGCCGGCGCGGAAGCCGGCGATGGCGGCTGGTTGCTCAGGGCACCCGGCACGCCTTGCGGGCCATTGCTGGTGGTGCGTTGTTCGTCCACCGATTGTTCGCTGCGCAACGCCGGCTGATCCGGGTTGAACTGCTCGGAGGTCGACTCGACGGCACTGAAATCCACGTCGGCCGAGACTTCGGCTTTGTAACGATCGTTGCCCAGCACCGGCTGCAGGATGTTGTGCACGCGCTGGGTGAGCATGCTTTCCATGCGGCGGCTGTAGTCGAATTGCTTGCCGGCCATGGTCAGCTCGGAGTTTTCCGCCTGGTCCGACAACAGGTTGCCCTTCTGATCGACCACGGTGACCTGGGATTTGCTCAGCTCAGGCACGCTGGTAGCGACCAGATTGATGATCGCCAGCACCTGGCCGGGCTCCAGGGAGCGGCCGGAATACAGCTCGATCAGCACCGATGCACTGGGCTTGCGCTCATCGCGCACGAACACCGAGCTTTTCGGAATGGCCAGGTGCACCCGGGCACCCTTGACGTTGTTCAGGCTGGAGATGGTCCGCGCCAGTTCGCCTTCAAGGCCGCGCCGATAGCGGGTCGCTTCCATGAACTGGCTCGTGCCCAGGCCCTGGTCCTTGTCGAGGATTTCAAAACCGATATTGCCGTCGCTGGGAGTGACACCAGCGCCCGCGAGCTTGAGGCGCGCGCGGGACAGGTCTTCGGCCTTGACCAGCAAGGCGCCGGAATTGGGTTCGACGGAGTAGGCAATATCGGCGGCCGCGAGGGTATCCATGACCTGCTTGGCGTCCATCCCGGCGAGGCTGCCGTACAGCGGCCGGTAGTCCGGTTGCTGGGACCACAACACCACGGCAAAGCCAATCGCCACGCTCGCCGCCAGACCGACCAACAGGCCCACCTGACGCAGCATGGTCATCTCGGAGAGATTTTCCAGAAAGGACAAACCGAACAGCGGCGGTTTGCCGCCTGCCGGAGTGGCCCTGGCCGGAACGTTATCAGCGCCTGGTTCTGCCATGACTCGCTATCGTCCTTTAAACCGGCATCTGCATGATGTCTTGGTAGGCCTGAACCAGCTTGTTACGGACTTGGGTGATCGCCTGGAAAGACACACCGGCTTTTTCCTTGGCAATCATCACGTCGGTCAAGTCGACACCGCTTTTGCCGATCTCGAACGCCGTGGACAACTGGCTGGAAGCCTGCTGGGTTTCATTCACTTTATTGACGGCCTGACCGAGCATGTCGGCAAAGCTGCTGCCCGGCAGTTGCGGGACGGCAGCCGTCGGTTTCGGCGCAGACATGGCGTCCATTTGCATGGCCCGCATATCCAGCATCAACCGATTGAATTCAATACCTTGGCTCATCGTCTACTCTCTCTGGCGACCCGCAATTTTTTGACGCTCACTCGGCGGGTAGTCAGGTGTTAGCAACAAGGGTGCCAGCTCCATGGCCCTGAAAAACAAAAGCCCCGAACGCTGATCGCGCCCCCTGTAGGAGCGAGCGGTGCGACGATTCGACTTGCCCGCGAAGAACGATGACGCGCAATGCCTGAAAAACCGCGGTGTCTGTTTCGCGGGCAAGCCTCGCTCCTACAGGGGGTTGTGTTGCGGCAGGATTGGGTGAATCAGGTCGCGAACAGACAGGCTTCCACATCCATCCCCGCATCGCGCATCTGCGCCAGCTTGTAACGCAAGGTGCGCGGACTGATGCCCAGGCGTTCGGCGGCTTCCTTGCGACGGCCACGCTCGGCGCGCAGGGTGTCGATGATCATCTGGAACTCACGGCGCCGCAGATCATCGCCCAAGCCCCCGGCGGATTCCGCTTCGACCTCCGGCGCGCGCACCGCGACAGGCGCCAGGGCCGGCAACGGCGCACAGGCCACCGGCCCGGCCAGGCAGAAATCCTGAGGCTGAATCAACCCGCCCTGCTGCAAAATCAGCGCCCGCTGAATCGCGTTATCCAGCTCGCGCACGTTGCCGGGCCATGGATAACCGATCAGGCACGCCTGCGCCTCGGGCGACAGGCGGGCCGCGGCATGCTTCATCTTGTGAACGTGCTTTGCCAGCAACCGCTCGGCCAGCGGCAGGATATCCGCCGTGCGCTCGCGCAACGGACGCCAGGCCAGCGGAAACACCGACAGCCGATAAAACAGGTCTTCCCGAAACCGCCCCGCCGCCACTTCAGCGGCCAGGTCACGGTTGGTGGTGGCAACCACGCGAATGTCGAGAATGATCGGCTTGCGCGCACCGACCCGCTCGACCTCCCGCTCCTGCAACACGCGCAGCAGCTTGGCCTGCAGGCCCAGGGGCATTTCGGAAATTTCGTCGAGCAGGATGGTCCCGCCGTCCGCCTGTTCGAACTTGCCGGCCTGCGCCGCGATGGCACCGGTGAACGAGCCCTTCTCGTGACCGAACAGCGTGGCCTCGAGCATGTTGTCCGGAATGGCGGCGCAGTTGATCGCAATGAACGGCTGACTGGCGCGATGGGAGTGCTGGTGGATGTACCGCGCCAGCACTTCCTTGCCGGTCCCGGACTCACCGGAGATCAGCACCGTGGAATCACTGCGCGCGACCCGCGCCGCCAGTTCCAGCAATTGCGCACTGGCCGGCTCGAACGCTATCGGCCCCTCGCCTTCGCTCGCACCAAGACTGCCAAGCGCATGCCGCGCGACCAGATCCAGCAAGGTCTTGGGCTCGAACGGCTTTACCAGGTAATCCGCCGCGCCTTGACGCATCGCATCGACCGCCCGCTCCACCGCGCCGTGAGCCGTCATCAGCAACACCGGCAATTGCGGCTGACGCGCCCGCAGCAATCCGAGCAGTTGATGGCCATCCATGCCCGGCATGTTGACGTCGCTGAGCACCAGGTTGAACGCCTCGACACTGACGGCAGCCAACGCCTCCTCTGCCGAACCGACCGCGGTGTAGGCGTGACCGCCGAGCAGCAGCGTATCCGCCAAGGCTTCGCGCAAGGCACGGTCGTCCTCGACCAGCAACACCTTGATCGCCACGTTGTTCATTGCGCCCCCTGAACGCTGGGCTTGTCCGCCGAAAAAAGCGGCAGGCTCACCAGCGCGCAGGTGCCGCGACCCAACCGCGAGCGCAGCTGCAATTGACCCTGATGGGCCCGCGCCACCGCCTTGACTACGGTCAGGCCGAGGCCGGTGCCGGTGGTCTTGGTAGTGAAAAACGGCTCGCCCAGGCGGGCCAGCACCTGGCTGTCGATGCCACTGCCGCTGTCACTGACCGCGACGCGCAAGCTGTCGTCGCGGGTATAGAGATGGACCTTCAAACGCACATCACCGGCACTGGCCTGAATCGCGTTTTCAATGAGGTTCAGGAGCGCGCCGACCAGGGTGTCGCGATTGCACAGCAGCTCGCCCGCATGGCTGTCGCACTGCCAGCGGATGGGCACATCCTGCACCTGGGTCAGCGCTGCCGCCTGCAGCGCCTGCAAGAGCATTTTCGGGGTGATGCGATCGGTCAGCGGCAGCTCGCCGCGGGCGAACACCAGCATGTCGCGCACTTGATGCTCGAGCTCATGCAAACGTTCCTTGAGGCGGCCGGCAAACCGTTGCTGGGTCTCGACCGGCAGCGCTTGCTCAGTCAAATGACTGGCATAGAGCAAGGCCGCGGACAAGGGCGTGCGAATCTGATGGGCCAGCGAGGCGACCATGCGCCCCAGGGATGACAGACGCTCATGGCGCGCCAGTTGATCCTGCAGGTGTCGGGTTTCAGTCAGGTCGTTGAGCAACACCAACTGGCCCGGCTCGGCATCCAGCGAACGGGTGGCGATCGACAGGCGCCGGCCATCCTTGAGGGACACTTCATGGCCATCGTCCTCCCGGGGCGCGAAGCACCGGGCAATGACCTGCCGCCACAACTCGCCTTCGAGGGGCAGCCCCAATAGCTCACAGGCCGCGGGATTGGCCTCGCGCACGATGCCCTGGGCATCGATGACGATCACGCCACCGGGCAACAGATCAAGGAGGTTTTGCAGGCGGTTGGCCAGGCGTTCTTTTTCCGCCAGTTCCTGCATGCGCTGGGCGCTGACCACTTCCAGCTCACCCTTGAGCTCGGTGACCCGGGCTTCGAGCAGGCTGTAGGAGTCGGTCAATTGGCTCGACATCTGGTTGAACACGGCAAACGACTGCTCAAGGCCAAGCCGGCTGGCCTGCTCTGCGGACGGGTACCCCGAAGCGTCAGGGACAGGAGAGATCTGGGCGGCTTGGGGCATCGTGTGCTCACTCGCTGGGCTGGACCGTCAGATAAACGGAACGTTGCGAGAGCTATAGCAATACCCGTGCCTGAAAACACCGGAAACTGTAGGAGCGAGCTTGCTCGCGAAAAACGCAAGGTCAACGCAGGCATCCTGGAAGAACGCGTTATCGTTAACGTCCATCGTCGGAACGCCGCCCGGAGCAAGCTCGCTCCTACAAGGGGGGGCAGAACAGGCGTCAATCCTCCGCCTGTTCATCACCCTCACGCCGGCTCATGCCGTACTTGCGCATCTTCTCCACCAGGGTGGTGCGACGAATACGCAGGCGTTCCGCGGCGCGCGCGACGATGCCATTGGCATCATCCAGCGCCTGCTGAATCAGCCCCTGCTCCAGACCACCCAGGTAGTCCTTCAAGTCCAGGCCTTCCGGCGGCAGCAGCGCACTGGCACTGAAATCCGGGGCATGCCCGTTGATGGCCACCCGCTCTTCGAGATCACTGCGCAGGCTGTCGACCAGCTGCTCGTCTTCATCGTCGACATAACGAAACTTCTTCGGCAACTCGACCACGCCAATCACCCCGTAGGGATGCATGATCGCCATGCGCTCCACCAGGTTGGCCAGCTCACGGACGTTGCCCGGCCAGCCGTGACGGCACAGCGACATGATCGCCGCGGAATTGAAACGGATCGAACCGCGCTTCTCGTGCTCCATGCGCGAGATCAACTCGTTCATCAGCAGCGGGATGTCTTCGACACGCTCGCGCAGCGGCGCCATTTCAATCGGGAATACGTTCAGGCGGTAATACAAGTCTTCACGGAACGAGCCGATCTCGATCATGCTTTCGAGATTCTTGTGGGTCGCCGCGATGATGCGCACATCGACGCTCTGGGTCTTGTTGCTGCCCACGCGCTCGAACGTGCGCTCCTGCAATACGCGCAACAGCTTGACCTGCATCGGCAACGGCATGTCGCCGATTTCATCGAGGAACAGGGTGCCGCCGTTGGCCAGCTCGAAGCGCCCGGCCCGACTGGTGATCGCCCCGGTGAAGGCGCCCTTCTCATGCCCGAACAGTTCGCTTTCCAGCAATTCCGCCGGAATCGCCCCGCAATTGACCGGCACGAACGGCGCGTCACGCCGCTTGGAGTGGTAGTGCAGGTTGCGCGCGACCACTTCCTTGCCAGTACCGGACTCCCCGAGGATCAGCACACTGGCATCGGTGTCGGCAACCTGCTGCATCATCTGCCGCACGTGCTGGATCGCCCGGCTGGTGCCGACCAGACTGCGGAAAAGATTCGGTTCGCGGTGTCGACCGCGCTCGCGCGCCTGGTCATACATCTCGCGATAGACCTGGGCACGGTGCAACGAGTCGAGCAATTTGCTGTAGCTGGGCGGCATTTCCAGGGTCGACAGCACCCGACGACGCAAGTCTTCGGGCAAGTCAACGGAAGAATTATCGCCCATTAACAACACCGGAAGGAACTCATCCCAGGTAGAGAGTGTCTTTAACAAGCCCAAAAGTGCACCAGGCGCATTGACCGTCCCGATGAGAACACAGATCACTTCACGACTTGATGACAACGAGCCGACAGCCTGCTGCCAGTCATGGCTGCCGCAGGGCAAATTTTCTTCACCAAGAAAATTCAAAATCACCGCCAGATCCCGGCGGCGAACGCTATCGTCATCGATCAGCAGAATTTTGGTTTCACGCCACATGCAATTGCAACTTCCCTAGTCAACTCGGTGCCCGAAATGAGTGGGCAAGCTAGACGCTCGCAGACCGAAAGGCCCGTAAACGCCTGAAATGTGCGAACAGCCACTAGTTAAGTCAAAAAACCGTGCACAGTCAAATTTATGGCGCACTGCATTGTGGACTGCCGGTTTTTCAACCGAACAGATGGTAAACCTTTGCCGCGCTCTTCGCTTGGGTGATCTGGGACATTTCGTCGACTATCGACTGGCGCTCGCCCGTCGTTACCTGTATCAGTTTCTGGTAAACCACCAGCAGGCTCTCCAACTTCTCCCGCACGGCGTTTTCGTCCACCGGTGCTTCGCTGAGCACTTCATCGATGCAGACGCGGCACGTCTCGTCCAGCTTGCCAATCGCATCCCAATCCCGATCGCTCAAAGCGCTGATCAGGGCTTCGCGGGTATCGTCAATCCGTTGCAGTGCATGGCTCATGACATCATCCTCGGCCGCCAGGCCTATTCAGCTACACCAATCGCATCCCAGCCACTTTTGACAGTGACCAGCAATCCCAATACCTCATCCATGATCGTGACGTCGTTCTTGACGTTGGCTTCCATCAAGCGATTGGTCATGTACACGTAGAGGCTTTCCAGTTGCTGCACGTACGCCGGGTCTTCGCTTTTCCCGGCATCCAGGCCGTCACGCAGTCCGATGATGATGTCGATCGCCTTACCCAGCATCAGGCCTTTTTCCGCGATATCACCCCGAGCCAGGGCGCCCTTGGCCTGGGCGATGCGATCCAGCCCGCCTTCCATCAGCATCTGCACCAGGCGATGGGGATTGGCTTCCGAGATCTGCGCATGGGAATTGACCTTCTGGTATTGGCGAAGGGCTCTCATGGGATTCATGTTTCTACCTCGTGACAGACAACAGCTTGAATAGGTGTGCTCTGATCTTTATGTCGACTGGTCGACAGAAAACTTTAATGCCGGACTCAGCCCCGGGAAAAAGCCAGGCGCTGTTTTGACAGCATCCCCGGGGTTTTCAAGCCGGACCTGGATCAGTCGTCTTTCGGATTGTTGAGCGCGTTGAGCGTGGTCATGATGCTGTCGCTTTGCGCACGCAGCCTGGCCACCAGGGAGTCCATGGCGTTGTACTTGGCCGACAGGCTGCTCTGCAACAGCGTCATGCGTTCATCCAGGGAGTCCTGCTGCTTTTTCAGGTCGTTCAAACTATCGCTCAGCGACTTCGTACGCTCCGCCAACGTGCCGGTACTCGCCTTGGAATAACCGTCCGTGGCCGTCGTCAGGCGCGCCAGCAGGCCGGTCTTGCCATTGAAGATACTGCCGACGTCCGCCGAATTGGTGGTAATCGCCTTGTCCCATTTCTTGTCGTCAAGCGTCAGCAGGCCCGTCGTCGAATCGGTACTGATACCAAACTGCGCCAAGGATTTCAGGGTGCCTGTACCGGACATCGCGTTCAATTCATTGCGGATCGAACTCACCAGGGTACGCATCGACGCATCACCGGTCAGCGCGCCCGCTGTCGGCGTGCCATCGGCGTTCATGGTGACTTTGGTCTCCGCGCTGATCGCCTTCATCAGCGCGTTATAGGTATCGACAAAACCTTTGACCCCGGACTTCATCACCGTGTTGTTGGTGCTCACCGCAATCGTGGTTGCCGTCGGCTCGGTGGCACCCGCTGCCGTTGGCGAGACCGCTACCAGCTTGATGCTCACGCCACTGACCGCTTCGGCGATTGTGTTGGTCTTGGATTCCATCGCGATTCCGTCGATGGTGTACTTGGCGTTCTTTGGTATCTCGACCACGGTTGAGCCGGTATTGATGCCGGAGTCGCCCGACATGGTCAGGTCCGAACCGACCCCGCCATTGGTAGAGGTCAGGACTAGGCGCGAACCCGTGGAGTCACTCAGGATGTTGGCGCTCAACCCAGCCGTGGAAAATTGAGTGTTGATCGAATCCCGCACTTGTTGCAGCGTCGCCCCAGGGGGCACACTCAAGTCGTAGTTTTTGCCGGATTGCGTAATTGTCAATGTGGTTGGGTTGGCGCTGGCATTAACCACCGACGAGGCACCACCGGTAAAGTTCCTGGTGGATAACTTAGAAGCGCTGGCCAACTGCGAGACCACTAATCTGAAGGTGCCCGTGGAAGCGCCATTGCCCGCCGTCATCGTTGCGACTTTTTCGTCGGTCGAAGAACCCGTCAATCCAGTGAAGCTGCTTCCAGTACTCATCGTCGTCAAGGCGCCACGGAAGGCATCCAGCGCCGCCTGGATCTTGCCGATAGACGATAGCGAGGTGGTTGCCTTGAGCGTCTGGGTGTTGATCTGTGCTTGCTTGGGCGCTTTTTC
Organism: Pseudomonas silesiensis; assembly: GCF_001661075.1. Taxonomy (NCBI): domain Bacteria; kingdom Pseudomonadati; phylum Pseudomonadota; class Gammaproteobacteria; order Pseudomonadales; family Pseudomonadaceae; genus Pseudomonas; species Pseudomonas silesiensis. Next base: position 4,927,120 of record NZ_CP014870.1, read on the forward strand.
TGCGTCAACCAAGGACTTCACAATCGCTTGGGTATCGATGTTCGATCCAATACCGCTAACCGTTGAACCCGCCATCAGCTTTCTCCTAATCCATTGGCTGCCGCTTTCTTGACGAAGTGCGCCTTAAGCGCAGGACAGCAACAAAATTCATGCCAGCTCAGACTTTGTCATCAAGCAACAGACTGCTGACTTGGCTCAGGCTTTGCGCCAGTTTCAATGCGGTTTCCGACGGAATCTGGCGAATCACCTCACCGCTATCGGTGGCAATGACCTTGACCACGACCCGACCGCTGGAATCATCAATCGAAAAGTCCAGCTTGCGCTGGCTTGCTTGAACGAACTCGCGAATATCTGTGACGGCCTGTTCCAGTTCGTGACGCTTGGGTTCCGCCACGGGCTTTGCAATCGCTTCGACTCTGGGTTTGTCCGTCAGTTCGGCAGGTGCAGCCGGGCTTTGAGGTGCAAGCGTTGGATAAGACAAGTTCAACTTGATGTTCATATCCATGTCCAACTCTCCTCATCACGAAAAAAACGAAAGGGCACGTAAATGCGCCCTTCCGTTAGCGACCAAGTGCCGTTATTACTGAAGCAGTTTCAGTACAGAGGATGGCAGTTGGTTCGCTTGCGACAGGATCGCGGTCGAAGCCGATTGCAGAGTTTGTTGCTTGGTCAGCTCTGCGGTTTCAGCAGCGAAGTCCACGTCTTGAATGGTGCTTCGAGCAGCCGTGGAGTTCTTCTGGATGTTCTGCAGGTTGTCGGCAGTTGTGGTCAGACGGTTTTGGGTAGCACCCAAATTCGAACGAGTGCTGTCAATGGTGCCGATGGCCTTGTCAATTACGGCCAACGCGTTTTGGGCGTTGGTAGCGTCAGTCACGTTGGTATCCGAAATAGCAGTTTTGGCCGACGACACGGTAGCTTGGCCGAACAGACCGGTCACACCATCAGCGGTGCCCGCACCCAAGGCATAGCTTTTCGCGGAGTCTAAGGAAATCTGGCCAGTGACGATAGCATCGGTAGCAGCAGCCAAAGCCGTTGGAGTCTCCACGCCAGTTGTGGCATCAGCAGCGTACTTGCCTGAGCCATCTTTAACGTTTACAGAGATCGAGGCTGAGCCAGCCTCACCGGTAAATTTCAGATTTTCGCCCGTATCGGACTTGACTTCCAAGGTGCCTTTAGTCTCGTCGTAGTTAACGCTAATACCCAATTTGGCAGCGTTGGACTTCAACTGGTCAGCCAGGTCGGCTGTGCTGGTCACGCCGACAAAGCTGACCTCAGAACCATCACCCACGGTCAGTTTGAAGTTGGCCGGAACACCTGGAGTAGTAGTATCACCTTTGGTTACAGCTTCATCGACGGAGAATTTGACTTCGGTGCTGGCAGTAGCGCTCAGACCACCGACAGCGCCGTTCATTTTCTCTGCGATGGATTTCGCGGATGCGCCTATACCGTAGCTGATCGATTTGGTCTGACCGTTTCCAGTAATGGTGACATCACCAGCAGCCAAACCAGTGGTGCTAGGAGTGATCGCCGAACTCTTGAGCTGTTGCGAACCAATGTTGCTGGCCGCTACGTTTTCCAGACTCAGGTTGATGGTTTCGTTCGCGTTGGCGCCTACCTGGATGGCCTTGGTACCGTAAGAGCCATCCAACAACTTCTGACCGCCGAAAGTTGTGGTTTGCGAGATACGGGTCAGTTCCGAAGTCAGAGCTTGGTACTCGTCATTGTTCGACTTACGGTCGTCGGCGCTCAGGGAGCCAGTGGACGAGGACAGAGCCAAAGTACGCATTTTCTGCAGGATGTCGGTCGAGGCCTGCATCGCACCTTCAGCAGTTTGCGCGATGGAGATGCCATCGTTCACGTTCTTGACCGCTTGACCCAGGCCGTTGATCTGGCTGGTCAGACGGTTGGAGATCTGCAGACCGGCAGCGTCATCTTTAGCGCTGTTAATGCGCAGGCCGGAAGACAGGCGCTGCATAGAAGTGGCCAAGGCGCCGCTGGCTTTGTTCAGGTTGCCCTGAGTAGTAAGCGACGCGGAGTTGGTGTTTACGGTTAAAGCCATGACGAAATCCTCACTGGATGAATACTGCGGCTTCCGGCCCTGGCGACCGCCGGGTGTGGCCTAGAGAACCTTCGTAATAGTTATCGTCGTGAAAACGCTTTGCTTGAGGGTTTTTTTCGAAATGTTTAGTGGCAGGGTGCCAGTCCTTTCATTTTCAAGGGGTTAGTGGCACAACGCCGACGTCCTAAAACGCAAAACGCCCGGCAACTGAGGTTACCGGGCGTTTTTATGCAGATCGCTAAAGCGAAGTCAGTCAGCCGCGAAAGAGAATCGCCGAGCCCCAGGACAGGCCTACACCGAAACCACTGATGGCCACCCGCGTCCACTTCGAATCGAACACGTGGTTCTGCAGCAGCAGCGGAATGCTGGAAGACACCGTATTCCCGGTCTCGAGCATGTCCTTGATGAACTTCTCCGGCTCGCCTTCTTCGAAGCGCCGCGCCACGGCATCGACGATCGCCGCGCTGCCCTGGTGAATGCAGAAGGCATCGATGTCGCCGGCCTGCAAATTGGACTCGTCCAGCAGCTCATGCAAATGCGCCGGGACTTTCAACAGCGCGAAGTTGAACACCTGGCGCCCGTTCATGAAGAACACGCCGTCGGTGACCTTGAGGTGCGGTGCTCCGGAACCGTCGGTGCCGAACTTCGACTTGCCCAACTGCCAGACCGCGTTTTCGCCCATCCAGGTCGCGGTGGCGGCATCGCCGAACAGCATGGTGGTGTTGCGGTCTTCCGGGTCGACGATCTTCGAATACGGGTCGGCGGTGACCAGCAGGCCGTTTTTCAGCCCCGTCGCTTCCATAAACCCCTTGAGGGCATAGATGCCGTAGACGTAGCCGGAACAGCCCAGGGAGATATCGAACGCGGCCACGTGCGTCGGCAGGCCCAGTTTGTCCTGAACGATGGCAGCGGTGTGCGGCAAGCCTTCCTCATCACCGTTCTGGGTGACGACGATCAGGCAGTCGATGGATTCACGCTTGAGCTCGGGACTGGCGGCGAACAGCGCATTGACCGCTTCGACGCACAGATCGGAGGTTTCCTGGTCGGCGCTTTTGCGCGGCAGGAATGCCGAGCCGATCTTGCCAAGGATAAAGGTTTCGTCCTTGTCGAACTTTGCACCCTGGGCGTAGTTGTCAACCCCGGCTGTCGGCACATAACTCGCTATATTTTTTATGCCAATCATTATGGCTTCCCAATAATAAACAGCTGAATATCACCGCTCGCAGAAGCAAGGGCGTCTACAGTCAGGGCTTGGCCCCCATTGGAGGCACCGTCGGAACTCAAGGGTCCGCCACCTTCACCGCCCGCAGACAGGATACAGTGAAGATGCGCGTTTTGACCCACGGGTCACTTAGAGATCGCGGCTTTATTTGATTTTGTGCTCCAGCCCCTTCTCTTCCCTGCCAAAAAGAAGCAAAAAAAAGGCCAGCCTCCTTGACGGGGCTGGCCGCGAGCGGTCACGACCGACTCAAAGCTTGTTGAAAAGCCCCAGCTGGGAAATTTTCGAGAACGCCAGTTGCGCCGCTTGCAGCATGGTCTGTTGCAAGGTCAGGCGCGTCAGCACCTCCGCCGGGTCCGTGTCTTCGATCGAGGCCTGGGCGGCGGTATTGAGCAGGTTGCTGCTTTGGATCTGATCACGCTGCATAGCCATCACGTTGCCCCGGGCGCCGATCGCGCCACGCGCCAGATCAACCTGGTTTTTGGCATTACTCAGGTTGGAGATGGTAGAGGCCACCACATTATCCAGATTGCGCTGGGCAGCGGGATCGCCCTGGACCGGTGTCTCCAGGGCCTTGCGCAGCTGACTGAGCGTATCCAGCGGGCTTTGGGTCTGATGCGAGTTGACCGATACATCGAACTGATCGTTCGCCGCCGGCGCGCCATCCAGGGTAAAGCTGACACCGGCAGCCGTGGCCACGCCGCCGGCCACGGAACCGGCAGTGACCACCGGTACACTGTCAGGGGTCAAGGGACGAGCGTACAGGTCAAAGGTCGTCGGGCTGGTGAACTTCAGCACCGCCCCGCCCTCTGGGAAAAAGCTTTGGTATTGCGCCGCATTGGTCACCGAAGCCTGGCTGACCAGTGCGGTCGAGGTGTTGCCCGGTGCGCGGGTGCCGACGAAACTGTCCGGCTTGGCCGCCAACTGGAAGCTGTGACCGGTGATCACGGCATCGGCGTTGGCCGGTGTGTCGCCTGCCTGATAGGTGATATCCAGCGCAAACGTCACCCCGCGGAAAGTGATATCGGAACCGCCCTTCGCATCGGGATCGAACTTGCCGCCCTGGCTCGCCTCCGCGGTCACGTCATTGCCCGCGGCATCCTTGATCACGAACTGGGTGCTGCTGGTGAACGCCAGGGTATAGGGCTCGCCGCTGCGGAAGCTCGAATCAAAAGACGGGCCCGGGTTCACCACGCCGGGCGACAGCGAGACTCGCCCGTCATCGACCGCTGGCGCGGTCAGGGTGGTCGAACTGCGGCTGGCGTTGATCGCCTGCTGGAAAACCTCCCAGCCCGTATCGTTGAGCCCCAGCGCCATCGAGTCGCCGATCTTCAGTTGCAACTGGGTCTGGTCACCCTGATAGCTGTAGGTACCATCGCTATTGCGCGCAAAAGGCGGAGTGTTGTTGCTGGCGCCGGAAAAGATGTACTTGCCGTTGGCATCCTTGCTGTTCATCAAGTTCAGCAGTTGCTCTTCGGCCTGGCCGACTTCCGCGCCGATGGATTTGCGGTCATCGTCGTTCAAGGACGCGCTGCCAGCACGCACCGTCAGCTCGCTGACTTTCTGCAGCAAGTCGTTGATGCTGTCCAGTACGCTTTCTTCCTGGGCCTGGGCCGTGCCCAACGCGCTGATGTTGCTGGAGTACTGATCCAGCATCGATTTCTGCTGATCAAGCTGCAGCAACCGGGCCGCACCCACAGGATCATCCGCGGCCGTCGTCAGTTTCACACCGCTGCTGGCCTGCTCGGCCGATTTCATCAGGTTATTGAGGTTGCGCTGATAATTGGCGGCCGTCGTCGCATAGTACTGTGCAGTAGAAATACGCATGGTCTACGGCTCCTTAAAGGGCATTGAGCAGAGTGCTGAAGATTTCCTGCGCAGACTTGATGATCTGCGAAGAGGCCGAGTAGTACTGCTGGTATTTGATCAGGTTGCCGGTCTCTTCATCGAGGTCGACACCCGACAGCGAATCGCGCGAATCCCTGGCCTGGGTCAGGATGGCGCCGGTAGCGGTGGCGTCCATTTGACCCTGCTTGGTCTTGGAGCCGACCGACGACACCAGGCCGCCATAGGCGTCGGTCAAACTGATGCCCGGGCTGGTGGCCGTAGCACCGACCGTGGCCTTGGTTTGCAGGCCGAGCAGCGCTTGAGTGTTGCGGTTGTCGGTACTGCCGGGCGCGGTCATCGCGATATTGAAACTGTCGTCCCTGGCCGGGCTGCCACTGAGGGTCATGGCCACGCCAAAGGTTTTCGCCGCGCCGGAGCCGTCGGTGTAGGGCACCTGGATATTCAGGTCGTTGTTCTGGCCGGGCACGATGCTGCCGGTGCCGATGCTGGCACCCTTGGCGTCGAACACCTCATACGCGGTGCCGCTGGTCATCATCAGGCGAATCGGCATTGCGGCCTTGACCGCATTTTGCACTTCCTGACGCTGGACCGGATCATAGATGTCCAGGCTGGTGCTCAGGTTCGGCTGGCTGACGGTACCGGTGCCGTCATTGCCCTGGGCATTGGTGGACGTCAGTGGCGCGGCCGTGGCCAGGCGCTTGATGTCGGTCATGACGGTGGTCATGTCGGCTGCGGCACCACGGGTCGGGGTGATCTTGAAGGTGTCGCCGGCAGTCACCGGGCCGCTGTCGAGGCTGAGGCTGAAACCGTCGATCACCGGTGCGGGCGTCGCACCCAGGGTAAAACTGCCCATGTCGGAGTTGTCCGACAGACGCCGCACGCTGTAGCCCGTGGCGCTGGTGAAGGTCACCTGATAATCGCTGGCCGCCAGCTTGCCGGTGTCCTTGATGGTCACGTCCAGGTTGCCGGACGCCGGATTGTTGTGGGCACTGGCTATGCTGCGCTGGCTGATGGCGAGCGCACTGTTGATGTCGTTGAACAGTGCCGAGCCAAAATTGCCGCTCTGGTCCAGCCCCTGCCCCAACTGCTTGTTGACCTGGTCAGCCACCACCATGGCGATCCGGCCGAGCCCGTTGACCGCTGGCGTCAGGACGTCTTCGCGGTAACGCAACAGGCCGCCCATCTCGCCGCCGCTGACCACGCTGGTGATATCGATCGTGGAAGAGCCACGATCCATGATGATCGCGGAACGGGTCGGGTCAGCCTTGTCGGCCTCTACACGTAACGCGTTGACAGTATTGCCGATGACCAGCGGCTGGCCGCTGCCCAGGTAAATATCCAGGCTGCCATTGTTTTCGGTGACCTGGGTGCCGACCAGCTCGGAGAGCTGGCGCACGGTTTCGTTGCGCTGGTCCAGCAACTCGTTGGGCGTACCACCCGAACCGCTGACTTCGCTGATTTTCTTGTTGTAGGAGGCAACGGTAGCGGCCAGCTTGTTGACCTGTTCAGCCATCGAGCCCAACTGATCGTTGATGTACGAGCCCTGCTGAGTCAGTTGCTGCGAGATGGCATTGAAGCGGCTGCTCAACCCTTGCGCGTTGGTCAACAGCGCTTGCCGCGCGGCAGTGTCGTTGGCGTTGCCGGACAGCGTTTGCAAGGACGAGAAGAATGATTGCAGCGTCTTGGAGATGCCGGTGCTGCCGTCGGACAGCAGCTTGTCCACCTGCGTGGCCTGGCCCAGATAAGCCTGTGCATCACTGTTGAGCGAGGTGGTGGTCTGCAACTGCGCGTCGAGGTAGCTGCTGTAGACCCGACGCACGTCGGACAAGGTCGTGCCGGAGCCGATGAATACATTGCCGTACTGATTGGAGCCTTTGCTGCTCTGCACAGTTTGCTGGCGTGAATACCCGGCGGTGTCGACGTTGGCAATGTTATTGCCGGTCGTCAGCAACGAAGCATGGCCTGCAGCCAGACCCGACATCCCGATATTGAGCAAACTCATGATTCAGACCCTTATGCCTATATAGGCGTGGTGGAAACGCCCGCCGCAGCGTAGTTCTGGTAACTGGTCATCTGCCTGGCTATCTGCGAAATCTTGCTGGCGTAGTCCGGGTCGGTGGCGTAACCGGCCTTCTGCAACTCGCGCACAAATTGTTCCGGGTTATCGGCGGATTTCACGACGTCTTGATAACGATTGTTCGATTGCAGCAAGGTCACCAGGTCATGGAAGCTGTCCTTGTAGGACGCGTAGGAACGGAACTGCGCCGTCTCCTTGACCATGGCGCCATTTCTGAATTCGCTGGTGATCGCCCGCGCCGAGTCGCCCTGCCAGCTGCTGCCGGCCTTGATGCCGAACAGGTTGTGGCTGCTGCTGCCGTCCTGGGCGCGCATGACCGATTTGCCCCAGCCGGTTTCCAGGGCGGCCTGGGCCACCAGGTAACGCGGATCGACGCCGATGCGGTCGGCGGCTTCCTTGGCCATGGGCAGCATGGTGTTGACGAATTCGTCGGCGGAGCTGAACGCCTTTTTCGCCGGTGCCAGGGGGATTTGCGCCATGGCACGACCCTGGATCTGCAGGCGCCCGGTGGCGGCGGTATCGGTTTGCGCGGTCAGCCAATCGCCGTTGTACAGGGGGCCGGCCCCGGTTGGAGTGCTCGCCGTCACCGGGGCCTTGTTCAGTGCTGTGATGGCGGACGGCGCCGTGGTCGATGGCTTGGTCGATGCTGATGGCACCAGCCCGGCGAGCAAGCGGTCGGCCAGTTTCGGTGGCAGGGCCAGGCGCCGCTGATTGATCAGGGCCATGTCGTTGTGATGCGCACCCTCCCCCGCGCTCGCCGCCGATTTCACCGAGCGCGAAGCCCACAAGGGTCGCTCGCCATTGAGGCGCGACAACGGCCCTTGGGTGGCGACAGTGCCAGCGCCAATCGGTGTTTCCACCGCCGCTTTCGCTGCGGCCTGCTTGGCGGCGGACGCTGCTGCGGCTTCGCCCGGCGCCAGGGGTTTGTTCTTCGCCATCTGGCGCATCAACACGTCCGCCAGGCCGATGCCGCCGCCTTCGCGGGACATGGAAACGGCCAGTTGCTGGTCGTACATTTCCTGGTACTGCTTGGCCGCCGGGGTGTTGAGCGGATTGTCCTGGCCCAGCGCATCGGTGGCCGAGCGCATGGACTTGAGCATTTCGCCGAGGAACAGCGACTCGAATTCCTGCGCGACCTTACGCAGGTTGCCGTCGCTGTTCTTGTCGCCGACCTTGAGCTGGTTCAGGCGATTGAGGTCCGAATAAGACCCCGAATCGCTGCTGCTGACCCCCAATCCTTTGCGCATGTCCATGGTCGTTATCCTCAGATCACGATCAAGTCGGCTTGCAAGGCGCCGGCCTGTTTCAGTGCTTCGAGGATCGCCATCAGGTCACCCGGCGCGGCGCCGACCTGGTTCACCGCCCGGACGATTTCGTCGAGGGTGGTGCCCGGGCCGAACTTGAACATCGGCTTGGCTTCCTGCTCGGCGTTGACCCGCGAGCGCGGCACGACCGCCGTCTGCCCGTTGGACAGAGGGCCGGGCTGGCTGACGATCGGGTCTTCGGTGATGGTCACGGTCAGGCTGCCGTGGGTCACGGCGGCCGGGGACACCTTGACGTTCTGGCCGATCACGATGGTGCCGGTGCGGGAGTTGATGATGACTTTCGCCACCGCCTGGCCCGGGTCGACTTCGAGGTTCTCGAGGATCGACAGGTAGTCGACGCGCTGGCTCGGGTCCAGCGGCGCGCTGACCCGAATCGAGCCGCCGTCGATGGCCTGGGCGACGCCGGGGCCGAGCAGGTCGTTGATCTTGTCGACGATGCGCTTGGCGGTGGTGAAGTCCGAACGGTTGAGGTTCAGGGTCAGGCTGTTGCCCTGGTTGAAGCCGCTCGGCACCGAACGCTCGACCGAGGCACCGCCGGGGATGCGCCCGGCCGAGGGCACGTTGACGGTGATCTTGGAACCGTCGCGACCTTCGGCATCGAAGCCGCCGACCACCAGGTTGCCCTGGGCGATGGCGTAGACGTTGCCGTCGATGCCCTTGAGCGGGGTCAGCAGCAAGGTGCCGCCGCGCAGGCTCTTGGAGTTGCCGATGGAAGAGACAGTAATGTCGATCTGCTGACCCGGCTTGGCGAACGCCGGCAAGTCGGCACTGATCGACACGGCCGCGACGTTTTTCAATTGCACGTTGCCCGACCCCGGCGGCACCTTGATGCCGAACTGCGAGAGCATGTTGTTGAAGGTCTGCAGGGTGAACGGAGTCTGGGTCGTCTGGTCGCCGGTACCGTTAAGCCCGACCACCAGGCCGTAGCCGATCAATTGGTTGGAACGCACCCCGGAAATGCTGGCGATATCCTTCAGCCGCTCGGCCTGGGCGCTGGACGCTGCACACACCATCAAGGCCGCAACGATGAGACTTCTCAAATTCAACGTGGCCACCTAAAAAGGGAACAGCGGGCTGAGGAAGAAACGGTCGAACCAGCCGGGCTGACTCGCATCGGCAAAGGCACCGGTGCCCGAGTAAGTGATGCGCGCGTCGGCGACCCGGGTCGAGGACACGGTGTTGTCGGTGGCGATGTCATCGGCGCGCACCAGGCCGGCAATCCGCACAAGCTCGTCACCGGTATTGAGGGTCAGCCACTTCTCGCCGCGCACGGCGATGATGCCGTTGGGCAAGACGTCGGCGACGGTCACCGTGATCGAACCGGTCAGGCTGTTGCTCTGGCCGGACTTGCTGTCGCCCTTGGTCGCGCGGTCGCCGGCGTAACCGACGTCCAGGCTCAGGTTACCGCTGCCCACCGGGTCGTTGGTGCTCAGGCCGCCGCCGAAAAACGAACTCAGGCCGATGTCGGTCTTGCTGTTCTTGGCGGTTTGCGAATTGGCGTTCTTGCTGGCCTGGGTGCGCTCGTTCAGGGTGATGGTGATGATGTCACCGACCCGGAACGCCTTGCGGTCGCTGTACAGGTTCTGTTCGAAACCGGCCTGGTAGATCGAGCCGTTGTTGGCCGCAGCCGGCAGCGGCGTGCGCGGCAACACCGGGGCGTAGTAAGGGTCATTGGGCTTGGGCGGCGGGGCGACACAACCCGCGAGCGCGGTGATCGCACCCAGTGCCAGGACAGATATAAAGCGATTCATGACCCTACCTCACGGTGTTGCCGGCGACCTCGTGGCCGCCCCATGGACTTGATTACAGATTCTGCGTGACGAACGAGAGCATCTGGTCGGCGGTGGAAATCACCTTGGAGTTCATCTCGTAGGCGCGTTGAGTGGTGATCATGTTGACCATCTCTTCAACGGTGCTGACGTTGGAGGTTTCCAGGGTGTTCTGCAGCGTGGTGCCGAAACCGGCCAGGCCCGGGGTGCCGACTTGCGGCGCGCCGCTGGCGGCGGTTTCCAGGAACAGGTTGTTGCCCACGGCCTGCAGGCCGGCCGGGTTGATGAAGTCGGCGGTTTGCAGGTTGCCGATCACCTGGGCGGCCGGGTTGCCGGCAACGGTGATGGACACGGTGCCGTCGCGACCGACCGTGAAGGTCTGGGCGTCGTTGGGGATGACAATCGCCGGTTCCAGGGCGAAGCCGCTGGCGTTGACGATCTGGCCGTTGGAGTCGAGGTGGAAGGTACCGTCACGGGTGTAGGACGTGGTGCCGTCCGGTTGCAGGATCTGGAAGAATCCGCGGCCGTCGATGGCCATGTCCAACGGTTGCTCGGTGGTCTGCAGGCTGCCGGCGGTGAAGTTTTTCTGGGTGCCGACGATACGCACACCGGTACCCAGTTGCAGACCCGACGGCAGTTCGCTGTCCTGGGTCGACTGGGCGCCTGGCTGGCGCTTGATCTGGTAGAGCAAGTCCTGGAACTCGGCGCGGTCACGCTTGAACCCCGTGGTCGAGACGTTGGCCAGGTTGTTGGAAATGGTCGTCAGGTTGGTGTCCTGGGCGGACAGACCTGTTTTGGCAACCCATAGAGCCGGAAGCATTCGATTCTCCTCGTGCGCCTGTTTAACGGCGCGACGTTCTGATGATTATTAGATCTGCAAGACCCGAGCCATGGCCTGGTCGTCTTCTTTGGCGCTGTTCATCATCTTGACGTGCAGTTCGAACTGCTTGGCCAGGGCCAGCACCGAGGTCATTTCTTCCACGGCATTGACGTTGCTCGACTCGAGAAATCCCGACACCAGCTTTACGTTGGCATCGGCCTGCGCCGGCTGGCCGTCCTTGGTATGGATCGAACCGTCCAGGCCTTTGGTCATGTTCTTGAAGTCCGGGTTGACCAGTTTGATGCGGTCGACTTGCGCCATCACCCGCGGGCCCTCACCCATCGCGCGAATACTGATGGTGCCGTCCTCGCCGACTTCGATCTGCTGCTCGGGTGGCACGGCAATCGGCCCGCCATTGCCCAGCACCGGCATGCCGTTGCCGGCCCGCAGCACGCCGAGGGCGTCGACGTTCAGGCTGCCGGTGCGCACGTAGCTTTCGCCGCCGTCGGGGTTCTGCACCGCAATCCAGCCGTTGCCTTGCACCGCGACATCGAGGTCGCGGCCGGTCTCTACCAGCGCGCCAGGGGAAAAGTCAGTTGCCGGCCGCTCGGACAGGGCAAACGCACGCGCCGGAAAGCCGTCACCGAACACCGGCATCGAACGCGCCTGCTCCAGGTCTTTCTGGAAGCCGTTGGTGGAGATGTTCGCCAGGTTGTTCGCATGAGCCTTTTGCGCCAGTGCATTCTGGCTGGCGCCGGTCATTGCCACATAAAGGTACTTGTCCACACTCTTTCCTCTGCATGCCGGACGTTTGCCGCCCAGTGCTGTACTGCTGAGCGATAAGCAATTTGCAGACCAACTTTTTTCTGGCGGCGTGGGGGCCGGGAAACAAAGGGTTTGAGGGGTTCCGAGGGGATTGGGGAATGGGTTGGAGACGAAAAACCGGCGGTGTCATGCCGCTTTGAGGCAAGGCTTGGCGTGGGCGTTGGATGTTCCTGCCCCTTCGCGGGCAAGCCCGCTCCCACAGGGATCTTCAGGGTTCACACTATTCATGAACAACCGACAACCCTGTGGGAGCGGCGGTGCGACGATTCGACTTGCCCGCGAAGGGGCCGGCACCTCCACAACAAGAGTCAGCTATGACTCCGTCTTGCCCACCTCATACTCGCGCAACTTATTGGCAATGGTGGTATGCGAAACCCCCAACCGCTTGCCCAGTTGCCGACTGCTCGGATGCTCGGAATACAAGCGCTCCAGCACCGCCTTCTCGAAGCGCCCGACAATCGCATCCAACCCACCCTCCAGCGAGAAATCGCCAAGGGGCTGACGCACCCCGTAATCCGGCAGTCGAATGTGCTCGGCCTTGACCGTCCCGCCTTCGCACAACGAAACCGCCTGGAACAACACGTTCTCCAGCTGCCGGACATTGCCCGGCCAATGGTAGTGACTGAGCCGCTCCATCGCCGCCGGCGCCAGTTTCGGCAGCGGGCAACCGATCTGCCGGCTGGCCTGATCGAGGAAGTGTTCCACCAGCGGGGTCAACCCGTCGAGACACTCGCGCAATGGCGGGATGTGCAACGACAGCACGTTCAGGCGGTGATACAGATCCTGGCGAAACTCCCCGCGAGCGCACAGTTCGGACAGGTCGACCTGGGTTGCGCAGATCACCCGCACGTCCAGATAAACCTCTTCATCGCTGCCGACACGACGGAAGCAACCGTCCTGCAGGAAGCGCAGCAATTTCACCTGCAGGCGCGGGCTCATTTCCCCGACGCCATCGAGAAACAGCGTACCGCCCGCCGTCAGCTCCAGCAGCCCGAGTTTGCCTTCGGCCCGCGCCCCTTCGAAGGCACCGGGGCCGTAGCCGAACAATTCGGTCTCGGCCATGGATTCCGGCAGACCGGCGCAGTTGAGCGCCATCAGCGGTGACTGGCCACGGGGGCTCGCCAGGTGGCAGGCGCGCGCCAACAACTCCTTGCCGGTGCCGGTTTCGCCTTCGATCAATAGCGGCGCATCCAGCGGCGCCATGCGTCTGGCTTCGCGCACCACGGCCGCCATCACTTTGGAGCTCTGGAAGATGCTGTCGAACCCGCGCAGTTCCTGCTTGCGCACGTTATAAATGCGCTCACCCACCCGATCCGCGCGATGCAAAGTCAGTACCGCGCCGGCCATGGCTTCGCTGTCGTCATGCTCCGATTGCAACGGCGCAATGTCGGCGAGAAACACGTCGCCCTTGACCTTGACCCGCAGCCCATTGATTCGCGACTTGTTGGCGCGCACCAGTTCCGGCAAGTCGAAATCCTCGGCGTAGCGCGACAACGGGATCCCCGGCACCTCATCGACGCGCACCCCGAGCAACTGCGCCGCCGCGCGGTTGGCCGCGACGATCGAGCCGCCCATGTCGATCGACAGCACCGGAAATTCCAGCGCGCCGAGCAAGGCATTGAGCTCCATGTGCCGACGCTCGCTGGGCATCAGCCCTACACGCTTGACCCCGAAGACCCCGGCAATCGATTCGAATTTCGGCCGTAGCGCCTGGAACTGGATGTTGATCAGGTTCGGGCAATGCAGGTAGATGGCATTGCCATGCTCACCGCCGACCTCGCCGCGAGCGACGTTGATCCCGTACTCCACCAGCAGATTGAGAATGTCGCGCAGGATGCCGATGCGGTTCTGGCAGTGGACTTTGATACGCATATAAAGGCCCGAAAAAGCGGTGGATGGGTTGGATACCTAAAGTGCAGCCTGTGGGAGCGAGCTTGCTCGCGATGAGGGTGTGTCAGGCGACATTAATTGCGTGACCCACCGCTATCGCGAGCAAGCTCGCTCCCACAGGTTTCGCAGTGCTCCCGGCCCTATTTATTTGCCGAGGCGCTCAGATAGTCGTCAAGATTATGTGACACCTGGACGCCATTTCAAACCCGCAGATCTCAATACCTGCGCGACACCCGGGAAACCGTAACGAATACTTTACGAAAATCAAAGATTTTTCCTACGATCACGGCAAACCATCTGCTGCAACGCCGAACACCTTGGAGTATTTCTAAGTCCATAGCAGGACATAACAAGAACGAAATCCCCTAGCAGGAGAGCAGCATGAAGCAGACGCACTACGTGGCTCGCGAGCCCGATGCGCAAGGTTTTATCGACTACCCCGCCGAAGAACACGCGGTGTGGAACACGCTGATCACTCGCCAACTGAAAGTGATCGAAGGGCGTGCGTGCCAGGAATACCTGGACGGAATCGAAAAACTCGGTCTGCCCCACGACCGCATTCCGCAACTTGGCGAGATCAACAAGGTTCTCGGTGAAACCACCGGCTGGCAAGTCGCCCGGGTACCTGCACTGATTCCCTTCCAGACTTTTTTTGAATTGCTCGCCAGCAAGCAGTTTCCGGTGGCGACCTTTATTCGTACCCGCGAAGAGCTGGATTACCTGCAAGAGCCGGACATTTTCCACGAGATTTTCGGTCACTGCCCGCTGCTGACCAACCCCTGGTTTGCCGAATTCACCCACACCTACGGCAAACTCGGCCTGCAGGCGACCAAGGAAGAGCGCGTGTACCTGGCGCGTCTATACTGGATGACCATCGAGTTTGGCCTGGTCGATACGCCGCAAGGTATGCGCATCTACGGCGGCGGCATCCTCTCCTCGCCTAAAGAAACGGTGTACTGCCTGTCGGACGAACCTGAGCATCACACGTTCGATCCGCTGGAATGCATGCGCACGCCGTATCGCATCGACATTCTGCAGCCGCTGTACTTTGTCCTGCCGAACCTCAAGCGCCTGTTCGATGTGGCTCATGAAGACATCATGAGCATGGTCAAGCAAGGCATGCAGCTGGGCTTGCACACCCCGAAGTTTCCGCCGAAAGCCGCGTGATCCGCAGCTTTTAGAATCAAGTGAGCCTGTCCGGAACCCACGCTTTGGTTTAGCGTGGCGAGACTGACGGCCGATTTCCAATAATTCGATTTCAGGAACCCATCATGTCCACATTGAACCAAGCCCACTGCGAAGCCTGCCGCGCCGATGCCCCACAAGTCAGCGACGAAGAACTGCCGGTACTGATCAAGCAGATCCCTGACTGGAACATCGAAGTTCGCGACGGCGTGATGCAGCTGGAAAAAATTTTCCTGTTCAAGAATTTCAAGCACGCCCTGGCGTTCACCAACGCCGTCGGTGAAATCTCCGAGGCCGAAGGTCACCACCCGGGCCTGCTGACCGAGTGGGGCAAAGTCACCGTGACCTGGTGGAGCCATTCCATCAAGGGCCTGCACCGCAACGACTTCATCATGGCCGCGCGCACCGACGAAGTGGCCAAGGACGCCGAGGGCCGCAAATAATGCATTTCGACGCCATAGGTCGAGTACCCGGTGACCCGATCCTCGGCCTGATGGAGGCCTATGCGCTGGACCCGAACCCGCGCAAATTCGACCTCGGCGTGGGCGTCTATAAAGATGCCCAGGGCCTGACCTCGATCCCTCAGGCGGTGAAACTTGCCGAGGCGCAGCTGGTGGATCGCCAGGCCACCAAGACCTACATCGGCGGTCACGGCGACCCTGCGTTTGGCAAAGTCATCAATGAGCTGGTGCTGGGTGCCGACTCTGCGCTGATCGCCGAACAACGGGCCGGTGTGACGCAGACGCCGGGCGGCACCGGTGCGTTGCGCTTGAGCGCCGACTTCATTGCGCAGTGCCTGCCGGGCCGTGGCGTGTGGCTGAGCAGTCCGACCTGGCCGATCCACGAAACCATCTTCGCCGCGGCGGGCGTCAAGGTCAGTCACTACCCTTACGTGGGCAGCGACAACCGTCTCGACGTCGACGCCATGCTGGCGGCACTTGAAGCAGCGCCCAAGGGTGACGTCGTCCTCCTTCACGCCTGCTGCCACAACCCGACCGGTTTCGACCTGTCCCATGACGACTGGCGCCGGTTGTTGAAGGTGGTGCGCAGCCGTGACCTGTTGCCACTGATTGACTTTGCCTACCAGGGCTTCGGCGATGGCCTGGAACAGGATGCCTGGTCGACCCGGCTGTTCGCTGCAGAACTGCCGGAAGTGCTGATCACCAGTTCCTGCTCGAAGAACTTCGGCCTGTACCGCGACCGTACCGGCGCGTTGATTGTCTGCGCTAAAACCGCTGACAAGCTGGTGGATATCCGCAGCCAACTGGCCAACATCGCCCGCAACCTGTGGTCGACACCGCCGGATCACGGTGCCGCTGTCGTGGCGACCATCCTTGGCGATCCGCAGCTGAAAAGTCTCTGGGCTGATGAAGTGGAGACGATGCGCTTGCGTATCGCCCAGCTGCGCAGCGGCCTGGTGGAAGCGCTGGAGCCGCATGGATTGCGCGAGCGCTTTGCGCACATTGGCGTGCAGCGCGGGATGTTTTCCTACACCGGGCTGACGCCGGAGCAGGTTAAAAAACTGCGTGATCAGCACAGCGTGTACATGGTCGGTACTGGCCGGGCCAACGTGGCGGGGATCGATGCGTCGCGCCTGGATCTGCTGGCCGAGGCGATCGCTGACGTCTGCAAATAACTATCTGCCCCCCTTGTAGGAGCTGGCTTGCCAGCGAAGGCGGTGCGTCAGTCAATACATGTATTGGCTGATATAGCGTCTTCGCTGGCAAGCCAGCTCCTACACGGGGCGGTGTATCAGTCGATGTATGTATTGCCCAGCCGCGCAACGCAACAGACCTGTCTATACAACCCCATCCGTCGAAACAAATGGATATAAAAGTCTATTTGTCTTTTCTACTGCTGTATCCTTCCCAGGCTTTTTAAAAGCGCGGATCTACCCAGATCTATCAACAGACTTTGCGAGGAGCGCGATATGCACGAGATTCCTAATCTCCCCTTCCCAAGCCTGCACGAAACTGAGCAGACGACCACGCAACAAGCCGGTGCCCAACAGCCCGAGAAGGAAGAAGCAACTGAACGCCGCCAGGCCGACAGCGAAGACTGATACACCTGCAATACCAGACCGTGTGGAAAGCGCTAACATGCGCTTTCCACACCGCCTGAACCCCAGAGCCCCGCCCCATGACCAATGAATTCAACGAGAGCCAGGCCAGCGTCCTGATCGGCACCGCCGAGAAGATGATCGAGATCTGGAATCGCCTGTCCCCCGAGAAACAAGCCGCCTTGCTCGCCCGTTTCGGCAGCGAGGAAAACGCGCTGGCCGCCCTGGTCACGACGCAACTTGTTGCGCCGCAGACCCCTGAATAAGCCTCTACGGCAAATAGTTTTACTTTTTCACGGTCCGCGGCCGCTCGCGCCGCTATCATAAGCAGCCTATCTATCCTGCTTTACCGTGGACCTTTACCCCATGCCTGAAAACCCGCGCCCCCTGGCGGTCACGCTGCAAGTCGTCTCCATCGTCCTGTTTACCTTCATCGGCTACCTCAACGTCGGCATTCCCCTGGCCGTATTGCCGGGGTACGTCCACAGCGACCTGGGTTTCGGCGCGGTGATAGCCGGACTGGTGATCAGCGTGCAATACCTGGCCACCCTGCTCAGCCGGCCTTATGCCGGCAAGATCATCGATAACAAGGGCAGCAAACGCGCAGTGATGTACGGCCTCGCCGGTTGCGGCCTGAGCGGTGTGTTCATGCTGCTGTCGGCCTGGACCCAGAGCCTGCCGACCTTGAGCCTGATCAGCCTGTTGATCGGCCGACTGGTGCTTGGCAGCGCGGAAAGCCTGGTCGGTTCGGGCTCGATCGGCTGGGGCATCGGCCGGGTCGGCGCGGCGAACACCGCCAAGGTCATCTCCTGGAACGGCATCGCCAGTTACGGCGCGCTGGCGATCGGTGCACCGCTGGGTGTGTGGCTGGTCAGTCGACTGGGCTTGTGGAGCATGGGCGTGAGCATCATGCTGCTGGCGGCCTTGGGCCTGATGCTGGCCTGGCCGAAAACCGCGGCGCCCATCGTGGTCGGCGAACGGCTGCCGTTCATGCATGTGCTGGGGCGTGTGCTTCCCCATGGCTGTGGACTGGCATTGGGTTCCATCGGTTTCGGTACTATCGCAACCTTCATCACCCTGTATTACGCCACGCAACACTGGGATAACGCGGTGCTGTGCCTGAGCCTGTTCGGTGCCAGCTTCATCGGCGCGCGCTTGCTGTTCGGCAACCTGATCAACCGCCTTGGCGGCTTTCGCGTAGCGATCGCCTGCCTGTCGGTAGAAACCCTGGGCTTGCTGTTGCTGTGGCTGGCGCCGGACGCGAATTGGGCGCTGGCCGGCGCGGCATTGAGCGGTTTCGGTTTCTCGCTGGTGTTCCCGGCGTTGGGGGTGGAAGCGGTCAACCTGGTCCCGGCCTCCAGCCGCGGCGCGGCGGTCGGGGCTTATTCGTTGTTCATCGATTTGTCGCTGGGGATTACCGGGCCGTTGGCGGGTGCGGTTGCGGCAGGTTTCGGTTTTGCCTCGATCTTCCTGTTCGCCGCCCTCGCCGCCCTGAGCGGCCTGGCACTGAGCGTTTACCTGTACCGGCAGGCGCCAAAGCACTTTGATGAGAAGCATCGCGAACAGCGGGACGCGCGCTAGAAGTCGACCTTGCCACGCCCGGCCTTGATGCTGCCACGCTTGGTCTTGGATTCAAGCCGACGCTTTTTCGAACCGAGGGTCGGCTTGGTCGGACGGCGTTTCTTTTCGACCTTGGTGGCGCTGAGGATCAATTCGGTCAGGCGCTCCAGCGCATCGGCGCGGTTGGCTTCCTGCGTGCGGTATTGCTGGGCCTTGATGATCAACACGCCTTCGCTGGTGATCCGGCTGTCCCGCAGCGCCAGCAGCCGCTCCTTGTAGAAGTCGGGCAAGGACGAGGCCGGAATGTCGAAGCGCAGGTGCACCGCACTGGAGACCTTGTTGACGTTCTGCCCGCCCGCACCCTGGGCGCGGATGGCGGTCAACTCAATCTCGGCATCCGGCAGATGCACGTTGTTGGAAATCTTCAGCATCGGATTCTCACTCAAATTTTTCAAAGCTCGCCGCAGTAGGAAAACCCTTTTAGGGTAGGCCGTTAGCGACTGCCTTCCATTATCCTGCATTGACAGCGCTTGGCGGGGTTGGCTGCACACGAGAAAGCAATTAACCCATTTGCCAAAAATAACCTATTGGGTTAAATTCAGTTAATGGAAAAAAGAACCCCTCACTGCAAGCTATCTACCGTCAAAATCTTGATCGAGGAGGGTAAGGTACGCACAACGCAAGCGGCGCGAGTTGGAGCGAATGAGCTGGGGCTTGATCTGTCTGAAATGCTGAGGGTGGTAATGGCGCTCACACCAACTGATTTCTACAAAAGCATGACCACTCATGCCGATCACACGATTTGGCAAGACGTGTACCGCCCAAGCACACAAGCAGGCGACGTGTATCTGAAACTGACGGTTATTGATGACGTGCTGATCGTATCCTTTAAGGAGCTATAAACATGAAATGTCCTGTTTGCGGCGCCGCTGAACTCATCCATGACACCCGCGACCTGCCGTATACCTACAAAGGTGAAACCACTTTCATTGCGGCGGTGACTGGCGATTTTTGCCCAGCCTGTGCCGAGTCTGTCCTGGATGCAGTTGAGTCGGATC
This sequence comes from Pseudomonas silesiensis, assembly GCF_001661075.1. Lineage (NCBI taxonomy): Bacteria > Pseudomonadati > Pseudomonadota > Gammaproteobacteria > Pseudomonadales > Pseudomonadaceae > Pseudomonas > Pseudomonas silesiensis. Next base: position 4,946,814 of record NZ_CP014870.1, read on the forward strand.
GTGTCATGCGTGAAATGCGTGGGTTCTCGAAGCAGATCAATGCGGCCATTGTCGACCCGGGCTTTATCACGACCGTGCGCAAAAAGCTCGATCTTGACCAGCGTGAGGCGGCAGAAATTTTCGGGGGCGGAGTTAATGCGTTCTCGCGCTATGAGAATGGCAAGACCAAGCCCCCATTGGCCCTGATCAAGCTGCTCAAGGTGCTTGATCGTCACCCCGAACTGTTGAACGAAGTCAGGATGGCATAAGCGTCTTAACCCGGTTGATATACCCCAACCGGGTTTCATGCTGAGCCCTGCCACGAAAGCGGATGAAGCACCTCACCAGCCATCGCGCCTGACTCTGTATCAGTATGAAGGTATTAAAGTCAGTATTGATCAATTACATCCTGGAACACAATCGAGGGAAGTACTCAAGGGTTTCACGTCTATCCTGAGCCGTGAAAAAAGTACCCGCTCAATCCTGGAGATCATTATCAATAATGAATATCTACATAGTGTGTGCACACCCGGAATCCGCATCGTTCAATAACAGTCTCGTCACTGCTGCCACCGTTTCTTTTGAAAACCTGGGACATAAAGTCAAAGTAACCGACTTGTATGCGCACGACTTCGATCCTTGCGAGCACGCCAGGCACTTTCACCCACGCAAGAACAGCCATCGGTTCGACGTACAGGCCGAACAGCGCTTTGGCTACGAAAATGACGCCCTGCCCGCGCAGGTGGAGAGTCAACTGGCGGCCATTCACTGGGCGGATCTGGTGATTGTGCAGTTTCCGCTGTGGTGGTTCGGCGCACCCGCGATGCTCAAGGGATGGATGGATCGGGTACTGGTGTACGGCGGCCTTTACTCCAGTGAACAGCGCTTCGAACAAGGCGTGTGTCGGGGAAAGAAAGTGCTTTTGTGTGTAACGACCGGCTCGTCGGCGGACGAATGCGCGCCGAACGGTCGCGAGGGCAACACCCACTTGCTGTTATGGCCGATCCAGTATGCCTTTCGTTATGTTGGTTTCGATGTGCTGCAGTCGTATCTGGTACACGGCATATGGGCAGACTGTACGGCATCGGGACGCGACTTGAACGAGGAACTGCTGCGCTACAGTTCGTTCTGCGCCGATATTGATCAAGCAGCGGTACTTCCATTTAATTCGCCCACCGATTGGGATGAGCACGGCCAGTTGAAACAGGGGGCACCCAGTTACACTCCTTTTATCCAGCACCCCGGCAATCGAGATTCAGCAACTACATTGATAGCGGAAAAGTAAATCCTACAGACAATATTGATAATTCCTACAAACAATAAACCCGGCCATCGCCGGGTTTATTGTTTTCAAGTTATATCTACTTCACGGCTGGAGCGGTATTCGTTACCTGCTGCGCGCTGCGCTTGTTCTTGATGCCGTAGCAGACCCACATGAACGCAACCCACACCGGAATTGCGTACACCGAGATCTGGATCCCCGGGATCAACAGCATCACGCCCAGAATGAACACCACGAACGCCAGGCACACATAGTTGCCGTACGGGTACCACAGGGCCTTGAACAGCGGCGTCTGTTTGGTTTTGTCCATATGCTGGCGGAACTTGAAGTGCGAGAAGCTGATCATTGCCCAGTTGATCACCAGGGTTGCGACCACCAGCGACATCAACAGCTCCAGGGCGCTATGGGGAATCAGGTAGTTCAGCAGCACGGCGATCAGCGTCACTGCCGCCGACGCCAGGATCGAACGCACAGGCACACCGCGCTTGTCGATCTTCGCCAGGGCTTTGGGCGCATCGCCCTGCTCCGCCATGCCCAGCAGCATGCGGCTGTTGCAGTAGGTGCCGCTGTTGTACACCGACAATGCCGCGGTCAGGACCACGAAGTTGAGGATGTGCGCGGCGGTGTCGCTGCCGAGCATCGAGAACACTTGCACGAACGGGCTGCCGCTATAGGAATCGCCAGAGGCGTTCAGGGTTGCCAGCAGGCTGTCCCACGGGGTCAGCGACAGCAGGATGACCAGCGCACCGATGTAGAAAATCAGGATGCGGTAGATCACCTGGTTGATGGCCTTGGGGATCACGGTTCTTGGCTGGTCGGCTTCTGCCGCAGTGAAACCGAGCATTTCCAGGCCGCCGAAGGAGAACATGATGATCGCCATGGCCATGACCAGACCGCTGACGCCGTTCGGGAAGAAGCCGCCGTGGGACCACAGGTTGGTCACCGACGCTTGCGGACCACCGTTGCCGCTGACCAACAGGTAGCTGCCGAGGGCAATCATGCCGACGATGGCCACGACCTTGATGATCGCAAACCAGAACTCGGCCTCGCCAAACACTTTGACGTTGGCCAGGTTGATCAGGTTGATCAGGACGAAGAACCCCGCGGCCGAGACCCAGGTCGGGATGTCCGGCGCCCAGTAATGGATGTATTTGCCGACTGCGGTCAGCTCCGACATGCCCACCAGGATGTACAGGATCCAGCAGTTCCAGCCCGACAGGAAGCCGGCGAAACCGCCCCAGTACTTGTGCGCGAAGTGGCTGAAGGAACCGGCCACCGGCTCTTCGACAATCATTTCGCCCAGCTGGCGCATGATCATGAAAGCAATGAAGCCGCAGATGGCGTAGCCGAGGATCATCGACGGGCCGGCGGATTTCAGTACGCCGGCCGAGCCGAGGAACAGTCCGGTACCGATCGCGCCACCGAGGGCGATCAGTTGAATATGGCGATTTTTCAGGCCGCGCTTCAGCTCGCCTGAATGCGAGTTTTGTCCACTCATGAAAAGGGTCTCACGCAAGGTTTGATGATGTTCGTTAGACGTTGCTGCTCGGTTACGGCTTCAAGCAGCGCCGATCAAACCCCAGCGCAGGCACCGGGAGTCCAGCGTTTTTACAACGGTCATGCGTCACCTGTTTGTTTTTATCTGTGACGAAATCGGACCCGACACGCTCGTGACGTGGCGGAGTGAACAAGGCGGATAACCTTGAGGTTTGCGCAGATGCGCAGGAGGTCACAGTTAAAACGCGGCGCATTGTACACCTGTAACCCCCTGCTGCCAGACACCGTTGGATCAACGTGTCGTTTGCCGGGATTGCCTGTGTCCGCCCCGAGTGTCTCGGGCGGCTGCAAAAAAAGAGTCAGACCTTTGCGGGTCATCGACGGAGGCGCCAGAAAAATCGCCCCGAGGGAAGAGATGGAATCGAGTCACGGCGTACATTGCGCCTCCTTCTTGTTATGCACCTGCACGACAGGCATGAGGCGCATCTGATCCTTGATGAGGCTTTGAAACAAGCGGGCCAGAGGGCTGGGAAGGGTTCGACATGGCAAGTGGATGGAAGCATTTCCTTACAGTGTCTGGACAATCCCGATTCCACAGGACTGAGCAGTAGATTTCGTAAGATTTTCGTTACAGGACGTAACGCTGGTTTTCCAGTCCGAGTCTGGTGGAGTTGCCACTGGCGTCTTCGTCGGAACGCCGCCCGGACCAAGCCCGCTCCCACAGTGTCCGGGGGTGCATGCGGACCTTGCGTACACCCGCTCACCCTGTGGGAGCGGGCTTGCTCGCGAAGAGGCCCTGACATTCACCACATCACTAACGCCAGAGAAAAAAAAACGCCAACCCGAAGGTTGGCGTTTTTGATGAAGCGTTTACCGCTTACTCAGGCTTGCGACGACCGAAACCCGGACGCTGGCCGGAACCGGCTGGCGCACCGCGGCGTTTGCCCGATGGCGCGTCCTTGTCGACCAGGACGATCCCCGGGCGCTTCTTCGGTGCCGGCTTGGCCGGACGCTTGGTGTCGGACGGACGGTCCGCCACTGGCGTACCGCGACTCGCATCACCACGAGGTTCACCACGACCTGCCGGGGCGCCGCGATCACTGCGACCACCGCTTGGCGCACCACGGCCTTCACCGCGCTCGGTGCGACCGTTGGCCGGACGTGGCGTGCGTGGACCGCGCTCGCCGTCAGCACGAGGTGCTGCTGGCTTGCGGGCTGGACGCTCGCCTTCGATTTGCGGTTCACGGGAGTCACGCGGCGTAGCAGCGGTCTGGTTACCGATGGCTGGACGCAACGAACGCACGCGCTCGGTCTTGCCCATCGGACGCGACGATTTACGCTGCATGCGATCGAGCTTGTCTTTGCTCTTGGCGTTCATCTGCGGCATGGCCACCGGCGTCAGGCCCACTTCAGCACTCAGAATGTCGACTTCGTACTGGCTCATTTCGCGCCAGCGACCCATCGGCAGGTCGGAGTTGAGGAACACCGGACCGAAACGCACGCGCTTCAGACGGCTGACCACCAGGCCCTGGGATTCCCACAGACGACGGACTTCGCGGTTGCGACCTTCCATGACCACGCAGTGGTACCAGTGGTTGAAACCTTCGCCACCCGGGGCTTGCTTGATGTCGGTGAACTTGGCCGGGCCATCTTCGAGGACGACGCCCGCCTTCAGGCGCTCGATCATTTCGTCATCGACTTCGCCACGCACACGAACTGCGTATTCACGGTCCATTTCGTAGGACGGGTGCATCAGGCGGTTGGCCAGTTCACCGTCGGTGGTGAACATCAGCAAACCGGTGGTGTTGATGTCCAGGCGGCCGATGTTGATCCAGCGACCTTCTTTCGGGCGCGGCATCTTGTCGAAAACGGTTGGACGGCCTTCCGGGTCGAGGCGGGTGCAGATTTCGCCGTCGGGCTTGTTGTACATGATCACGCGGCGTACCGACTCGGCGGCTTCTTCGCGCTTGATCACCTTGCCATCGATGGTGATGGCGTCGTGCATGTCGACGCGCAGGCCGAGGGTGGCGTCTTTGCCATTGACCTTGATGCGGCCGTGGCTGATCCAGGCTTCTACGTCACGGCGCGAGCCGACGCCGATACGGGCGAGGACTTTCTGCAGTTTTTCGCCTGCTGGGCCGATTTCCTGGTCGTCTTTCTGGTCTTTGATACTCATCTGGGCACCTCCCGGTGTGGTCTGTTCAGGCAGCCCTGAAGTGAGGGGCCTGAAGCGTGAAAGCTGGGCACTCGGGCGAAGGGATCGCCGGAGGGTCGCGAATCATACGCTCATGGAAGCATTCGCGCATCAGAGACTAGTCGATGAAGGCCAGGTTATTTGCTTTTCCGCCGGCCGGTGGCACCGAGCTTGATCAACCGCAACGCCGCCTCAGCCAGCACCGTGCGCTTGTCGACCTTGTCGAGTTTCTTCCAGGCCTTGATCTCGCGCTTGCTGCGGCCGCAGCCGATGCAGATGTCGTCGGTGAATTTGCAGACGCTGATGCAGGGGTCTTTGGTTGAGCTCATCGATAACTCCAAACAACACATGACCCCCTGTAGGAGCGAGCTTGCTCGCGATGGTGTGTCAGTTAACGTTGATTTGACTGACACACCATCGCGAGCAAGCTCGCTCCTACAGGGGATTTGGAGTGTCAGCAGAGTGTGGGTCAGTCTTCGAATTCTCGGCGTTCGGCTTCGATAGCTTCGGCGAGGGCTTTGGCTTCAGCCTCTTCGTCGGTCAATTCGGGCTCGGGATTCGCTTGTTCGAGCGCGGCAACAGCGGCCAGGAGTTTTTCGCGAGCTTCGGCGACGCCAAGCACATCATCTTCCCGCTCTTCTTCCTGCACTTCTTGCCGCGTTTCTTCCCGCTCTTCTTCAACTGTGGTCTCGGCCTCGACCTGAAGTTCAGCTTCGATCTCAGGCTGTTCCTCCACCTCTACGGAATCAGTCACCGCACCATCGCGCAGGATGTCGTCGAAATCGGTCTTGAGCCCCTCCTCCATCGTGTCCAGCTCCTGCAACAACGTATGGAAACTGGTTTCTTCCTTCGGCTCTTCCGGCTCGGCACTGGCGTCGGCCAATTCCTGCAACCCGGCAGGCACCGGGGCGTCGTCGAAATCCAGCACCGGATCAGGTTCCAGTTCGCGCAGCTCGGCAAGCGGTGGCAGATCGTCGAGGTTCTTCAGGTTGAAGTGATCGAGAAAGACTTTGGTGGTGGCGAACATCGCCGGTTTGCCGGGCACGTCGCGGTAGCCGACGATGCGAATCCACTCGCGTTCCAGCAGGGTCTTGACGATGTGAGTGTTGACCGCCACACCCCGTACGTCTTCGATTTCGCCCCGGGTAATCGGTTGGCGATAGGCGATCAGGGCCATGGTTTCGAGCATGGCGCGGGAATAGCGTTGCGGACGCTCTTCCCACAGACGCCCCACCCATGGCGAGAACTTTTCGCGGATCTGCAGGCGATACCCGGAAGCCACTTCCTTCAACTCGAAGGCGCGGCCGTCGCAGGACTTGGCCAGAATCGTCAGCGCTTTCTTGAAGACAGGCGGCTCCGGTCGTTCGGCCTCTTCGAAGAGTTCGAACAGGCGTTCAAGCGATTGCGGTTTTCCCGAGGCCAACAAAAAGGCCTCAAGCAGTGGCGCGAGCTCGCGGGGTTCACTCAGGTTCATGATTCAACTCGTTATTCGGCTCGGGCCCGGACGTGGATCGCCGCGAACGGCTCATTCTGCACCAGCTCGACCAGGGATTCCTTGACCAGTTCGAGGATCGCCATAAAAGTCACCACCACCCCGAGGCGTCCTTCCTCAGCGGTAAACAGCTCGACGAAGGGCACGAAACCGCCGCCCTTGAGCCGTTCCAGCACATCGCTCATGCGTTCGCGGGTGGACAATGCCTCGCGACTGACCTGGTGGCTTTCGAACATGTCGCCCCGGCGCAGGACCTCGGCCATGGACATCAGCAATTCTTCCAGACTCACATCCGGCAACAGCTTGCGCGCACGGGCCTCCGGGGCATCCAGCTTGGGCACCACCACGTCTCGGCCGACGCGACTCAAGCCATCGATGCCTTCAGCGGCCGCCTTGAAGCGTTCGTACTGCTGCAAGCGCCGGATCAGTTCGGCGCGGGGGTCGTCTTCTTCGGCTTCGATGGTTTCGGCACGGGGCAGCAACATCCGCGACTTGATTTCGGCCAGCATCGCGGCCATCACCAGGTATTCCGCGGCCAGCTCCAGGCGCACCGACTGCATCAATTCGACATACCCCATGTACTGACGGGTGATTTCCGCCACCGGGATGTCGAGGATGTTGATGTTCTGTTTGCGGATCAGGTACAGCAACAGGTCGAGGGGGCCTTCGAAGGCTTCGAGAAACACCTCGAGCGCGTCCGGCGGGATATACAAATCCAGCGGCATCTCCATGACCGCCTGGCCATAGACCATCGCGAAGGGCAGCTCTTGCTGGGCTCCGGCCTGATCGTCGACGGGTTCTACCGCGGACATCTAGGCTTCGGCCATGAAGGGCGCGGGGTCGCCACAACCGACGCGGATCACTTCCGGCTCGCCATCGGCGAGGTTGATCACGGTGGACGCCTTGATCCCGCCGAAACCGCCGTCGATGATCAGGTCGACCTGATGCTCGAGCAACTGGCGCATTTCGTAAGGATCGCTCATCGGGTCGGTGTCGCCGGGCATGATCAGGGTCACGCTCATCAACGGTTCGCCGAGCTCTTCCAGCAGTGCCAGGGCAATCGGATGGGCCGGCACGCGCAGGCCAATGGTGCGTTTTTTCGGGTGCAACAACAGGCGCGGGACTTCGCGGGTGGCGTTGAGGATGAAGGTGTAAGGCCCCGGCAGATGCGCCTTGAGCAGCCGGAAAGTGCCCGTGTCGATCTTGGCGAACAGCCCCAACTGCGACAGGTCGCTGCAGATCAGCGCGAAGTTGTGCTTCTCGTCCAGTTGACGCAAGCGGCGCACGCGCTCCACGGCGTTCTTGTCACCGATCTGGCAACCAATGGCGTAGGAAGAGTCTGTGGGATAAATCACCACCCCGCCTTTGCGGATGATCTCGACAGCCTGTTTGATCAGGCGCGCTTGCGGGTTTTCCGGATGAATCTGGAAAAATTGACTCACATTCTCTACCTGTTCAGACGGCGGCAATAATTGGCTCATGTTTGAATCGACACCACAATGGCGGCAGATCCTCCGGGAGCGGGCGATATTCACCGATCTCGGACCAGCCTCCAGGGCCATGAAAATCACTGCCGGCGCTGACCAGCAGACCGAACTCCCGGGCTAGAATCGCCAGGCTGCCCACTTGCTCGGCGGGCTGATGGCCATTGACCACTTCGATCGCGTGGCCCCCTGCTTGAATATAGTCGGCAATCAGCCGGCGACGTTTGCTGCGAGTGAAATCGTAATGCCAGGGATGCGCCAGGCTGACCCAGGCTTTCGCCGCGCGCAGGGTTTCGACGGTGTCTTCCAGGGTCGGCCAGTGTTGCTTGACGTCCCCCAGCTTGCCGGCACCCAGCCATTTGCGGAACGCCTCGGCGCGATCCTTGACGTAACCCTCGCGCACCATCCAGTCGGCGAAATGCGGACGGGCCGGCGCGTTGCCGCTGTCGCCCAGTTCCTGCTGAATGGCCCGGGCACCGTCCAGCGCTCCCGGCATGCCTTTCAACGCCAGCTTGCGGCTTATTTCTTCGGACCGTAGCCAGCGGCCATCGTGCAATCTGGCAATCGCCTCGACCAACGGTACTGCATTCACATCGAATCCGTAGCCCAGCACGTGGATGGTCGCGCCGCCCCAGGTGCAGGATAATTCGACGCCATTGACCAGTTGCATGCCCAGCGCGGACGCCGCGCTGCGGGCCTCATCAAGGCCCTCGAGGGTGTCGTGATCGGTCAAGGCCAGGACTCGCACGCCTTTTTCGAACGCACGCGCAACCAGGACCGCAGGCGCCAAGGCGCCATCGGAGGCCGTGCTGTGGCAGTGCAAATCAACATTCACGGGGATGTGTTACCTCAAATCAGCTGGCGCTATCGCGCGCCCATATGTTTGTTATTATGCCGCCACATCCTGCTTCTGGCTGCCACTGTGAAACAATTCATCGATTTCATCCCGCTTCTGCTGTTCTTCATCGTGTTCAAAATCGAGCCCCGGGTGGTCGATATCGCCGGTCATCAACTGACCGTCGGCGGTATCTACAGCGCCACCGCGATGCTGATCGTCAGCTCCCTGGTGGTCTACGGCGCGCTCTATATCAAGCAGCGCAAGCTGGAAAAGAGCCAGTGGCTGACCCTCATCGCCTGCCTGGTCTTCGGCAGCCTGACCCTGGCGTTCCACAGCGAAACCTTCCTGAAATGGAAAGCCCCGGTGGTCAACTGGCTGTTTGCCCTGGCGTTCATCGGCAGCCATTTCGTCGGTGATCAATTGTTGATCAAGCGCATCATGGGCCACGCACTGACCCTGCCGGAGCCGGTCTGGACCCGACTGAACATCGCCTGGATCGGGTTTTTCCTGTTTTGTGGCGCCGCCAACCTGTTTGTCGCGTTCACCTTCCAGAGCTACTGGGTCGACTTCAAGGTCTTCGGCAGCCTGGGCATGACCTTGCTGTTCCTGGTCGCACAGGGCATCTACCTGTCCCGCCATCTGCACGACGCCGATACCACAACGCCAAAAACCGAGGACTGACATGCTTTACGCAATCATTGCCACAGACGTCGCCAACTCCCTGGAAGCCCGCCTGGCCGCACGGCCTGCCCAC